>NZ_JBHUPT010000002.1:0-327393 GCF_049056525.1 Leisingera coralii | reverse complement strand
CCTTTTTCAAGCGCCCGCGTTATTGGCAGCGCCCGCTTTGCGGCACGCCCCGGTCCGGGCCTCGGCAATAGATGTGGGAAGCGTTGCCGCCGCTTCAAGACCATAATGCCCGCAAAAGGTGAGGAAATCCCTGACCTGCGTCAACATCGCGCTGACGGCTGCCGTCACGCGCGGCCGCGCCGCGCGCCAGCGCGGCGCCGGGCCCAAAATCTGCAACAGGCCCCGCCAGGGGCCTCTTCAGATGCGGGAGCGCCCTGCTGCGCCTTGCCCAACCGCAGCCCCTTGCGTATGAAACGCCAGTTTCACGCCACAGCTGCCACAAAGGACCCTGCCATGACCCAAGCCCCGCGCGCCGACGACCGCCTGATTGTTGCCTTGGATGTCCCCAATGCGCTGGCGGGGCTGAAGCTTGCCGAACAGCTGGGTGATGCGGTCTCCTTCTACAAAATCGGCCTCGGCATGCTCACTGGCGGCGGCCTGGCGCTCGCCAATGAGCTCAAGCAGGAGCACGGCAAGCGCATCTTCCTCGACATGAAACTGTTCGACATCGGTGCCACCGTGGAGAACGCGGTGCGGGGCCTGGCGCAGTTCGACCTCGACTTCCTCACCGTGCACGGCGACCCTTACGTGGTGCGCGCCGCCAAGGAAGGCGCGGCGGGCAAGGACCTCAAGATCCTCGCCGTCACCATCCTCACCTCGCTCGACCGCGAGGACCTGGACGGGGCGCTGATCAAGGACGGCGCGGTGCAGGACCTGGTTCTGGAGCGCGCAGGCAACGCCTTTGCCGCCGGCGCCGACGGGGTAATCGCCAGCCCGCAGGAGGCCGCTCTGATCCGCGCCCTGCCCGAGGCTGAAGGCAAGCTGATCGTCACCCCGGGCGTGCGCCCCGCCGGGGCAGACCTTGGCGACCAGAAGCGCGTTGCCACCCCGGCCAGTGCCATTGCGGACGGTGCCGACCACATCGTCGTGGGCCGCCCGATCTGGAAAGCGGAGAGCCCCCGCGCCGCGGCCGAGGCCATCCTGGCAGAGCTGGCCGGCACGCAAGCCTGATCGCAAAAGCGCTGCCTGGGCGGCACACACACGCGTATTGCCTGCGCCGCAAACAGCGCAGGCAGAGATCTGCTTAAAAAACAGGCAGAAATAAAAATGTAAGGCGGGCACATCTATTTCCCGCCGTCTGTCCGCCTGCAATCGTTTTACGTTACGTCAACGCACTCTTTTCACAGACGAAACCTGCGGCGGCACCGTTTTCTGCGCCAAATCGTCCTGTGACCCAAAAGGCACACCCGCAAAACCCGCAGCCGCTGCCCGGACCCGCAAACTTTGCGAAACAGCAGCCGCTGCGCGATTCTGTGGATGAGACACTCCCCAGACGGGCTTTTCTTCCTGAGGTCCGTCACCTTCCCCCCGCATTCCAGCGGGGGATCTTTCTTTTCAGCCCCTGCTATCCGGCCCGTGCCTCCAGGTACTGGCGCAGCTGCCCGGCGAAATGCGGCACCGCCAACGGATGCGCGCAATAGGTCTCCGGCGCCATCAGCGCCCAGCCCTGCCCCTCATTCCCGAAGCGGATCAGCCCGGCAGCGGAGGCGGGCAGATGCGCGGCAAAGAACCAGACCCGCCCATGCGGGCGCAGATAGGACTGCGGCCAGACCAGCGCGTCCGGTTTCAGCACCAGCCCGACTTCCTCCCGGGTTTCGCGCAGCACGCAGGCCTCGGGGCTTTCGTCCCCCTCGCGGCCGCCGCCCGGCAGATCCCAGTGGCCGGGATAAGGAATATCCGGTGTGTCATCACGCAGGATGACCAGCAATTCCTGCCCCAGAAACAACGCGGCCTTCGCGCCGGAAAATTCATCGCCTGCTGATGCCATGATCTGTCCCTTGCCCGCCCGCCGCGCTAAAGACAAGCCCTCCGCCGCACGCTAGACTTGCCGCTCAACATAGACAGCCCGCCGCCCATGCACGCCCTTTGCCGAGACTGCCTGAGCCAGATCGCCCCCGCCCGGCGCTGCCCCCATTGCGGCAGCCCGCGTATCAAGGCGCATGAGGAGCTGTTCTCCCTCACCATCGCCCACATGGATTGCGACGCCTTCTATGCCAGCGTCGAAAAACGCGACAATCCGGAGCTGGCCACCAAGCCGGTGATCATCGGCGGCGGCAAGCGCGGGGTGGTCTCCACCGCCTGCTACGTCGCCCGCATCCGCGGGGTGCGCTCCGCCATGCCGATGTTCCAGGCGCTGAAGCTCTGCCCCGACGCGGTGGTGATCAAGCCGCGGATGAATGTCTACGTCGAGGTCAGCCGAGAAATCCGCAAGATGATGAATGAGCTGACCCCGGATGTGGAGCCACTGTCGCTGGACGAGGCCTTCATGGATCTGAGCGGCACCGAAAAGCTGCATGGCGCCCCGCCCGCGGTGATGCTGGCGCGGCTGGTCAAGCGTATGAAGGATGAACTCGGCGTCACCGGCTCCATCGGCCTCAGCCACAACAAGTTCCTGGCCAAGGTCGCCTCCGACCTCGACAAGCCGCGCGGGTTCTCGGTGATCGGCAAGGCCGAGACCGATGATTTCCTGCGCGACAAGCCGGTGCGGCTGATCTGGGGCATCGGCCCGGCCGCCCAGGCGAGCCTCGACAAGGCTGGCATCCGCACCTTCTCCGACCTGTTGCGCTGGGACCGCGAGGCGCTGCACAGCCGCTTCGGCTCGATGGGCGACCGGCTCTGGCACCTTGCCCGCGGTCAGGACCGGCGCCGGGTCTCGGCCCATGCGCCGATCAAGTCGATCTCCAATGAAACCACCTTCTTTGAGGACACCGCCAGCCTGGAGGTGCTCGACGGCCACCTGTGGCGGCTGGCGGAAAAGGTCTCGGACCGGGCCAAGGCGCGGGAGCTGGCGGGCCGGGTTGTCACCCTCAAACTGAAGCGCGCCAACCATTCGGCGCTGACCCGGCGGCTCACATTACGCAGCCCCACCCAAATCGCCGACCGGATCTACCGCACCGCCCGCGGCCTGCTGGACCAGGTGGGTGATGAGGGTCCTTACCGCCTGCTGGGCTGCGGCATCTCCGACCTGGTGCCAGAATCGCAGGCCGATGAAACCGGCGATCTGCTGGACCCGCAGGCCGGCAAGCGGGCCGAGGCGGAACGCGCCACCGACGCGATCCGCAAGCGCTTCGGCGACGGCGCGATCCTGAAAGGCCGCGCCCTGCGCTGAGCCGCACTCCGTACCGGCTTATTCCGCCGCCAGCGGCATTTCCTCCTGCCCGATCGCCGCAATCTCGGCAATCACCCGGCGCAGCAGTTTCTGCAGCGGTTCGAAATTTGCATTGGGCCGGATATTGATCTCATCCATATAGAGCGCCCGGTCGATCTCGATCTGAACCGCGTGCTGCCGCCGCGACGGGCGGCCATAGGTCTGGGCAATATAAGCCCCGGCAAAGGGTGTGTTGCGGGCCACCTTCAGACCGGCCGCGGCAAAAGCCGCCTCGATCCGGTCCACCACGCCGCTGTCCGCCGCGGCGCCGAACCGGTCGCCCAGCACCACTTCCGGCTTGCCGCCGCTGCGCGGCGCCATGGTGTCGATCGCCTCATGCGGCATCGAGTGGCAATCGACCAGAATCGCCTGCCCGAAGTGCAAGTGCGCCTGATCCAGCAGCCCCTTCAGCGCCTGGTGATAAGGGTGCCAGTAGCACCTGATACGCTGCTCGGCCTCCACCATCGGCAGCTTGCCGCGGTAGATCGCGCGGCCATTGGCCACCACCCGGGGAATCACCCCAAGGCCCGAGGCCACCCGCGGGTTCTGCCCGCGCCGCTGCACCCCCTCGATCACCGCCGGGTCCAGCTCATCGGGCGAGCGGTTCAGGTCCAGATAGGCCCGCGGCTTGACCGCGGTCAGCAGCGGCGCGCCGAACTCCGGCGCCGCCTGAAACAGCCGGTCGACAAAGGCGTCTTCTGAGCTGCGGATCATCTTCCGCCCCAGAATCGACTGTGCCAGAAAGGAATCGCTATAGTCTGTCCCGCTGTGCGGAGAGGCAAAAACCACCGCGGAGGCCAGTTTCTGCGGGGAATTCACGGAAAACGCTGTATCAGGCATCCTTGCTCCGGTGCTTCTTGTGCAAGAAACAGCATATCGCGGAAATTTCTGCGGTCAAAAGCTCTTGCACCTCTGCGCGACTCTATTTATAGACCCCCTCACCGGCGCGGCACCCCGCGCCCCTTTCACTTCTAAGGGGCAGGAGGCTGGGCAGGCCAGAGTGGGCGATTAGCTCAGCGGTAGAGCACTTCGTTGACATCGAAGGGGTCACAAGTTCGATCCTTGTATCGCCCACCATTCATTCACTGCCCTGGCCACGGCCAAGGCACCCGCTAACCTAGGCGCTGGTTCGCGCCGCAGACAAGGAGAGAGGCCATGAAGGTCAAGAACTCGCTCCGCTCGCTGAAGAACCGGCACCGCGACTGCCGGGTTGTGCGCCGCAAAGGCCGCGTTTACGTGATCAACAAGACCCAGCGCAAGTTCAAAGCGCGCCAGGGCTAAGATCCGATCCAGCGACATGCAGAAAACCGCATCATCCGATGCGGTTTTTTTGCGTTTTGGAGCTGTGTTTTCCAAACCCGGCAAGGGAGCACTCCCGCGCCCGCAGATCCCCCGGCTGCCGCCGGGCAATGCTTGGCGGCCTTGGGCGTGGCACCGCGCTTTGCGCGGTGCCACGCCCAACGGGAGCGGACTTTGCAAAAAGTCCAGCGACGGGCGGGAGCGGCCGGCGGCAGGCCGCCCCTGCATTGCGCCCCGAACAGCAGCGGCCCGGATCCGGCATGGTTTCCGGAACCGCCTGTCCCATGCACTGCCGCGGCAAATTATCCGATTTCTTTTGTCGGAAATTCATTGCATCCGCCGGAAAATTCTTTAATTGACTATTTCAGTCGGAAAAAGAGCCACTAACGAACGGGACATCACATGCTGAAAGCCACCACCGTACTGGCCGGCGCGCTGACCGCGGCCATTGCCACCACTGCTGCCGCCGAAGGCGAGCTGAACATCTATTCCTCGCGCCACTATGACACCGACGAACAGCTCTATTCGGAATTCGAAGAGGCCACCGGCATCACCATCAACCGCATCGAAGGCAACGCCGATGAGCTGATTGCCCGGATGAAGGCCGAAGGCGAGAACTCCCCCGCCGACATCCTGATCACCGTCGACACTTCGCGCCTGACCCGGGCCAAGGACGCAGGCGTGCTGCAAAGCATCGACAGCGACGTGCTGGAATCCCGCGTTCCCGCCTACCTGCAGGACGAAGACAACCAGTGGTTCGGCTTCAGCCAGCGCTCGCGCATCATCTTCTACGACAAGGACGAGGTCGCCAACCCGCCGCTGACCTACCTGGACCTGGCCGACCCCGCGTATAAGGGCAAGGTCTGCATCCGCTCCTCCAAGAACACCTACAACCAGACCCTGCTGGCCTCGATCGTGACCCATCACGGCGCCGAGGCAGCCCGCAGCTGGGCCGAAGGCGTGGTCGCCAACATGGCGCGCGACCCGCAGGGCGGCGACACCGACCAGATTCGCGGCCTGGTCTCGGGCGAGTGCGATATCTCGGTGGCCAACAGCTATTACTTCGCCCGCTCGATCCGCAAGGAGGTCAAGGGCGTCTCGGAGAACCGCGACCAGATCGGCTGGCTGTTCCCCTCGCAGAACACCGAAGGCGCGCATATGAACCTGTCCGGCGGCGGTGTTGCCGTGCACGCGCCGAACAAGGACAACGCCGTCAAGTTCCTGGAGTACCTCGCCAGCGATTCCGCCCAAGCGTATTTCTCGGCCGGCAATGACGAGTACCCGGCGGTTCCGGGCGTTGGCCTGGCCCCCTCGATCGCAGCGCTTGGCCATTTCAAGCCGGATGACGTGAACCTGTCGGAGGTCGCCAAGAACCTGCCCGAGGCACAGAAGATCTTCAACGACGTCGGCTGGAAGTAACCCCAGTCCGCAGAAAACCGGCAAAGCGCGGCCCCGGGCCGCGCTTTTTTGCACCTGTGCGTTTCCCAAATGGCACAGCCGCCGTCAGGATGGCAAAACTTCGACGCATCCCCAGCTTTTCCTAGACCCGATTGCGCCAGGCCCCTATACGTTCGCGCATCTTGAAATTCGGGGGGAAACATGCAGTCGGGAGCACGCCGCGCTCTGGGGGGCCAGAGCTTATGAACCGGTTGCCGGTAACGATTATCAGCGGGTATCTGGGGGCGGGCAAGACCACCCTGATCAACCGGCTGCTGGCCGAGGATCACGGGCTGAAGCTGGCCGTGATCGTGAATGACTTCGGCGCGGTCAATATCGACGACGCGCTGATCCAGAATACAGACGGCGGCAAGATCGCCCTCACCAATGGCTGCGTCTGCTGCACCATGGGCGACGACCTGGCCGCGGCGCTGCGGGAAATACTGAACCGCCCCGAACACCCGGACCATCTGGTGATCGAAGCCAGCGGCATCTCCGATCCGGTTGCCATCGCCAATTCCGTTCTCAATGAAACCGGCCTCAGCTACGGCGGCATCGTCACCCTGGTTGATGCGGGGAATGCGGAAACGCTGCTGAGCGACCCGCTGGTTGCCCCGCAGGCAGAGCAGCAGATCCGCGCCGCGGATCTGGTGATCGCGACCAAATGCGATGAAATCTCCGAAACGCTCGGCGCCACCTTGAAATCGGCCGGCGCCCGCACCCCGACGGTGCTGAACGGCTCTCCCGTGGCGGAACTGCTGTTTGACGTGGTGCCGCTGCCCAAGGGCCGCGCGGTTGCCGCCCACCCCGCCTATGCCACCTGGCAGCACCGCAGCAGCGACGTGCTGGACCGCCGCGCGCTGGGGGACAAGCTGGCAGACCGGCCCGCAGGGCTCTACCGGATGAAGGGCTTCGTGCTGACCACCGGCGGCGCTTATGAGCTGCATGTGGTGGGCCGCCACGTCGAAGCCAAACGCTGCGAGGCGGAGGAAACCGTTCTGGTGGGCCTGGGCCCGGCAGACCGGATTTCCCGTGACGAGATCGAGGCCTGGTGGGCGGCATAAGCCGCCCCTAGCCATCTAACGCGCCAGGAAAATTCGAATTTTCCTGGCAAGAATTTTCCAAAATTCTTGCGCCTAGCGGCGCCGTCCCACCTGGCGGCAGATCAGGATGACCGGCAGCAAGCCAACCGCCATGATCACCAGCGAGGGCACCGCAGCGCCCTCCAGCCGCTCATCCGCCGCCAGCCGGTGCGCCTGCACCGCCAGCGTGTCGAAATTGAAGGGCCGCATGATCAGCGTCGCGGGCAGCTCCTTCATCACATCGACAAAGACAATCAGCAGCGCGGTCAGCAGGCTGGGCGTCAGGATCGGCAGATGCACCCGGCGCAGCATCCCCATCGGCCCCTGCCCCAGTGACCGCGCCGCGGCATCCATATTGGTGTGCATCGTCGCCTGTCCGCCCTCATATGCCCCCAGCGCCGCCGCCATGAACCGCACGCCATAGGCAGCAACCAGCAGCCAGATCGAGCCGGTCACCAACAGCCCGGTGCGGATGCCGAAGGTCTCCCGCATCCAGGCATCCAGCGCATTATCGAACGCCGCGAAGGGCACGATCAGCCCCACCGCGATCACCCCGCCGGGCACCGCATAGCCCAGCCGGGCGAAATAGGCCGCCGCGGAGGACAGCCGCCCGGGCCGCAGGCGCTGGTAAAAGCCGAGGCAGACCGCGGCCGCCACCGTCAGCACCGCCGCCGCCGACGCCAGGATGATCGAATTGCTGGTGAAGCCGATATAGCGGCGGCTGAACAGGTTCTGCTCCGAGTCAAAGCTCATCAGGAACAGCACCGCCACCGGCAGCAGGAAGCCCAGCACCACCGGCACCGCGCAGAAGAACACGGCCACTGCCGCCTTGACGCCGCCCAGCTCCGCCGGCGGCATCTGGGTGTGGTGTTTGCCGGCATGGTGGTACTTCGCCCGCCCGCGGGTGGAGCGCTCGACCACCGCCAGCGTCAGGGCAAAGCCCAAGAGGCACAGTGCCAGCTGCGCCGCGCCGCCCCGGTCGCCCAGAGAGAACCAGCTGGTGTAGATCCCGGTGGCAAAGGTCTGCACCCCGAAATAGGACACCGTGCCGAAATCCGCGATCGTCTCCATCACCGCCAGCAGCACGCCCGAGGCAATGGCCGGGCGCGCCATCGGCAGGCTGACCATCCAGAACGCCTGCCAGGCGTTCTTGCCCAGGGCCCTGGCGGCCAGGAAAGCTCCAGCGCTCTGCTGCATGAACGCCGCCCGCGCCAGCAGGTAGACATAGGGGTACAGCACCAGCACCAGCATCGCCGCCGCCCCGCCGGTGGAGCGGATCTCCGGGAACCAGTAATCCCGCGGCCCCCAGCCCGTCACCTCGCGCAGGGTGGATTGCACGATGCCGGGGTGGTCCAGGATATGGGTGTAGGCATAGGCCAGCACATAGGCCGGGAAGGCCAGCGGCAGCACCAGCGCAATCTCCAGAAACCGGGCACCGGGAAACCGGGTCATCGTCACCAGCCAGGCCGCTCCGGTGCCGATTGCAAAGGTGCCAAGCGCCACCATCGCCACCAGCGCCAGCGTCGTCAGCGTATAGCCCGGCAGCACCGTTTCGGCGAGATGGCTGATCGTCTCCGTGCCGCCGAACGCCGCCGCCAGCGCCACTGCCACCATCGGCAGCAGGCAGGACAGCGCCACCGCCCACGCCAGGACGGCAAAAAGCCCGCCGCCGCTCTTGCCGCCGCGGCGGCGCCCGTGCGGGGCATATTCGATGGGATCATTGGCAGCAGTCATTTGCGGCAGTCAGGGTCCGGATGAAGGTTCACACCGCCCTATTTCGACCATTCCAGTCAGAAATTCCAGCCGGAAAGCGCGGCCCGGGCCATGCCGCCGCCGGAACAGCAAACGGGCGCCTGCATCCGGCGCCCGTTTCAGTCAGCAACTCTGCGCGGCTCAGTCGTAGGTCCGCTGATCCTCGATCACCAGCCCGTCCTTGGGCAGCGCCCCGGGCGCGACCACCTCGACCTTGCCCTTGAGCTTCAGCACCTCGATCACCGAACGCGCATAGGCCGCCTCGTCGCCGCCTGCCGCTTCGATCTGCACGGTCATCGCGTCCATCTCGCCGTCGCGGCTGGCAATCACGCGGGCCTTGACGATCTCGTCATGCTTCTCGACCAGCGCCGCCACCTGCTCGGGGCGCACGAACATGCCCTTGATCTTGGTGGTCTGATCGGCACGGCCCATCCAGCCCTTGATCCGCATGTTGGTGCGGCCGCAGGGCGAAACACCCGGCATCACCGCCGACAGATCGCCGGTGGCAAAGCGGATCAGCGGGTAATCGGGGTTCAGCGTGGTCACCACAACCTCGCCCACCTCGCCCGGCGCCACCGGGTTGCCGGTGCCGGGGGTGACGATCTCGACGATCACATGCTCGTCAACGATCATCCCCTCCATCGCCGGGCTTTCATAGGCGATGTTGCCCAGATCCGCAGTGGCATAGCACTGCAGGCAGGAGATCCCGCGGTCAGCGTATTCCTGGCGCAGGCTCGGGAACAGCGCGCCGCCGCCCACCGCCGCCTTGGAGAATTTCAGCTCCACACCCATCGCATCGGCCTTGTCCAGGATCACCTTCAGGTAATCCGGCGTGCCGGCATAGGCGGTGGCGCCCACGTCGCGCGCAGCAGTCACCTGCAGCTCGGTCTGGCCGGTGCCGGCCGGCAGCACCGCAGCACCAACCGCCCGCGCGCCGTTTTCAAAGATCATGCCGGCGGGCGTCAGGTGGTAGCCAAAGCAGTTCTGCACCACATCGCCCTGGCCGATCCCGGCGGCGTTCAGGAACCGCCCCATCCGCCACCAGTCGCCGTCCACCCCGCCCGGCTCATAAATCGGGCCGGGGCTCTGGAAGATATGGGCAAAGCCATGCGCGGGCTTCACGGTGAAGCCGCCAAAGGGAGGGTTCTCGGCCTGCGCCCGGCTCAGCTCAGATTTGCGCAGCACCGGCAGCTTGGCCAACGCCCCGGCCGAGGCCACCGCGGCCGGGTCCACCCCGTCCAGCAGCGCGGCATAACCGGCTGCACTCTTGGCGCGGGCGATCTGCTGCGGCAGCGCCTTGGCCAGGTCTGCGGCGCGTTCGTCTGCGCTGCGGGTTTCAAGCGTGTCAAAAAAGCTCATCACGTCATCTCCCCGCATCAGCTCAGCCACCTCTTGCGGCGGCGGTAGGACCGCACGTCGCGGAAGCTCTTGCGCCCTTCATCCGACATCCCGAGGTAGAATTCCTTCACATCCGGGTTCTCCCGCAGCTCTGCCGCAGGCCCGTCCATCACCACCCGGCCCGATTCCAGGATATAGCCGTAATGGGCATACCGCAGGGCGACGTTGGTGTTCTGCTCGGCCAGCAGGAAGGTCACGCCCTCCTGCTCGTTGATCGACTTCACGATCTCGAAAATCTGCTCCACCAGCTGCGGCGCCAGCCCCATCGACGGCTCGTCCAGCAGGATGGTTTCCGGCCGCGACATCAGCGCGCGGCCCATCGCCACCATCTGCTGCTCGCCGCCCGAGGTATAACCGGCCTGGCTCTTCCGCCGCTCCTTCAGGCGCGGGAAGTAGTGATAGACCATTTCCAGGTCTTTCTGGACATTCGCGCCGCCGTCCGTGCGGGTATAGGCGCCGGTCAGCAGGTTCTCTTCCACCGTCAGGTGCTCAAAGCAGTGGCGGCCTTCCATCACCTGGATGACGCCCTTCTTCACCAGCTCCGCCGGGTCCTGCTCATGCACATGCTCGCCGCGGTATTTGATCGAGCCCTTGGTGACCTCGCCGCGTTCCGAATGCAGCAGGTTCGATACCGCCTTCAGCGTCGTGGTCTTGCCGGCCCCGTTGCCGCCCAGCAGCGCGGTGATGCCGCCCTTGGGCACATTCAGGCTCACGCCCTTCAGGACGAGGATCACGTGATTGTAGATCACCTCGATATTGTTGACCTCCAGCAGGGTCTCGGCCTGCACCTCGGCGGTGTTCGCTGCATCCAGCATCAAAGCGTGTCCTCATGCCTGTCCCGGACCAGATCCGGGATCCCGTTGAGTGGCGCGGCAGCTTGCCGCCGCGCCGGTTTCTTTCCGGCCCCCAAGACAGCGGGGGCCGGCATGAAGCCCTTATTTGCAACCAGGTTCGATGTTGTTCTCTGCCGCATAAGCAGCCGAGTCTTCCTCGATCAGCTTGCCGATCACTTCGGTATCGGACGGTTTGAAGTCAGAGATCAGCGACCAGGTCTTGCTCTCCGCATCCCACTGGGTCACACCGACCAGGCCGGGGCCGCCGTGGTTTTCGCAGGACACGTTGAAGGCCGGACCGAAGTTGGGCATCCCCAGCGCTTCCATCTTCGCCTCATCGATCACCAGCGCTTCCATGCCGTCGCGCATCATCGCCGGGGTGATATCCGCGGTGCCGTGGATTTCCTGCGCGGTCTTGGCAGCTTCGGCCGCCAGCATCGCCGCGTACATACCGCGGTTATAGAGCACGTTGCCCACCTGATCGCCGGCACCTGCCGCCTTGCCCGCGTCCACGACATATTTCTGGATGTCGTCAAACACCGGGAAGTCGCGGCCCACGTTGTGGAAGGTCACCGCCTTGTAGCCGTTGGCCTTGTCGCCCGCGGGCAGCACGTCATGCTCGGCACCGGACCACCACACGCCGATGAAGTTCTCCATCGGGAAGCGGATGTTGGCAGCTTCCTGGATCGCCACCTGGTTCATCACGCCCCAGCCCCACATCACGACGTTGTCGGGACGGTCGCGGCGGATCTGCAGCCACTGCGATTTCTGCTCCTGGCCGGGATGGTCGACCGGCAGAGCAATCAGCTCAAAGCCGTGCTTCTTGGACAGCTCTTCCAGGGTGCGGATCGGCTCCTTGCCATAGGCGGAGTTGTGATAGATCAGCGCAATCTTCTTGCCGCTGATATCGCCACCATTGGCTTCCAGCAGGTAGTTCACCACGCCCGAGGCGCCGTTCCAGTAGTTGGCCGGGTAGTTGAACACGTGGCTGAACACTTCGCCGTTCGCCGCCGAGGTGCGGCCATAGCCCATGGTGTGCAGCGGGATGTTGTCCGCGGTCACCTTGGGGATCAGCTGATAGGTGATGCCGGTGGACAGCGGCTGATAGATCAGCGCGCCCTGGCCCTTGGTGGACTCGTAGCACTCAACGCCCTTTTCGGTGTTATAGCCGGTCTCGCATTCGATCACCTTGGCCTTGACGCCGCCGATGCCGCCATCGCGCTCGTTCAGCAGGGTGAAGTAGTCGTTGTAGCCGTCGGAGAACGGAATGCCGCCCGCCGCATAGGGCCCGGTCCGGTAGCTGAGGTCCGGGAACACCAGATCCGCCATTGCCGGACCCGCTGCCATCGCGGCGCCGAGCGCCAGTGTGGTCAGTGTCTTTTTCATCGGCTTAAATCCTCCCTTTGGTCTTATCCGATGGTTTCCTTCGGCGGGGGTGGTCTTGGTTTTCTCCCCGCCAGCGTGTCTGCCGCCCCGCGTCAGTGCGGGAAGGGCCAGAGTCTCAGTTTTTCCTTGGCAACCCGCCACAGCTGCGCCATCCCGTGCGGTTCCGCGATCAGGAACACGATGATCAGCGCGCCGACGATCACCAGCTGGAAATGCGCCACGATGTCCGTGGGCCAGTTCAGCAGGTCGACGCCCACCACCTTCAGCACCACCGGCAGCAGCACCAGGAAGGCGGCACCGGCAAAGGAGCCGAAGATCGAGCCCAACCCGCCGAGGATCACCATGAACAGCACCAGGAACGACTTGTTGATGCCAAAGGCCTCGCCGACCTCGACCGCGCCTAGGTAGACCGCAAAGAACAGCGCGCCGGAGATGCCGATGAAGAAGCCGGAGACGGCAAAGGCAGTCAGCTTGGCCTTCAACGGGTTCACCCCGATGATCTCGGCGGCGATGTCCATGTCGCGGATCGCCATCCAGCTGCGGCCCTGGGTGCCGCGGGTCAGGTTGCGGGCAATCAGCGCGCAGACGGTCAGGAAGATCAGGCAGAACAGGTAGGTGGCCCAGGCCGGCGCGTTGGGGCCGGTGATGATGATGCCGAAGGTGTCGCGTTCCGGCGCGTTGATCTGGCCCGAAGCCGAGTAGTTGTAGAACCACGGCACCCGGTTGAACAGCCACACTAGGAAGAACTGCGCCGCCAGCGTTGCCACCGCCAGGTAGAAACCCTTGATGCGCAAGCTGGGCAGGCCGAACAGCACGCAGACCAGCGCGGTGATGCCGCCCGCCAGCAGCACGTGAATGAACATGCTGATTTCCGGGAAGGCGGTCATCAGCTTGTAGCAGGCATAGGCGCCCACCGCCATGAACCCGCCGGTGCCCAGGGACACCTGGCCGCAGTAGCCGACCAGGATGTTCAGCCCGATTGCGGCGATCGAATAGATCAGGAACGGCAGCAGGATCGCGTTCGCCCAGTAATCGTTGATCAGGAACGGGATGATGCCGAACGCCACCGCCAGCACCGCATAGTAGCGGTAGCGGTCGAACTTGATCGGAAAGGTCTGGCTGTCATCGGCATAGGAGACTTTGAAATCCCCGGCTTCACGGTAGAACATGTCTCAGATGCTCCCTTTCTCTTGCAAACGGGACCCGGTCCGGGTGTCTGTCTTGGTTGTTTCAGCGGCGGCACTCATTTGATCTGCCCCCACTGGGCCTGCGCGGCGTCACGCTGCTCGCGCGTCATCCGGTTAGAAGGTTTGGCATAGCCGCTGCGCTCGCTGCCGCGCACCAGCCGCAGATAGGCGATGATGCCGGTGATCAGCCCGGCGGAGGCCAGCAGCGCCGCGGTCACCACCTGGGTCTCGCTGTAGCTTTCCGCCGACAGCGCCAGGTAGCCGAAGGCCCAGAACCCGGCCCAGGCAATGACGTTGATGATGGCGATCACCTTGGTCATGCGGCGCCCCCGCCGTTAACCAGTTTGTCAGATTTCCCGGCTTGGACACATTTTGCCCACTTCTTTGTGAAACCCTGTTTTTGGGTAGAGTGAGTGGAACCAATGACCGTGATTTTCGAGGAAATCCGGCGGCTGGAGGCCGCGCGGAAGAAAGGCGACATATCCGAAGCCGAATTTGCCAAGGCCAAGGGCCGGCTGCTGGAAACGGTGGAAGACGCAACCGTGCTGCCGCCCTTTGAATTCGAACCGCAGCGGCGGCGGGCCTCCAGCAGCGGGCCCGGCCCGTGGGGCACGGTGCTGATCGGGCTGCTGATGGCCGGGCTGCTGACCTTCGCGGCCGGGCAGCTGATCGGCAACATCACCATCGCCTTCACCCTGGTGGCCAGCATCTTTGCCGCCGTCGTCATCGCCGCCTTCCGCCGGCTCGAGGGCTGAGCACGCAGGGAGCAGATCATATGAGCCTCAGACCCGTTCAATGATCTTCTCCCCGAACAGGCCCTGCGGACGGAACACCAGGAACAGCAGCGCCAGCACATAGGCAAACCAGTTCTCGGTGGCGCCGCCGACCATCGGGCCGATGGCAAACTCGAACAGCTTCTCGCCGACACCGATGATCAGGCCGCCGACAATGGCGCCGGGGATCGAGGTGAAGCCGCCCAGCATCAGCACCGGCAGGGCCTTCAGTGCGATCAGCGACAGCGAGAACTGCACGCCGGACTTGGTGCCCCACATGATGCCCGCGACCAGGGCGACGAAGCCTGCAACGGACCACACCAGCACCCAGATGAAGTTCAGCGAGATGCCGACCGACAGCGCCGCCTGGTGGTCATCCGCCACCGCGCGCATCGCCCGGCCCTGCTTGGTGTACTGGCTGAAAGCCACCAGGCCGGCCACCAGCAGCGCCGCGATGACGGTCGCCACGATATCCAGGTTGTCGATAAAGAAGCCGTAGCCGAAGATGTTGAAGGTGACCTCGTCGATCCACAGGTTGATGCCCTGCGGCAGGCCCACGTCCAGCGTCTTGATCTCGGAACCCCACATCAGGTCGGCAACGCCTTCCAGGAAATAGGCAAGCCCGATGGTGGCCATGAACAGGATGATCGGCTCCTGCCCGACCAGATGCTTCATCACCAGCACCTGCACCAGCCAGGCCAGCAGGACCATCACGCCCACGGTCAGGGCAATTGCCACGACGCCCGGGATATTCCAGCCGAAATGGGTGATATGGCCGCCAAAGACCGCGTTGATCAGATGCGAAAACGGCACCTGCCCCTGCATGATCCCCACCAGCGTCATCGCCGCAAACAGCGCCATCACGCCCTGGGCATAGTTGAAGATGCCGGAGGCCTTGTAGATCAGAACGAACCCCAGCGCGACCAGCGCATAGAGCACGCCCGCCATCAGGCCGTTCAGCGTCACTTCCATCGCAAAGACGAGTTGTTCAGGCATTAGAGGCTCTCCTCGGAATTCTGCACTGCGGCGGTGCACAGGGGGTGCACAGGGGGTGTACGGGTGTCACTCTGCCGGAGCCGGGTGTTGCTGCGGTGCAACTCAGTCATGGCTGACCCCCAGATAGGCGTCGATCACATCCTGGTTGTTGCGCACCTCGTCCGGCGTGCCGTCACCGATCTTCTTGCCGTAGTCCATCACCACGACCCGGTCGCTGAGGTCCATCACAACGCCCATGTCGTGCTCGATGAGGGCAATGGTGGTGCCGAATTCGTCGTTCACATCCAGGATGAAGCGGGACATGTCCTCCTTCTCCTCGACGTTCATGCCGGCCATCGGTTCATCCAGCAGCAAGAGCTTCGGCTCCGCCGCCAGCGCACGCGCCAGCTCGACCCGTTTCTTCAGGCCGTAGGGCAGCCGCGCCACCGGGGTCTTGCGGATGTGCTGGATCTCCAGGAAGTCGATGATCCGCTCCACGACCTCGCGGTTCTCAGTCTCTTCCTGCTCCGCCTTGCCCTTCCACAGAGCTTGCGAAAACAGGCCTGTTTTCATGTAGTTGAGCCGCCCGGTCATGACGTTGTCCAGGACGCTCATGCCATCGAACAGGGCAATGTTCTGGAAGGTCCGGGCGATGCCCTGGCGCGCCACTTCATAGGGTTTCATCTGCGGCCGCTTGGAGCCGCGGAACCAGACTTCGCCTTCCTGCGGCACGTAGAAGCCGGAGATCACGTTCAGCATCGAGGACTTGCCGGCGCCGTTGGGGCCGATGATCGCGCGGATCTCGCCCTCGCGGATGTCAAAGGAGATGTCCTTGATCGCCACCACGCCGCCGAACCGCAGGGTGATGTTCTTCATCTCCATCACCACGCCGCCGATGGTGCGGCCGTCTTCGGTGACGTAACTCTCTGAATTGTCAAGCATGACAACCGCCTCCATTCTTTTGCCACATAGAAATTTTAAGATTTTCGTGCGATACTTGTACGAAACGAGCAGCAAGGAGATCGACGTTATGTTCGGCGAACTTGAGCATTCCTGCCTTTTGAAGATGGCACTTGAATGCAAGCAGATGGGCCTCAGCCAATCCGAAAGCCTGGCCTCGATCATTGAGCAGACACACGGGTTCAGTTCCACCTTCAAGATCCAGCAGGTGGTCAACACGGCCTTCAACCCTGACCTGAATCCCGACCTGATCTGAGACCGTTCCGGCCTGCCCGGCACGGGGCGGGGTCATTTCCGGAGACACGTGCATCATTCCGCGGCCACCTTGTGAGCCGCTGCCGGCTGAACTTCGGCATCGACGATGGTCAGCGTCGCCTTGATCGAGCCCTTGCGGCCATCCTCATAGGTCACTTCCGTGACGGTCGAGACCTTCTCCGAACCGTCGTAAAGCGCGGTGATGATATCGTCGAATTTCTCTTCCACGATGCGGCGGCGCACCTTGCGGGTACGGGTCATCTCGCCGTCATCCGCATCCAGTTCCTTGTGCAGCACCACAAAGCGATGGATCTGGCAGCCCGACAGCATCGGGTCTTCCGCGACCGATTTGTTGACTGCCGTCACATGCGAGCGGATGGTTTCCAGAACCTTCGGATGGCCCGCCAGCTCCTGGTAGGAGGCATAGGCGATATTGTTGCGCTCGGCCCAGTTGCCCACCGCCGTCAGGTCGATGTTGATGAAGGCAACACAGCGGTCGCGGCCATTGCCGAACAGCACCGCCTCCAGGATGTCCGGGTAGAATTTCAGCTTGTTTTCCACATACTTGGGCGCAAACATGCTGCCGTCGGCCATCTTGCCCACGTCCTTGGCGCGGTCGATGATCCGCAGGTGGCCGGAGCCTTCCTCGAAGAAGCCGGCATCGCCGGTGGCCACCCAGCCTTCAGCATCCTTGGTGGACGCAGTGGACTCCGGGTTGTTGAAATACTCAACAAAGGTGCCGGGCGAGCGGTAGTGGATCTCGCCGTTCTCGTCGATCTTGATCTCGACCTCCGGCGCCGGCACGCCAACGGTATCGGCACGCACTTCGCCATCCGGCTGCACGGTGATGAACACGGTGGCCTCGGTCTGGCCGTAGAGCTGTTTCAGGTTGATGCCCAGCGAGCGGTAGAAATCGAAGATCTCCGGCCCGATCGCCTCCCCCGCGGTGTAGCCCACGCGGATCCGGCCATAGCCCAGCGTGTCCTTCAGCGGCCCGTAGACCAGAACATTGCCCAGCGCGTATTTCAGGCGGTCCATCATGCCGACGGGCTTGCCGTCCAGAATGCTGCCGCCGACTTTCTTGGCGTGGGCCAGGAAATGGTGGAACATCCTGCGCTTCAGGGTGCTTGCGTCCTCCATCCGGATCATCACGTTGGTCAGCTGACCCTCGAATACCCGCGGCGGCGCAAAGAAATAGGTCGGACCGATCTCGCGCAGGTCGGTCATCATTGTGTCGGCGCTTTCCGGGCAGTTCACGCAGAAGCCGCACCAATAGGACTGCCCCACCGAGAAGATGAAGTCGCCAACCCAGGCCATCGGCAGGTAGGAGAGGATATTCTCGTTCTGGGTCAGCTTGTCGAACTGGGCGGAGTTCTTGGCGCTTTCGATCACGTTGCGGTTCGACAGCACCACGCCCTTGGGCTTGCCGGTGGTGCCCGAGGTGTAGAGCATCACGCAGGTGCTGTCATAATCCAGCTTGCCCTGCCGCTTGTTCAGCTCCCCGATCAGCTCGTCATGGGCCGCCCGGCCCTGATCCTGAATGTGGCTGAACTGGTGCAGCTGGGTGTGGTCGTATTTCCGCATGCCGCGCGGGTCGAGATAGATCATGTGCTCGAACTGATGCAGCTGATCCTGGATCTCGATCACCTTGTCGGCCTGCTCCTGATCGCCCACGATCACGAAGCGCGCGCCGCAATGGCCCAGCACATAGGCCATCTCCTCGGCCACCGCATCCTGGTAGAGCGGCACCGGCACGGCGCCCACCGCCTGCGCGGCGACCATCGACCAGTAGAGATAGGGGCGGTTGCGGCCGATAATGGCGACAAAATCACCCTCATTCACGCCGAGGTTGATCAAACCCAGCGCTAGCGCCTCGATTTCCTTTGCCGCCTCGGCCCAGGTCCAGCATTGCCAAATGCCGAATTCCTTTTCCCGGTAGGCCGGCGCGTCTGCGAATTGCGCCGCATTGCGTTGAAGCAGCGCCGGCAGGGATTGCATCCCCTCGGCGCCCATCTGCATCTGAGCCAACTTTCTTTCCTCCCTTTCCGGCGTTGCTGCCGGACCGACCGCCGTCCGCGGTTCTGGCCCCGATTAGGGACAGCCACATGCTAGCCCGTCAACTTTTTCCTGAAGTTTTCCCAAATCTTACGAATTGTAACAACCATCTTCCCCTTGTTTTATAGGCTGTTACGCAAGGCGCGGCGGCGCCCTTTGTGGCGAATCCTGCCTGCCGTACGGCGGCACCGGCGGAAACTGCGCGGGATGCGCACGGATTGGCGGATCCACGAATCAACTTCTCCGCGCTTCTTTGCGAAATGCGAATCTGCAGGGGCAACAGCAGCGGTCAGCCCCCGGCAATCAGGAGGCGACTGCCGCCCCGCCAGAGCGGCACAGTTCGTGCCCGCGGCCGAATGGCAATTTGCCCCTGTTCCGCTGCGGTGTTAGCCATGGTCCGGGGAGAGCCATGAACCGGACAAGCAAGCAGCACGCCGCCATGACCACCGCCGGGCTGAACCTGATCGCCCAGGCGCTGTCGATCTATGACAATGATTTGCGGCTGGCCGTGTGCAACCGCCGCTTTCAGGAAATGTTCAATCTGCCGGACCGCTTGACGCAGCCCGGCGCGTCCTTTGCCGAGACGATCCGCTTTCTGGCTGAAAACGGCGAATATGCCCCGGAAACGGATATCGAAGAAATCGTGCGGACCCGGGTCGAGCAGGCGCTGGACTTCGTCGCCCATTACCTGGAGCGTGAGCGCCCCAACGGGCAAATGATTTCAATCGAAGGCTCGCCGCTGCCGCAGGGCGGATGGGTCACCGTCTACACCGACATCACCCGCACCAAACGGGCGGAGCAGCTGTTGCGGGCCCGTTCGGAAGAACTGTCCGAAAAGCTGATCGCCTACACCGAGGAGCTCTCCGCGGCCAACCGCCAGCTGGAGGCCACCAATACAGCGCTGGAAGAGGCCAAGCGGCAGCTGACCGAGATCGAGGGCCGCACCCGGCTGACCACCGAGATGATGCCCGCCCATATCGCTCATGTGGATGCGGACGGCTATTACACCTACACCAACCGCCGCCTCAGCTCGGTCTTTCCCAGCCGCCCGTCGGACATTCTGGGCATGCATATCTCGGACGCGCTGGGGCCTGACGCCTTTGAGCGGATCGAGCCGCATCTGCTGGCCGCCTACAAGGGCGGCAGCCCGGTGTTCGAGTTCACCGAAAGCCACGGCAGCCGCCGCATCCGGGTGGCCTTTACCCCCGACCAGCAGGGCGGTGTCTATATCCTGTCGATGGACGTGACCGAGGAAACCCAGGCACGCGTTGCCCTGCAGCAGGCCCGCCGCCGCGAGATGGCGGCGCAGATGACCAGCGGCCTGGCGCATGATTTCTCCAACC
This sequence comes from Leisingera coralii, assembly GCF_049056525.1. Taxonomy (NCBI): domain Bacteria; kingdom Pseudomonadati; phylum Pseudomonadota; class Alphaproteobacteria; order Rhodobacterales; family Roseobacteraceae; genus Leisingera; species Leisingera coralii. Next base: position 307,411 of record NZ_JBHUPT010000002.1, on the reverse strand, counting down.
TGCTGACCATCATCCTCGGCATGCAAGGCAAGCTGGAAAAGATGGGGCTGAGCGGCGAGGCCGCGGAAATGGTCCAGGGCACGCTGTCCGCTGCGCGGCGCGGCGGGCGGCTGCTGAACCGGATTGCCGAAATGACCGGCCAGCGCACCCTGCGCCCGCAGGCCACCGACATGCACGACCTGCTGGGCGAGCTGAAGATCCTCGCCTCCCCGTCGCTGCCGCAAGGCGTGGGGCTCAGCATCCTCGACAATATGCCCGACCAGGTGCTGCTGCTGGACAGCGGCAAGCTGCAGGATGCCCTGCTGAACCTGATCCTGAATGCCCGCGATGCCTGCGGCACCTCCGGCCAGATCACCGTCAGCGCCCATGCGGTCGGGCAGACCTGGGTCGAGATATCCGTCACCGATACCGGCCCCGGCTTCTCTGCCGAGGCGCTGGAGAAGGCCCTGAACCCGTTTTTCACCACCAAAGGCAGCGAGGGTTCAGGTCTGGGCTTGCCGATGGTCTATGACATGGCCAAGCTTGCGGGCGGCGACATGCGCCTTGGCAACACCCAGACCGGCGCCTCCGTCACCCTGCGGCTGCCCTACCGCCAGGCCCCGGACGCCAAGGGCGGCATGGCGCTTTTGGTGGAGGACAGCGAAGAGCTGCGCGCCACCTTCCGCGACATGCTGATCGACCTCGGCTATTCGGTGATCGAGGCGGCCAGCGTCGACGAGGCCAGCGCGCTGACCGCCGATCTGCCGGACATCGCGCTGGTGCTTTCGGACATCAAGCTGGAGGGCACCGCCACCGGCATCGACCTGGCCGCCCGGCTCGACGGCTCCGGCCTGCCCTGCATTCTGATGACCTCGCTGCCAGTCAGCGACCCGCTGTTCCGCAAGGCATTGAAATGCGGGCCGGTTTTGCGCAAACCTTTCACCACCAACCAGCTGTCCGAATTGATCGCACCGGAGCCCGCCGCATGACATCGCCCCTGGTCACCATCCTGGATGACGAGCCGGAAATCCGCCGGATCCTGACCGAAACGCTGGAGGACGCGGGCTTCCGCACCCAGAGCTTTGCCCGTGCGCGCGAATTCGAAGCGGCGCTGAACCGGGTGACGCCCGATGTCTGCCTGGTCGACCTGTCGCTGCCCGACACCGACGGCTTGGCGCTGGTGCACCGGCTGGCGCTGGAACAGGGGGCTGCGGTCATCATCATCTCCGGCCGCGCCCAGGTGCAGGACCGGGTGACCGGGCTGGAACTCGGGGCGGATGACTACATCACCAAACCATTTGATCCGGCCGAGGTGGTGGCCCGGGTCCGGGCCCGGCTGCGCAGCGGCCCGCGCACCGCGGCCCCAGCCAGCGAGACCGCCCGGTTTTCCGGCTGGACCGCCCATTTCGACCGCTACGTGCTGGAGGATGATACCGGCGCCGAGACCCCCTTTTCCCATGCCGAGGGCGAGGTTCTGCGGCTGTTCCTGGACAGTCCCAAGCGGCTGATCTCCCGCGCCCAGATGCAGGAGGCGCTTGGCGGTGCAGCCGGGGAAAGCTTCGACCGGGCGATGGATGTGCGCATCTCGCGTCTGCGCACCAAGCTGCGCGAGGACCCCAAGAACCCGCGGCTGATCAAGACGATCTATGGCGCGGGTTACATCTTTTTGGGCGATGTGGACTGGGTCTGACCGCGCAAAAGTAGAAAAGCTGCCTGAAAACACTACGCTTTCTCCTGTCAGATGGAGGAACGCGCAATGACGCAGCTGCAGTATTTCACCGCCTTGTCGGGGCTATGGGTGGCGGTGGCCTGGGTGCCCTATATTCTCGACCGGATCTTTGTCCGCGGCCTGATGGGGGCGCTCGCCAATCCCAGCCCCGACGACAAACCTCAGTCGCCCTGGGCCCAGCGCGCGCACCGGGCGCATATCGTCGGCGTCGAGCTGTTTGCCGCCTTTGCACCGCTCGCCATCCTCGCCGCGCTGGTGATGCCCGCCGAAGACCATCCCGGCACCTTGGGAGCCACTTTCTTTTTCGGCATGGTGGCGCATTACGTGATCTATTCCGTAGGCCTTCCGGTCCTGCGCACCGCCGCTTTTGCGTTGGCCGCGCTCTCTTCGCTGCTCTTGGGCCTGACGCTTCTGGGCACGGCATAAGGCTGCCCGCACTGGCCTCTTGCCCGGGCAAATCGCTGCGCGTAGACTCATCGCATGGCCACCTGTCTGCTCTACCGCCAAGCCCCCTCGCGCCCGTCGCGGTTCTACCGCATCGAGCTGGCGATGAACCTGTTTTCCGAGGTCTCCGTGCTGCGTGAATGGGGCGTGGCCGGCAGCAACGGGCAAAGCGTGATCAACATCTACGGCAACCTGCGCGAGGCCTCGCTGGCCGCCGACAAGCACCGCAACCGGATGCTGAAACGCGGCTACGGACGGGCCTGAGCTGCGCCGCGCCAGCGGCGCCCGGCCCAACTGTGACGGGCATTCTTCGAATGTCCGGGAACAGGCGGGAGCGCCCTGTCCCTGTTGCGTGCCGTCAAGGTCTTGCCGCCAGTGCCCGCGCCGCACGGTCCAGCACCTGCAAGCCCAGCACCAGATCCGCCTCGTCCGTATCCTCGTCAAAGGCATGGCTGATGCCGCCGATCGAGGGCACGAACAGCATCCCCGCAGGCATCACCGTGGCTAGATTGGCCGCATCATGCAGCGCACCGGAGGGCATCTTCTGCCACTTCCCGGGAGCGAGCGCCTCTGCCGCGTTGGCCAGTTCCGCCTGAAACCGCGCATCCATCGCCGCCGGCTCGATCCCCATCACCGGACCAAGCGCCGCGGTGACGCCGTGGGCATCCGAGATTTCCTGCGCGGTATCCTTGATCAGCGTTTCCATCCGTGCCAGCCGGTCTGCATCCGCATCGCGCCATTGCATGGAGAACTCCACCCGCCCCGGCACCACCGAAGAAGCATTCGGATGCAGCGCCACATGGCCGATGGTCCAGACCGTGGCGGGTGTCACCACATTGGCAAAACGGCTGTTTAGAGCCGCATTGAAGGCAGACAGCGCCTGAAACGCATCCCGGCGCAGGTGCATCGGCGTGGTGCCCGCATGGTTCTGGCGGCCTTCGAAGGTGATCCGCATGTCGCGGATGCCGACAATATCCGTCACCACCCCAAGCCCAAGCCCGGTTTCCTCCAGATAAGGCCCTTGCTCGATATGCATTTCCAGAAAGCCGCTGAACAGCTCGTGCGGCAGGAAATCACCGGCCAGATCCGCCATCTGCGCCCGCATGTCCGCTAGGGTATTGCCACCATTGTCAGTGAACCCGTCCGCCTCCTCCAGCGCCAGCTTGCCGGTCCAGACATCCGAGCCGGTCAGCACACCGAACCGCCCCTCCTCATCCTGGAAGCTGACGCAGGAAATGGGCGGCCCGCCTGCTTCCCTGGCCGCGCGGGCAACCTCCAGCCCGGCAACCACGCCGAGCGCCCCGTCCAGCCAGCCGCCCTCGGGCTGGCTGTCGCTGTGCGAGCCCACCAGCAGGCTCTTCTCCCCGGCCAGGCCGAAGAGATTGCCGAGAGGGTCGAAATGCGGCTCTAAACCGGCCTCTTTCATCCGTTCCGCCAGCCATTTGCGCGCGCCAATGTCGGCCCCGGAATAGGCCTGCCGCACCACCCCCTTGCCCACGCCCGACGCACCAAAGCTGCGCAAGGTATGCAGATCATCTAGAAAACGCTGAGGATTGAGGGGCATGACATCTCTCCAGGCTGACAGGCCCACAGTGCGCCAAGTTTTTGCCGCTCTCAATGGAATTGAAGGGACCTGCGCCCAAACCCTCTCTTCCCTCTGCCCGGAACCTCCCCTAAGACTTCCCCGGTAACAACGGAGCCGCCCGCCTATGTCCCACATCACGCTGATCCGCCACGGCCAGGCCAATACCAGCGCCCGTGACGAGGTAAGTTATGACCGGCTGAGCGACCTGGGCCACCAGCAGGCGGTCTGGCTGGGGGAGCATCTGCGCAACAGCGGCAACCATCATCCCCGCGTCTATTGCGGCACCCTGACCCGGCATATCGAGACCGCCGCCTCGATGGGATACGCAGACGCGGTGCAGGACGCGCGCCTCAACGAGATGGAGTATTTCACCCTGGCTGAGGCGATGCGCGATCAGCACGGGCTGCCGATCCCGGAAGAGCGCGAGGGCTTTGTCGACCACTTGCCCAGGGTCTTTGACGCCTGGGCAACAGGCGAAATTGCGGAGCCTTACGAAAGCTGGTCGCAATTCGAGACCCGGACCCGGCAGGCGCTGGAGGAAATCGCCGCAGGCGACGGCCCGGCGCTGGTGATCACATCTGGCGGTTTGATCTCCATGGCGCTGCGGCAGGCGATGGGGCTGGACACCACGGGCATGGCGCGGATTGCACTGGCGATCATGAACACCTCCATGCACCGGCTGTTCCCCATTGGCGGCCACTGGAGCCCGGTTCTGTTCAACGCAGTGCCGCATCTGGAAGCGCCGGACCGGCATTTTGCCCAGACACATTTCTGACGTCCGATCGGGAGGAAGACCATGCAGCTCTATTACGCCCCCAACACCATTTCGGTGGCCGTGGCCATCGCATTGGAAGAGGCCGGGATAGACTATGAGGCGGTGAAAATCGACTTTGCCGCCAAGGAACAGACCGGCGCGGCCTATGCCCAGATCAATCCCAAGGGCCGGGTGCCCGCGCTGGCGGTCGAGGGCGGCATCCTGACCGAGACCGGAGCGCTCCTGGAATACATCGCCGATATGGCGCCAGACGCAGGTCTGCGCCCGCAAGAACCGGTGCAGCTGGCCCGGATGCGCGAGGTGATGTTTTATCTCGCCTCCACCATGCATGTGAACCACGCCCATATGCGCCGCGGCCACCGCTGGGCCAAGGAACGCTCCAGCTGGAAAGACATGCAGAAAATGGTGCCGCAGACCATGGCAGCCTCCTGCGGCTACATCAGCCAGTCCGGGCTGCGCGGGCCGTTTGTGCTGGGCGGCGAGGTCAGCCTCGCCGACTGCTACCTGTATGTGGTCTGCACCTGGCTCGAAGGCGACGGGGTGAACGTGGCGGACTTCCCAAAAATCCAGAACTTCATGACGGCAATGGAACAGCGCGAGTCGATCCGCTCGGTCTATGCCAAGGGAATGCTTTGAAGGACATGACAATGACGCATCTGTGGGTACGGGCCGAACAGCGCCCCAACGAAGAGCGGGTCGGCCTGACCCCCGAAGGCGCCAAGGCACTGCTGGCAGGCGGCATCAAGGTCACGGTGGAGGAAAGCTCGGTGCGGGCAATCCCGCTGCAGGGCTACATTGACGCGGGCTGCGAGATTGCGCCGGAGAACTCCTGGCCCGACGCGCCTGCGGACGCGATCATCTTCGGCCTGAAGGAACTGCCCGAAAACGGCACGCCGCTGCCGCACCGCCACATCATGTTCGGTCATGCCTTCAAGGGCCAGCATTCCGGCAAAGCGCTGCTGGAACGGTTCAAGGCCGGCGGCGGCACGCTTTATGATCTCGAGTATCTGGTCGACGAGAGCGGCCGCCGGGTCGCCGCCTTTGGCTACTGGGCAGGCTATGCCGGCGCCGCAGTGACCCTGAAATCCTGGGCGGCCCAGCAGCGCGGCGAACTGTGCGGGCCGGTTGGTGTCTATCCCGGCAAGGACGCGCTGCTGTCAGATCTGGGCGCAGAGCTGGACGCGCTGAACAGGGACCGTCCCACGGCCATCGTAATCGGCGCGCTTGGCCGTGTCGGCACCGGTGCTGCCGACCTCTGCGAAGCGATGGGCGTCGCCGTCACCAAGTGGGACATGGCCGAGACTGCCCACGGCGGCCCCTTCCCGGAGATCCTGGACCATGACCTGTTCCTGAACTGCATCTTCGCGCGCCCGGGCACTCCGGTCTTTGTTCCCCGTGAAGCATTGAGCGCGGACCGCAAGCTCACTGCCATCGGTGATGTCGCCTGCGACCCCGACAGCGACTATAACCCGGTGCCGGTCTATGACCGCGCCACCACCTGGGAGGCCCCCGCGCTGCGCGTCGCCGAAAACCCGGTGCTGGACGTTATGGCGATCGACAACCTGCCGTCGATGCTGCCGGTGGAAAGCTCGGAAGACTACGCCGCCCAGCTTCTGCCCTCGCTGCAGGCGCTGACGGATCTGGAGAGCGGTGTCTGGGGCCGGGCCAAGGCCACATTCCTGGAGCATCTGCCCAAATGATCGCGCCTTACGTCGGCTATCTGGCGGCCATTCTCGGAACCGTCTGCTGGATTCCCCAGGCCTGGAAGGCCTGGGCCTCCCGCGACACCTCCGGCCTGTCGCTGCCCTCGAACCTGATGTTCCTGGCGACGGTTTCGCTGTGGCTGGCATATGGGGTGATGGTCGGCGACTGGCCTCTGATCCTGGCCAATATCTGCGCCGTGAGTGCCGTTCTGGTAATCGTCGCGGCCAAACTGAAATTCGGATAAGGGAGAACTCTCATGACTATTCACTGGTGCGGCACCGGCCTGTCGGCAATCCCCGGCCTGCGCCGCCTGCTGGAAGCGGGCCATGACGTGGCTGTCTGGAACCGGACCACCGACAAGGCGCGCGAGGCGGTTGGCGATCTGACCACCAACATCCACGCCTTCAGCATCGCCAACCTGGGCCAGATGCTGAGCCCCAAGGACGTGATCGTCTCGATGCTGCCCGGCGATTGGCACGTGCCGCTGGCCGAACTGGCGATCGAACGCGGCGCGCATTTCGTCTCCTCCTCCTACATCGCGCCGGAGATGCGCGCGCTGGACCAGAAGGCCAAGGACGCCGGCGTCTGCCTGATCAACGAGGTGGGACTGGACCCGGGTATCGACCACCTGATGGCCCATGCGCTGGTGGCGGACTACAAGGCCTCCGCCGCCTTTGACCCCGAAAACGAGATCAGCTTCATCTCCTACTGCGGCGGCATCCCCAAGACCCCGAACCCGTTCCGCTACAAGTTCAGCTGGTCGCCGCTGGGCGTTTTGAAGGCGCTGCGCTCGCCCTCCAAGTCGATCCGCGACTTCAAGGAGCTGGACGTTGCCCGCCCCTGGGATGCGATCTCCTCCTATGAGGCGCCGCTGCCCGAACCGGAAAGCTTCGAGGTCTACCCGAACCGCGACTCGATCCCCTTCATGGCGCAGTATGAGTTCGGCACAGACTGGAAAGTGAAGGAATTCGTCCGCGGCACCCTGCGCCTCAATGGCTGGGCAGACGCCTGGGCGGATGTGTTCAAGGAGGTCGAGACCCTCTCCGGCCCCGAAGGCGACGCCCGTCTCAAGGAGATGTCGGACCAGTTCTGGGCCGACAACGCCTATGACGAGGGCGAGCCGGACCGGGTTGTCCTCTGCGTGGGCCTGAAGGCCGAGAAAGACGGCGCCGAGGTCTGGCACAAGACCTATGTGATGGACGCCTGGGGCGATGAGCGCGGCACCGCGATGGCGCGCCTGGTGTCCTACCCGGTCTCCTTCGCCATCGAGGCCGCCATGAACGGCAAGATCGCCGCCGGGGTTCACGCGGCGCCCAGCGATCCGGCTCTGGTGGAGAAATGGATGGGTGAAATCGGCAAGCTGGCGCAGCACCTCGAGGTTGTTGACAGCAAGGGCTGATCCACTGAAGGAAAACAACAGGGCGCCGGCAACACGGCGCCCTTCTTCTTTGCGAACACAAGGTATCCTGACAGCTTTGAAAACCTGGGCTCAGCGGCCGATCACATCGTCCTCGACGTCATGCACGTCGATGCCCAGCGCCTCCAGCCCGGCTTCCAGGTTATCGGCCAGATGCGGGGTGCCGATCAGGTAATCCGCGGTCGGGGTGGTCGCTTCCTGGCGGGCTGTATAGATCGCATCCCCCAGCTCTTCGGCTTCGAAGCTGCCGCGGCCGACCCACATGATGGCAACCAGCTCCGCCTGCTGGTCCTCGCTCATCCGGTCAATGAAGGCGCGCAGCTCGCCCTCCGCGCGGCCCAGTTCCCGGGCCATCATCGCCACCTGCGCCACTTTGCGGACTGAGATCTCCAGCATTGCTCCACTCCTTCTGTTCGCTGCCTCAGCATATCAAACCGCGGGCGAAACGCCTAAGTCTTTGATCTGGGGCAAATGGAGCGGCGGTCAGCCTTGCGCCTTGCCGAAGAGCGCGAGCCCCTTGCTGCGCCCGCGCAAGACCGCCGGCGGCAGCGCAGTCCAGCCGTTGCGCGCGGGCTCCGCCCCGGCTTTCTTCAGCAGCGTCTCAGAGGCAATCAGCGCCATGCCATGCTCCTTGGTCAGCTGCTCAAGACGCGCCGCGGTGTTCACGGTGTCGCCAAATACGGAGTATTCCAGCCGCTGCGGCGTGCCGGTCACGCCTGAGAAGACCTCACCCCAGTGCACCCCGATCCCGGCAGCCAGCCCGGCGTCGCCCGCCTGCTCCCGCATCCGGCACCATGCGGACACTTCTTCCAGCAGGCCCTCGGCGCAGTCCAGCGCCCGGACCGCCGCCCGCTCCCCCTCAAACAGGATCATCGCCGTGTCACCGATGTATTTGTCGATCAGCCCGCTGGTCCGGCCTGCCACGTCCTCCACCCGGGCGCGGAATTCCGTAATCAGGCTGCTGACCTCCTGCGGTTCGCGGCCCTCGCACCAGCTGGTAAAGCCGCGGATGTCGATGAACAGGATAGCCATCTGCTGCTGGCGGCCCTCCTGCAGCGCTTCCAGCCCGCCTCCTGCCAGCCGCCCCGCCAGCTGGGCCGGCAGGTAGCGGGTCAGGTTTGCCTTTTGACGCGCCTCTTCCAATGAACGGTGCAGCAGGCTGCGCATCCGCACCGCAGCCACCACCAGAACTGCGCCTGCCAGGCACAGCATCACCAGGCGCATGAAGTTCGGCGGCGCATCCAGGGTCAGCCTGATCCGCTCAACCAGATCCGGCGCGGCTTCAGGCGGCTGCCACAGGATCATCCAGCCAAACCCGGCTGCTATCAGCACCAGCATCACCGCAAGCCGCAAAGGGCTGAGCCTCAGCACTCCGAAGGCCAGCACAACCGGCGCCATCCACACAGCTGGCATCGCAAAGACCGCACCGCCGGGCACACCGGTGTTCACCAGAGACAGAAAGGTGTTCAACAGAAGAAAGGAGCAGTCCGCCAAAACCGCCAGCCAGATCATCCAAGGCTGGAACAGCCCCCTGCCAATCGCCCAATAGATCAGAACACCAACGGTCAGGTAAGAAAGCATGGTGCCTATTGCCAGCCCGATCTGGCGCCGCAAGTGCGGCTCATCCACCACCCGCACGGAATCAAGGGCCAGCACCATCGCCAGCATCAGGCCCAGTGCCACCGCGATCCGCAGAAGCGCGACGATACGCTCTGCCTCAACCTCCGCAGCCCGCAGCGCTGCCTCTCCTGCAGCTCCTGCACGCAATGCCGGCGGCAGCCGCATCTACTCCTCCGCCAGAAGCGCCACCTGGCGCGGCTCGACTTCCACTTGACCGGGATCTTCAAGCTCCGCCCCGTTTGCCACCACGCCCATCGCTTCAAACCGGCGGGCGGACGGCAGCACCCGGGCTTCCAGCGAACCCACCGCCTTGTTGTAGTTGTTCACCGAGGAGGACAGCGACCGCCCGACCGAGGCCAGGTTCTTGGAAAAGGTCGCCAGCCGGTCATAAAGCTCCTTGGCGGTCTTCTGCACCTCGACCGCGTTCTCCGCCATCTTCTCCTGCTGCCAGCCGTAGGCAATCGACTTGACCAAGGCCATCAGCGTGGTTGGCGTTGCGATCAAAACCTTGTTTTCGAATGCGTATTCGATCAGCCCCGGGTCCGCTTCCGCCGCGGCGGAGACAAAAGTCTCGCCTGGGATGAACATCACCACGAAATCCGGCGTCTCCCCCAAGGCGCTTTGGTAGGATTTCGAGGCCAGCTGCCGGACATGGGTCTTCACATGGTTCGCATGGCGGGCCAGCGCTGCCTGCTGCTGATCCGGCGTCTCCGCCTCCAGCGCGTCCAGATAGGCTTCCAGCGGAGTCTTGGCGTCCACCACGATGCTCTTGCCGCCGGGAATGCGCACCACCGCGTCAGGCCGGCGCAGGCCCTCATCGGTGCCGACGCTTTTCTCCAGCTCGTAATCCACATGCTCGGCCATGCCGGCCATCTCGAACACCTGGCGCAGCTGCATCTCGCCCCAGCGGCCACGGGTCTTCGGTGCGCGCAAGGCTTGAACCAGCTTGCGGGTCTCGCCGCCCAGCGCCGCCTGGCCCTCGGCCAGGTGCTTCACCTGCGCCTTGATCGCGCCATAGGCCTCATTGCGGGCCTGCTCGATCTCCTTGATCCGCTCGCCGAACTGTCCCAGCTTCTGATCCAGCGGCTTCACTAGGCTCTCAATCGCCGCGTGGCGCTTGGCCAGATCCGCATCCGCTGTCTTGCTGTGCGCCTGGAACCGCTCGCTGACCAGGCTCAGGAAGCTTTCGGAGTTCTGTTTCAGTACGCCATTGGCCAGTGCGGCAAACTTGTGCTCCATCTGCTGGTTCATGTGGTGAAGCTCTTCCAGCCGCGCCGCATGCTCCGCCTTCAGCGCCTGCACCTGCGCCTCGGCCTGATAGCGCGCGGTGCGCTCGTTCTCGCTGGTGCGGCGCAGGGTGGCCAGTTCATCCGTCAGTTCCGGCAGCCGCGCCACCTCAGCCTGCAAGCCCGCGTTATGGCTGCGCAGATCAGCGTTGAGCTGCTCCATACGCCTTGCATGGCCGCGCAGACGCAACGCCGCCAAGGCCAAAAGCGCCGCCAGCCCGGCCAGCGCGTAGATTGCCCATTGGGCCTGTTCCAATGTCACTGCTCGTCCTCCCTTTACCGGGGGTTATTATTCAGCTGCGCCCGAACAGGCGCTCGATATCTGCCAGTTTCAGTTCCACATAGGTGGGGCGGCCATGGTTGCACTGGCCGGAATGGGGGGTGGCCTCCATCTCCCTGAGAAGCGCGTTCATCTCCTCGCCCCGCATCCTGCGGCCGGACCGGATCGAGCCATGGCAGGCGACCCGGCTGAGGATCGCCTCGATCTTGGCCTGCACCAGCTGGCTTTCGCCCTGATCCGACAGCTCGTCCAGGATGTCTTTGATCATCGCCTCGGCGTTGACCTCCCCCAGGACCGCCGGGGTTTCCCGTACCGCAATGGCGTTGCCGCCAAATGCCTCGATGCCGAGGCCGAATTTTGCGAGTTCCTCCGCCACGCCCAAGAGGCAGGCGCAGTCGTTGTCGCTGAGCTCAACGATTTCCGGGATCAGCAGCGCCTGGGCGGCAACACCGTTTTCCGCCATCTGCTTCTTCAGCTTTTCATAGACCAGCCGCTCATGCGCGGCGTGCTGGTCGACAATCACCATACCGTCGGCGGTCTGGGCGATGATGTAGTTTTCATGCACCTGGCCGCGGGCCGCACCCAGCGGCAGCTGCTCAGCCCCGGGCGCGGTGGCCTCGGGCGCATCCGAGGGCTGACCCGGGGCCACTGGTGCCTCTGGAGTTTCCGTCACCCGGCCGCTGTAAGCCCCCGCCAGTTCGGCAAAGCCTGGCGATGACGGCGCATCATAAGACGGTGCCGGCGGCTGGCCGGGGGATTGCGCCGCATAGGAGGCGTGCCGTGCGCCATAAGACGGGCGGTCCATCTGATAGACCCGCGGGGCGCCGCTGGCGGTGGGCTGCTCCACCTTCATCGCCCCCAGCGTGGCGCCGGCCACGGTGGAGGAGGCGCGGTGCCCGGCTTCGGCCAGCGCATGGCGCAGGGAGGACACGATCAGCCCGCGCGCCAGGCCGGGGTCGCGGAAGCGCACCTCGGATTTGGCTGGATGCACGTTCACGTCGACCAGCTGCGGGTCGCAATCGATGAACAGCGCCGCCGCCGGGTGCCGGTCGCGGCTCAGGAAATCGAAATAGGCCGCCCGCAAGGCACCGGTCAGCATCTTGTCCTTCACCGGCCGCGTGTTCACGAACAGGAACTGCGCCACCGCGGCACCGCGGGAATAGGTCGGCAGTGCCGCATAGCCGTAAAGCCGGATGCCGTCGCGGGTCGCGTCGATCTTCAGCGCGTTTTCGGCGAATTCCCGGCCCAGCACTGAGGCCAGCCGCCCGTGCAGCGCATCAAACAGGTCGCCGGACAGCGGATCGGCACGGAAGGTGACCCGCCCTTCGCCGCCGCCAGTTTTTCCACCTGAGACGTCGCGCAGAGTAAAGCCCACCGAGGGCTCCGCCATCGCCAGCCGTTTCACCGTGTCGGAGATCGCCTGCGCTTCGGCCCGGTCGGTGCGCATGAACTTGAGCCGCGCCGGGGTGGCAAAGAACAGGTCGCGCAACTCGACGATGGTGCCTGCCCGCAAGGCGGCCGGTTTCACCGGCTCCAGCTTGCCGCCGGATACCCGGATCTGCGCAGCCTCGTGACCCGCTGCGCGGCTGGTGATCGTCAACCGCCCCACCGCGCCAAGCGACGGCAACGCCTCGCCGCGGAAGCCGAAGGTGTGGATATTCAAAAGGTCCGAGCCGTCGATCTTGGAGGTCGCATGGCGGCTGAGTGCCAGTGGCAGATCCTCCGGCGTCATGCCGCAGCCGTCATCCGTCACCCGGATCAGGGTCTTGCCGCCATCGGCAATCTCCACCGTGATCCGTGTGGCGCCGGCGTCGATGGCGTTTTCCACCAGTTCCTTGACCGCTGACGCGGGGCGTTCCACCACCTCCCCGGCGGCAATCCGGTTGATGGCGCTGTCGTCCAGCTGGCGGATGACAGGACGGGTTTCAGACCGCGGATTTTCGCTGATATGGGGTTCTGCACTGCTCATACCGCTAAATTTAGCATGCGAGGCCGATTCTGCCACCGGAATGCGCGCGGCTGCGTCAGCAGAATCGCAAAACACGATTTCTGCGCTTCGCCGCCCGCACCCAGCGGTTGGCGGTCCCCGGCAATGGCGCTTCGGACCAATAATTTGTCCATTTAGTCAAAAAATCTGGCCGCAGCCTCGGGCGCTCGCTTGCCAATATGCCGCACCCGTGCGATTTTCGCACGGAACTCTTCTGAGGATCCCCAATGGAAAGCCATATCGCTGAACGAAGCGCGCAGCTGCCGCAGCTGGCTGAGCCGCGCAACCCCGGCATGGAGCTGGACCTGGACTGGGTCGCTGCCGTGCAGGCCAACACTTCGGCCATCGAACGCCGCTGCGCCACCCTTCCCGGCCGCCGCAGTGTGAAGAAAGACCACCAGGCCGCATGGCTTCTGAAAGCCATCAGCCTCATCGACCTCACCACCCTGTCCGGCGACGACACCGAGGGCCGCGTCCGCCGCCTCTGCGCCAAGGCACGCCAGCCGGTGAACGCCGGCATTCTGCGCAGCCTGGGGATGGAGGGGCTCACCACAGGGGCGGTCTGTGTTTACCACGACATGATCCCTACCGCAGTTGCCGCGCTGGAAGGCTCCGGTATCCCGGTGGCCGCGGTCTCCACCGGGTTTCCGGCGGGTTTGTCGCCGTTTCACCTGCGTCTGGCGGAGATCGGTGAAAGCGTCACCGCCGGCGCTGAGGAGATCGACATCGTGATCTCCCGCCGCCACGTGCTGCAGGGCAACTGGCAGGCACTCTATGACGAGATGAAAGCCTTCCGCCTGGCCTGCGGCGAGGCCCATGTGAAGGCGATCCTGGCCACCGGCGAACTGGGCTCGCTGCGCAATGTGGCCCGGGCCTCGCTGGTCTGCATGATGGCAGGCGCCGATTTCATCAAGACCTCCACCGGCAAGGAAAGCGTCAACGCCACCCTGCCCGTCAGCCTGGTGATGATCCGCGCGATCCGCGACTACTACGACCGCACCGGCTACCGCGTCGGCTATAAGCCGGCAGGCGGCATCTCCAAAGCCAAGGACGCGCTGGTGTATCTTGCGCTGATGAAGGACGAACTCGGCCACCGCTGGCTGCAGCCCGACCTGTTCCGCTTCGGCGCCTCGTCGCTCTTGGGCGATATCGAGCGCCAGCTGGAGCATCATGTCACCGGGGCATACTCCGCCGGCTACCGCCACGCGATGGGCTGAGGGCTGAACACATGACCATCAAAGAGATTTTCGAAACCATGGAATACGGCCCCGCTCCCGAAAGCGCCGCCGAGGCACTGGCCTGGCTGGTCGATCAGGGCAGCCGCTTCGGCCATTTCATCAATGGTGAATTCACCGCCCCCGGGGACGGTTTCAACAGCAGGAACCCGGCCACCGGCGAGGTTCTGGCAACGGTGACCCAGGCCACTCAAGCCGACGTGGACGCCGCGGTCGAGGCCGCCCGCAAGGCGCAAGGCAAATGGGAAGCCCTCGGCGGGGCAGGCCGGGCCAAGTACCTCTATGCCATCGCCCGGCTGCTGCAAAAGCACGCCCGCCTGTTTGCAGTGCTGGAGACGCTGGACAACGGCAAGCCGATCCGCGAGAGCCGCGACATCGACATTCCCCTGGCCCAGCGCCACTTCTACTATCACGCAGGCATGGCCCAGCTGATGGACAGCGAGCTGCCGGACGCCGAGGCACTGGGAGTTTGCGGCCAGATCATCCCCTGGAATTTCCCGCTGCTGATGCTGGCCTGGAAGATTGCGCCTGCCATTGCCATGGGCAACACCGTGGTGCTGAAACCGGCGGAATACACCTCGCTGACCGCGCTGCTGTTTGCCGATATCTGCCGTCAGGCTGGCCTGCCCAAGGGCGTTGTGAACATCGTCACCGGCGATGGCGCCGTGGGTGAGATGATCACCGCTGCAGAGGTCGACAAGATCGCCTTCACCGGCTCAACCTCCGTTGGCCGCAAGATCCGCGAGGCCACCGCAGGCAGCGGCAAGGCGCTGACGCTGGAGCTGGGCGGCAAGTCCCCCTACATCGTCTTTGACGATGCCGATATCGACAGCGCCATCGAAGGGCTGGTGGATGCAATCTGGTTCAACCAAGGCCAGGTCTGCTGCGCCGGCTCGCGCCTGCTGGTTCAGGAAGGCATTGCCGGGCGGTTCCATACCAAGCTCAAGGCCCGCATGGACGGGTTGCGCGTCGGCAACCCCCTCGACAAATGCATCGACGTCGGCGCCGTGGTGGACCCGGTGCAGCTTGACACCATCAGCAGCATGGTTGCGGCCAACCGGGCGGGCACCATGCACCAGGCGCAGGTGGAGATGCCCCAAGGAGGCTGCTTCTACCCGCCGACGCTGATCGAAGGCCTTTCCCCTGCTGATCCGCTGATGCAGGAAGAAATCTTTGGCCCTGTTCTGGTGTCTTGCACCTTCCGCACCCCCGAGGAGGCGGTGGAGCTGGCCAACAACACCCGTTATGGCCTCGCCGCGACGCTGTGGACCGAGAACGTGAACCTGGCGCTCGACATGGCGCCGAAACTGGCGGCCGGCGTGGTCTGGATCAACGGCACCAACATGTTCGACGCCGCCGCCGGTTTTGGCGGTGTGCGCGAAAGCGGCTTCGGGCGCGAAGGCGGCTGGGAAGGCCTCGCCGCCTATACCCGCCCCAAGGCCAAGGCCAAACCGCTGGCCAAGGTGGAGCCGTTTGAGGGCAGCGGCGCCCCGGCGGACCCGCTGGACCGGACCGCGAAGCTCTATGTCGGCGGCAAGCAGGCCCGCCCGGACGGCGGCTACAGCCAGGCCATCTACGGCAAGTCCGGCGCGCTGCTGGGCCACGTGGGCCTCGCCAACCGCAAGGACGTGCGCAACGCGGTAGAGGCCGCGGCAGGCGCTGGCAAATGGTCGAAGACCACCGGCCACCTGCGTGCGCAGATCCTGTACTACATCGCCGAAAACCTCTCCGCCCGCGCTGCGGAGTTTGCGGCCCGCATCGACGCGATGACCGGCAAGAAGTCCGGCGCGGATGAGGTCGAGGCCTCGATCCAGCGCCTGTTCACTGCTGCCGCCTGGGCCGACAAATACGACGGCCAGGTCCACGGCGTGCCGATCCGCGGCGTCGCACTGGCGATGAAGGAGCCGGTTGGCGTGATCGGCGCGCTCTGCGCTGATGAGGCACCGCTTCTGGGCCTGGTCTCTGCCATGGCGCCTGCCATTGCCATGGGCAACCGGGTGGTGCTGGCGGCCTCCGAAGCCTTTCCGCTGGCAGCGACCGATTTCTACCAGGTTCTGGACACCTCGGACGTGCCTGCAGGCGTGGTCAACATCCTGACCGGCAGCCATGCAGAGCTGGCCAAGCCGCTCGCCTCCCATCTGAATGTGGATGCGGTCTGGAGCTTCTCCTCCTCCGATTTGTCGGCGGCAATCGAAGCGGCCTCCGCTGGCAACCTGAAGCGCACCTGGGTCAACAACGGCACCGCCACCGACTGGACGCAGGACCAGACCAAGCGCTTCCTGCAGGAGGCCACCGAGATCAAGAACATCTGGGTGCCCTACGGCGAGTAATCCGGCAGCTTCCGGTACAGACAATACGCCGCTTCTTCCGGGGCGGCGTTTTTTATTCAAACAGTCCCTCAGGCCCGCGAGTGCCTGCCATGCCACAGGCAGCAACCGCCCGTGCGCAGCACGGGCCACGCCCAAGGCCAAAGGCGGCCCGGCGCAGCCGGCGGGCCTGCGGGCGCGGGAGCCCCCCGCTGCTGCAGTATTCCGGCTCAAAAAAACGCCCGCTCCTTTCGGAACGGGCGCTGAAATCCGGATAATGCGCGGATTAGCGGCGGATGCCCAGGCGCTTGATCAGGTCCTGGTAACGGGCCTCATCCTTGCCTTTGGTGTAATCCAGCAGCTTGCGGCGCTGAGCAACCATCTTCAGAAGGCCACGGCGGCCGTGGTTGTCCTTCTTGTGGGTTTTGAAGTGCTCAGTCAGGGTGTTGATGCGCGAGGTCAGGATTGCAACCTGGACTTCCGGGGAACCGGTGTCGCCGTCCTTGGTTGCGAATTCTTTCATCAGGCGCGCTTTTTCTTCCGCAGTGATCGACATCGGGGTCTCCTTCATAGGTTAGAGTGGATGGCGCAGGCCGGGATGTCGTCCAGCACAGGCCCGTGGAGAAACCTGCCGCAGAATCGCGGCAGATGCGGGCGTATATGATGTTTCCGCTGTAAAGGCAAAGGCTAACTGCCGGATGCCAGGAGCCGGTGCGGCGTGCGAAGGCCAAGGGGACCGGGCTAGCTGGATGATTGCGGCAGCAATCCTGTCCCGGCCGCCGACTCCTGGTCGATCAGCACCAGATCCGCCGCCGTCAGGCCTTCGGCCCCAGAGACCCGCATAGCTGCCCGGCCATTGACCAGAATCAGCTTCTCTGCCGCGGCAGCCGGGTTCTGCCGCACCTCCACAGTGGGCTCCTCCCCGTCTTCGAAATCCCAGACCACCACCAGCTGGTCCTCGGCCGCATCGTAGTCCATCAGCTGCACCGCCTCACCGCTGCCGGTCCAGCTGCCCACCATGAACTGATCAGCACCGCCGCCGCCGGTCAGGACATCGCCTGCACCGGCAATCAGCGAGTCATCGCCGTCTCCGCCATTGACATAATCCTGGTCCATGCCGTCGCCGGCACCGGAAACCACATCATTGCCATATCCGCCGAACAGCGCGTCCTCGCCAGCGCCGCCCGCCAGGCTGTCGTCGCCATCGTTGCCGTGCAGCGTGTCCTGGTCCGCACCGCCCTCCAGCCAATCCTGGCCCTGGCCGGCGTGCAGCAGATCTGCGCCACTGCCGCCCAGCAGCCTGTCGTCACCGGAATGCCCGTAAAGACTGTCGCCGCCGGTGCCGCCTTCCAGCCAGTCGCCACCGTCCTCGCCGTGCAGCAGGTCGAAGCCGTCTCCGCCAAAGAGGCTGTCATCCCCATCCTGCCCGTACAAAAGGTCGCTGCCGGCGCCGCCATCGATCCAGTCGCTGCCGCCGTAACCGCCGATCTGGTCATCCCCGGCACCGCCGAACAGGCTTTCCGCCACCCCGCTGCCCGCCAGAACATCGTTGTTCTCCGTGCCGGTCACGGTACTGCCGCCCGGCTCAATAAAACCGCCGTCGAGACCGTCGCCATCTGTGCCTGAATTGGGCGGGGTACCGGAATCCTCTTCCTCCTCCGGCCCGGTATCAACCAGGACCGCACCGCCAACCGCAACAAGTCCCAACACACTTGCCAACCACAACATTGCCCGATCAACCCTTGGACAAACTAATACAGAAAGCACAATTACACGTTGAGCTGCCAAAAGCAAAACAAAGCGGGAACACAGGTTAACGCAGGATGAAGATACCTTATCCTGCCTGCCACAGCTCCGGCTGCTGGCTGTAGGCAATATACAGCGGATGCTTCGGGTGCCCTGCCTTACTGAGCCCCAGATGGTAAAGCGGCTTGCCGGTGGACCTCAGCGCCGCTGCGGCGCGCGCGCCCTGGCCGCGGTGCGCACCGTGGGTGCCCCAGGCACAAATCACCATATCGGCCCAATCCATCCCTTCCAGAATCGCCGCCATGTTGTCCGGGCCTTCCGGTGCCTCCAACCGCCGCATTTCACGCGGGTCGGTCACCCGGCAAGCAAAAATGTTCGTGGCCCTGAAACCGCCAAACCCCAAAGCACGGGCACGCCGCTCGCAGCGCTCGATGGTGGGATCATTCTGCACCTCAGTTGCAGTCGAGGGGTTGAGCATCACGAACATCACCCGCCGCCCCGCCGGGTCCCAGACCCGGGTCAGGCTGTAGCGGTAGGTTTCGCAATCCGAATAAACGGCGGTCGAGGGGGCATCGCCCTTGGTGTGGCTGCGGGTGATCATGCGCGCTTTACTAATTTGGCACGGCCTGCATTCCAAGCAGGATCACCGCAACTCTCAGGGGAAGGGCACCGCAGCGAGCGTGATTTTCGGCTGCTCGGCAGGATCAGCCGGTTCTGCCAACAAACCATGATGCCAGCCCCGCCTGACTTCTGACGAGGCCCCAGAGCATGGATCGAAGCAGCCTTGAGGCGATTAGGTAAGCAGTGCTGGCCTGATGTTTCGCGCGCGAAACATTCCGTCAGAATGCTTGACCTTTTTTTTCAGCTCACCAGGGATTTTACAGGGGCTATGCGCACTAGCTGTTCGTAGCCACGGCAGATGCGTTGAATGCTATGAAACGTTACGCATTTTTAGGCGGAGTCGCACCCCGGCACGGAGCCGGTGCGGACTTGGTTTTTCAACGGGATCCTCATGGAATTTCCGGTTCTGCTTTCACAGGCAGCGGCCGGACCATTACGTCCAATAGCGGCACGATGACCAGCGATGCGGGCACGGACTAATTTCCGGCTGCCTTAGTACTTCAGAATATTGTGCTGAAACCTGGCACAGCCGGGCCGGTGATCAGGCCGAGCCGGGCACCCGGCACATCCGGTTGGAGGTCTTCCGCAACAACAGGGGCTGACAAGCAACCGGATCACTCCGGCTGCACAAAAACCCGGCTCGGATGCAACTCGCCTGACTTGTAGATGCCAACGGCAACGGCCTTGCCCTCAAGCGAGGCCCAGGCCTCGTCGCCGTATTCCACATCCGTGGCCATCACCATGCCCGGGTTGCCGTTGCGCAGCCGCACAGCCCCCTGCGGGGTGCATTTCAGCTCGGGCAGGTCAGCGAGGCCCTCCTCCAGCGGCCGCAGGTACTGGTCAAGCTCAGGCGATTTTGCCAGTTCGTCGATCAGCTCCAGCGAAACGCCGTCTTCGGCATCAAACGGGCCGGACCAGATCCGGCGCAGTTCCTTGACATGGCCATGGCAGCCCAGCGCCGCCCCCAGGTCGCGGGCGATCGAGCGCACGTAGCCGCCCTTGCCGCAGGTCATCTCCAGCACCACGTGATCCTCGTCGGGACGGTCCAGCATGATCAGCTCTTCCACCCACAGCGGGCGGGCCTCGATCTCCACATCCTCGCCATCGCGGGCGAGTTTGTAGGCGCGCTGGCCGTCGATTTTCACAGCGGAGAACTTGGGCGGCACCTGCATGATCTCGCCCAGGAAGGGCAGCAGCGCCTCCTTGATCTGCTCATCAGTGGGGCGCGCATTGCTTTCGGCGATCACTTCCCCCTCGGCATCATCGGTGTTGGTCGCCTGGCCCAGCCGCACAGTGAAGGTATAGGCCTTCAGCGCGTCGGTGATATAGGGAACGGTCTTGGTCGCCTCGCCCAGCGCCACGGCCAGAACCCCGGTTGCCTCAGGGTCAAGCGTGCCTGCATGGCCGGCCTTCTTGGCATCCAGCGCCCAGCGCACCTTGTTCACAACCGCGGTCGAGGTCAGCCCCGCAGGCTTGTCCACCACCAGCCAGCCGGAAATATCGCGCCCTTTGCGTTTGCGTGCCATGCCTTGTCCCCATGTGTCTGTGAGGCGCGCCGGTTACCGGATCGCCGGGACAGTGTCAATTTAGCAAATGGCAGGGCTCAAGGGAAAGCGTCAGGGTCTGCGGGAACTAGCCATGCTTGCCCCCGCGCGCCTCTGGCGCTAGGCAGGCGGTCATGGCCATTTCAAGCGAATACATCCCGCCGCAGGACCCGCTGGAGATCCTGCACCACGACGCCGAGCTCTTGGCGGTGAACAAGCCTGCGGGCCTGTTGTCGGTGCCGGGCCGCGGCGAGCATCTGGCGGACTGCCTGATCACACGCGTTCAGGCGGTGTTCCCCGAGGCGCTGCTGGTGCACCGGCTGGACCGGGACACCTCCGGCGTGATGGTATTCGGCCTCTCCCCGCATGCGCAGCGGCACCTGTCGATGCAGTTCGAGAAGCGCACCGCCAAAAAGGCCTATGTGGCGCGGGTGGCGGGCAAGCTGGAACCGAGGAGCGGCACGGTGGACCTGCCGCTGATCGTCGATTGGCCGAACCGCCCGAAACAGATGGTCTGCCATGAGACCGGCAAGCCGGCCGTCACCGATTGGCGGGTGATGAAATACGAGGACGGCTCCACCCGGGTGCGGCTGACACCGAAGACCGGGCGCTCGCATCAGCTGCGGGTGCATATGCTGTCGCTGGGCCACCCGATCCTGGGCGACCCTCTCTATGCCAGCGGCGCGGCTTTGGATCACCCAAGGCTGATGCTGCATTCCGAGGAGCTGCGGATCAAGCACCCCGACAGCGGCGAGTCGCTGAAGTTCCGGGTGAAGCCGGAGTTCTGAGCCCGCCGCAGCTCACGGCGCTTCCATCACCATAATGAACAGCGTATCCGCCTGCAGCGCCTCATAGCTGTGCGGACGGTCGCCGGGATAGGTGTAGTAGTCGCCGGGCTGCAGGATCTCTTCCTGTCCCTCCGATCCCGCCCGCATCTGACCCGAGCAGACCAGCATATGCTCCACCGTGCCGCGCGGGTGCGGCTGGGCGCAGCGGACCTCTCCAGGCTGCATCACCACCCGGTAGACATCCCGGCGCACATTCGGCGGGCAGCGCGACAGCAGGACCGCGGTGAAATCCGACAGCTCCGATTCCAGTGGCTCCCCCTCCCCTGCCCGGATCAGGGTGGTAGAGGGGGCTTCGGTCTCAAACAGCAGGCTCAGCGGGATATCCAGCGCCGCAGCCAGAGCCCAAAGCGTCTCTACACTGGGGTTTCCGTTGCCTGCCTCCAGCTGCGACAGGGTCGATTTGGCAATTCCCGCCTGCGCGGCAAGCGCCGAGAGCGACTTGCCTGCGCGGTTGCGCTCGCGCTGGATCGCTGCGGCAATCATCTGGTGGGGCGCTGACATGTTCTTTATTTCATCCTTTCGTTCGACTTGACGAACAAGTAGATCGTTCGATATAGAAGCCTCACGTTCGGTATAGCTGAACCGCAGACCCGCTTCCAGAGGAGCAGTCCAATGGCCCTGCAAGACATAGCCGACAGCAGCAGCACCCGCGGCCAGCTGACCGCCGGTCTGCACGACATCCTGCCCCTGGCGGTTGGCGTTGGTGTCTATGGGCTGGCCTTCGGACTTCTGGCGGCACAGGCCCGGATGGACGGACTTCAGACCGGGGTGATGGGAACCATTGTGTTTGCCGGCTCCTCTCAGATCATCGCTGTAGAACGGCTGGTGGCCGGGGCTGGCGCCGGCGCGGCGCTGCTGGCCGGGCTGGCGCTGAACCTGCGGCTGCTGCTGATCACCGCGTCGCTGCGGGATGAATTCGCAGGACGCCCGTGGTGGCAGGTGCTGTTGGGCGTTCATCTGGCGACGGATGAGAACTGGGCGCTGATGCACGCGATGCGCGCCCGCGGCCACCGCGCCGGCTACTGGTATCTGGTTGGCGGCGGCCTGGGGCTGGTGGCGGTCTGGGTGCTGGCCACGGTGGCGGGAGCAAGTTTTGCCACGGTGGCGCCGGAGCCCAAAGCTCTTGGTATGGACTTTGCCTTCACTGCCGCCTTCATCGCCATCCTGCGGTCGTTGTGGAGCGGCAGCACCATGCTGATGCCCTGGGCCGGATCCATCGCCATCGTGCTGCTGGCGGGTATGCTGACTCCGCTGGATCCGACCTGGACCCTGATCCTGGGCGGCCTCGGCGGCGCGGCCATCGCCGGAGTGCTGGGCGATGACTGAAACCTGGACCCTGATCTTCGGCCTGGCGGCGGCAACCTTTGCGGTCCGGTTCTCCGGCTACATGCTGGGCCGGCGGCTGCCGGAGCACGGACCCTGGGCACGCGGCCTGCAGGCGCTTCCGGGCTGCCTGATCCTGTCACTGGTCACGTATCTGTTGATGCAGGGCGGTCCACAGGAGTGGGCGGCCGGCGCTACCTCCCTGGCCGTAGCACTGGCAACCCGCAGCCTGCCGCTGACCATCGCCGCTGGAATCGCTGCAATCTGCCTGCTTAGAGCCTATTTCTGATCTCATGCCCCCTTGCCCGTGCGCAGCACGGGCCACGCCCAAGCCGGCGGGCTGCCCGGCGCTGCCGGGGGGCAGCAGGCGCGGGAGGACACTCGCCCGGGACGGCGCCAGCAAAGAAAAAAGCCGCCCCGAAAGGCGGCTTCTTCCAATCTCAGGGCTTAAGGCTTACTCAGCCGCCCAGCCGCCAACGGCTTTCACTTCCAGGAAATCCTCGATCCCCCATTTGCCGCCCTCACGGCCCTGGCCGGACTGTTTCATGCCGCCAAAGGGCGAGCCGGCCGAGCGCGACTTGCCGTTCATCTCCACCATGCCGGAGCGCAGCGCGCGGGCCATGCGGTTGGCACGGGCGCCATCCTGGGTCTGCACATAATTGGTGAGGCCGTAAGGCGTGTCATTGGCGATCTTGATCGCCTCCTCTTCGGTCTCAAATGGCAGAATTGCCAGCACCGGGCCAAAGATCTCTTCGCGCGCGATGGTCATCTGGTTGTTCACATCGGCAAAGACCGTGGGCTTTACGTAGTAACCCTTGTTCAGCCCGTCCGGACGCCCGGTGCCGCCCGCCACCAGTTTGGCGCCTTCGTCGATGCCCTTCTGGATCAGGTCCTGGATCTTGTTCCACTGCAGCTCATTCACCACCGGGCCGATGTGACGGCCTTCCTGATCGGCGGGACCAACCTCGACCTTGGCGGCCACTTCCGCAGCCTCGGACACCACGCGGTCATAGATGCTCTTCTGCACCAGCATCCGGCTGGGCGCGTTGCAGCTCTGGCCTGTGTTCTGCATCATGTGCAGCACGCCGCGCTTCACCGCCTTTTCGTCGGCGTCTTCAAAGATCACATTGGCGCCTTTGCCGCCCAGCTCCAGATGCACTTTTTTCAGTGTCAGAGCCGCATTCTGCGAAATCGCGATGCCTGCGCGGGTGGAGCCGGTGAAGGACACCATGTCCACATCCGGGTGCCCGGTCAGCTGCGCGCCAACGCCCATGCCGTCGCCGTTCACCAGGTTGAAAACACCTGCCGGGAAGCCGGCCTCATCCATCAGCTCGGCAAAGATCATCGCGTTCAGCGGGCTTTGCTCGGACGGCTTCAGCACCATGGTGCAGCCGGCAACCGCCGCCGCGCCCACCTTGAGCGTGATCTGGTTCATCGGCCAGTTCCACGGCGTGATCAGCGCGCAAACGCCAACTGGCTCGTGGATAATCCGGTCGTTCGGAGCGTTGTCGTTCAGCGGCGCGTCGAACTTGAACTCCTTTGCCGCAGCGATGAAGTTGCGCAGGTGCCAGCTGCCGGCACCGACTTGCGAGGTGCGCGACAGGTTGATCGGCGCACCCATCTCCATCGACATCGCCTGGGCCAGATCCTCGGCCCGGGATTCATAGATGTCGATCAGCTTTTCCACCAGCGCGATGCGCTCTTCCACCGGGGTGGCCATCCAGCCCGGGAAGGCAGCCTTGGCCGCCGCGACCGCAGCGTTGGTGTCAGCCTCGGAGCCCAGCGAGATCACTGCACAGGGTTCCTCGGTCGAGGGGTTGATCACCTCGAAGTCGTTCGGCTCAGCAGGGGACACCCACTGGCCATTGATGTAAAAGTCGCGTTTCTCGATCATGCGGGATCTCCCAATTCAGACGTTCTCTCCCAACCGTCTGGCCGGTTTGGCGGCCACTCTGTCACCAGGCCAGCAGGGGGGCAAGAGGCTTTGGCCGCATAATTTGATCAAATTACGGGCGGTGCTGTCAACGCCCCTCACTCGGCGCCTGCAAATCCTTGCCAGACAAGGATGTTGGAGAATTCTCGTGGCATCCCGGGCCAAGGGCTGTAACGTAACGGCGGAGCCCCCAGGTTGTACCTGAGGCGACTCGGGCTGCCTGACGGCAGCCGGACATAACAATCAGACACGACACCCTGACAAGGAGGACAATGCCATGGGTTTGCGCATTAACGACGTGGTTCCGGATTTTACCGCTGAAACCGACCAGGGCACGATCAACTTCCATGACTGGATCGGCGACAGCTGGGCGATTCTGTTTTCGCACCCCAAGGACTTCACCCCGGTCTGCACCACCGAGTTCTCCGTGGTGGCCCAGCTGAATGACGAATGGGCCAAGCGGAACACCAAGGTGATCGGCGTCTCCGTCGACAGCGCCGAGGATCACCGCAAGTGGAAGAAGGACATCGAGGAATACGGCAAGGCCAACCCCGGCTTCCCGATTATCGCGGACGACGGCCTGGCGGTCTCCAAGGCGTTCGACATGCTGCCGGCCGAAGCCTATCTGCCTGATGGCCGCACTCCGGCGGACAGCGCCACCGTGCGTTCCGTCTTCATCATCGGCCCGGACAAGCAGCTGAAGCTGAACATGACCTACCCGATGACCGTGGGCCGCAACTTTGCCGAAATCCTGCGGGCGCTGGACGGGCTGCAGATGACCGCCAAGGGCGTCGCCACCCCCGCCAACTGGGTGCCGGGCGAGGACGTCATCATCCCGCCGAGCGTCTCGGACGAAGAGGCCACTGCGAAATTCGGCGAGTACGAAACCATCTTCCCCTACCTGCGCAAGGTGAAGGCGCCTGAGTAACTTCAGGTGCAAGTCCCGGGACGGCATTGCAAACTGGCTGTGCCGTCCCCAATCCGGCGAGCAGCTTTGAGCGTTTGTCTTCGGCGTTCCATTCGCATATAGCGCTTGCAAAATACAGGAGGTCCGAATGCAGATCACTCCAGTCTTGATGTGCGGCGGCTCGGGAACGCGGCTGTGGCCATTGTCGCGGGAATCCTATCCCAAGCAGTTCACGTCCCTGAAAGGCGGCAATACCCTGTTTCAGGAGAGCGTCGGGCGGTTGTCGGGCGAAGGGTTTGCGGCACCGATCGTGGTGACCAATTCGGATTTCCGGTTCATCGTGACCGAACAACTGCTGGGTGCTGGCATCGACCCCGGTGCCATTCTGATCGAACCGTCCCGGCGCAATACCGCGCCTGCCGTTCTGGCTGCGGCCTTGCACGCTTTTGCGGAGGATCCAGATACACTGCTGATCGTGGCCCCTTCGGATCATGTGATCCCGGACGCAGATGCCTTCCGCGCCGCAATTCTGGCGGGGACGGAGCGGGCGCAGGCAGGCGACATCGTCACCTTCGGCATTGTTCCGACGCACCCGGAAACCGGCTACGGCTATCTCCAGCTGGACGGAGAAGCCGAGCCCGGGAAGCCGGCACCGCTGAGCCGCTTTGTCGAGAAACCCGACGCCGCTGCAGCCGCCAAGATGCTGGCCGCCGGCAACTACCTTTGGAATGCAGGCATCTTCCTGTTCTCCGCACGCACGGTGATTGCCGCTTTTGAGCAGCACGCAGCGCATCTGGTCGCGCCGGTCCGCAAATCTGTCGAAAACGCCAAGGCCGATCTGGGCTTCCTGCGCCTGGATCCGGAAGCCTGGTCCGCGGCGGAGGACATCTCGATCGACTATGCGATCATGGAAAAGGCTGCGAACATCTGTTCCGTGCCGTTCGAAGGCAAATGGTCGGACCTCGGGGATTGGAACGCCGTCTGGGCGGAGAGCAGCCCGGATTCGGACGGTGTCGCCACCAACGGCAACGCAGCGGCAATTGACTGCAAGGATGTTCTGCTGCGCTCAGAGGCCGATGGCCAGCAGATTGTCGGCCTGGGGCTGGAGGGCATTGTGGCCATTGCCATGCCCGACGCTGTTCTGGTCGCCGACAAGTCGCGGACGCAGGACGTCAAAAAGGCCGTCGAGCTGCTGAAATCACAGCAGGCGCCGCAGGCGGTGAAGTTCCCGCGCGACCACCGCCCGTGGGGCTATTTCGACAGCCTGGCAACAGGGCGGCGGTTCCAGGTCAAACGGATCGTTGTCAAACCCGGCGCGTCGCTGTCGCTGCAAAGCCATTTCCACCGCTCAGAGCACTGGATCGTGGTGCAGGGCACCGCTCGGGTGACCATCGACGACACCCAGCAGCTGGTCGGGGAAAACCAGTCTGTCTATATCCCGCTGGGTGCCGTTCACCGGATGGAAAACCCCGGCAAGATGGACATGGTGCTGATCGAGGTTCAGACCGGATCATACCTCGGCGAGGATGACATCATCCGCTACGAGGATGTTTACGCCCGCAGCGAAACCGACTGAGCGCGGGCCGGCTCGGAATTGGCGGCGACATTGGCCAGCAAGTCCTGGCCAAAGTCGCGCCACGTGCGCAGCTGATCGCGGTTCGCCGCGATCTTTGCCCGCCACTCGGCGGCAAAGGCTTCGTCCTGCATCAGACGCTGAATGTGCCCGGCAAGGGTCTCGGGGTCATCAACCCCAAAATACAGTCCCAGGTCGCCGCAGACTTCGTGCATCACCGGAATGTCCGCGCAAACCGCCGGGACTCCCGCCCACAGCGC
The DNA here is from genome assembly GCF_049056525.1 of Leisingera coralii. Classification (NCBI taxonomy): domain Bacteria; kingdom Pseudomonadati; phylum Pseudomonadota; class Alphaproteobacteria; order Rhodobacterales; family Roseobacteraceae; genus Leisingera; species Leisingera coralii. The sequence goes on along the minus strand of NZ_JBHUPT010000002.1, from coordinate 280,309 downwards.
CTCGCCGGCGGGCAGGCCCCAGCCTTCGATGCGGGACGGCAGGATTACACCTTGAGAGGCCTCGTACAGCCGCACCAGGTCGTTCTGGTTCGGGGTATCCAGCTGCAGCACATGCGGCTTGACCAGCGCCATTTCTTCCTTGTCGAGGTAGTCCATGGTGCGGTGGCGGCGTTTGCCGGCCAGAACCAGCAGCGGCGGCGTCTCGCCCCGCTTAGCGATCAGGTTCATCGCATTCAGAACCACATCCAGGTTCTTGCGGCCCAGCATCGTGCCGACCATCAGGAAATAGGGGCGCTCAGGGATGTCCACCGACTGCTCCTCATCTCCGGCGCGCAGTTCATGCACCAGCGGCGCCACCGAGGTGCGCTTGAGCTCCGGCAGAATGCCTTGGCTGGCAAAATCCTTGGCGTCGTCGATGGTGAACTGCGAGTTGCCGATCACATGGTCAGCGTGCTCCAGCAGCCACTGGTTGTCGCCCAGGAATGAACTGGAAAAATCAGGGGCACCGCCGCGTTTGAAATCATGCAGCGGGATCATGTCGTGAATCAGCACGTGAATTTCCACGTCCAGCTTTTTCAGGTGCTTGATCGGGTGAATGATCAGCTTGGGCCGCCCGCAGCTCACCCAGGCGCCGCCATCCAGGTTGACGATCGGGTTGTCAGCACCGCTCAGCGCCCAGCGGGACCGCTCGATCAGGTCCACAACACCGAACACAAAGGGGGCGACGTAGTGCAGGGCCTTCTTTTTCTTGCGATTGTGAATCCGGCGCATGAAGAACGGCTTGCCGGAATTGGGCACATTCAGGTCGATCCCGCCTTCGGCAGAATCGTCATACTTCGGGAATACCTCAAAAAACGCGTCATGCCCTTGGGAATACGCAACAAACCGGGTGCCGTTATCGGCCCGGAAAGCCTCTTTGGCGCCTTCCGCGACAACCTTGGCAATGCCGTAGTAGGTCTTAAACCCGTGGGACAGATACAGCAGCTCGGTCAAATCGTAAAAGAGCGGACGCATGGGATCTCCAGCTGAGTTTTTTGAGTAGCCCGGGAATTGCTTTTGTATGACGTCAGCACAAGCGGAGCAGCGCAAAACCGGGAGGCGCAGTGCGTTGAGTGCTGAGCCCGGGCACCTGCCGCCTGGGGCAGCGGGGCCGGACAGGGGAGGCGGGTCCCGGCCTTGCAGCCGGGACCCGTCCGGAAACTGTTTCGGGCCTTAGCCTTCGGCAGCTTCCTCTTTCTTGATTTCTTCGCCGGTTTCCTGATCGACGACTTTCATCGACAGGCGGACCTTGCCGCGGTCGTCAAAGCCCAGCAGCTTGACCTTCACTTCCTGGCCTTCCTTCAGAACGTCCGACGGATGATTCAGGCGGCGGTTTTCGATCTGGGAGACGTGCACCAGGCCATCACGCTTGCCGAAGAAGTTCACGAAGGCGCCGAAGTCGACGATCTTCACGACCTTACCGGTGTAGATCTGGCCTTCTTCCGGCTCTGCCACGATCGAATAGGTCATGTCATAGGCCTTCTGAATGGCGTCGCCGTTCGGGCTGGCGATCTTGATCACGCCATCGTCGTTGATGTCGACCTTGGCGCCGGACACTTCGACGATCTCGCGGATCACCTTGCCGCCGGAACCGATCACTTCACGGATCTTGTCGGTCGGGATCTGCATGGTCTCAATGCGCGGGGCGTGGACCGAGAACTCGTTGGTCTCGGACAGGGCCTTGCCCATCTCGTTCAGGATGTGCAGACGGCCGTCCTTGGCCTGGGCCAGGGCTTTCTCCATGATTTCCGGAGTGATGCCGGCAACCTTGATGTCCATCTGCAGCGAGGTGATGCCGTTCTCGGTACCTGCCACCTTGAAGTCCATGTCGCCCAGGTGGTCTTCGTCACCCAGGATGTCGGTCAGCACCGCGTAGGAGCCGTCGTCTTCCAGGATCAGACCCATCGCAACACCGGCAACCGGTGCCTTCAGCGGCACGCCTGCGTCCATCATCGACAGCGAGCCGCCGCAGACGGAAGCCATCGAGGAGGAACCGTTGGATTCGGTGATCTCCGACACCACGCGGATGGTATAGGGGAAGTCGGTTGGTGCCGGCAGAACCGCCTGCAGCGCACGCCATGCCAGCTTGCCGTGGCCGATTTCGCGGCGGCCCGGGGAGCCGACACGGCCCACTTCACCAACCGAGTACGGCGGGAAGTTGTAGTGCAGCAGGAAGTTGGATTTGAAGTTACCGTGCAGCGCGTCGATAAACTGCTCATCGTCGCCGGTGCCCAGCGTGGTCACGACCAGGCCCTGGGTCTCGCCGCGGGTGAACAGGGCGGAACCGTGGGTGCGCGGCAGCAGGCCGGTTTCGGCCACGATCTGGCGCACGGTAGTGGTGTCACGGCCGTCGATGCGCTTGCCGCCCTTCACCACGTCGCCGCGCAGGATGCCGGCTTCGAGCTTCTTCATGGCAGAGCCGAGGTTGGCGTCTTCCAGCTGCTCTTCGGTCAGGGCTGCCTTGATGGTCTCACGGGCAGCGGCAACAGCGGCGGTGCGCTCCTGCTTGTCGGTGATCGCGAATGCAGCGCGCATCTCGGTCTCGCCGGCAGCCTTCACGGCTTCATACAGCTCGGAGTAATCCGGCGCCTGGAAGTCGAAAGGCTCGTTGGCGGCTTCTTCGGCCAGCGAGATGATCAGGTCGATCACCGGCTGGATCTGCTCATGCGCAAAATTCACCGCGCCCAGCATCTCGGCTTCGGTCAGCTCGTAAGCTTCCGATTCCACCATCATCACGGCGTTCTTGGTGCCGGCCACAACCAGGTCCAGGCGCTGCTCGGGGTTGAGGCGCAGGTCCTGCATGTCGTCGACAGTCGGGTTCAGCACGTATTCGCCGTCAACGAAGCCAACGCGGGCACCGGCGATCGGGCCCATGAAGGGCGCGCCGGAGATGGTCAGCGCAGCGGAGGCCGCGATCATTGCAACGATGTCCGGGTCGTTGACCAGGTCGTGGCTCAGCACGGTGCACATCACCAGAACTTCGTTCTTGAAGCCGGGGACGAACAGCGGGCGGATCGGACGGTCGATCAGACGCGCGGTCAGGGTTTCTTTTTCGGTCGGGCGCGCTTCGCGCTTGAAGAAGCCGCCGGGCACCTTGCCCGCAGCATAGTATTTTTCCTGGTAGTGCACGGTCAGCGGGAAGAAGTCCTGGCCGGGCTTCTGCTGACGGGCAAAGGTCACGTTGGCCATGACCGAGGTCTCGCCCAGGGTGGCAATCACGGAGCCATCCGCCTGGCGGGCAACCTTGCCGGTTTCCAGTGTGAGCGTTTCCTCGCCCCACTGCATCGATTTTTTCGAAACGTTAAACATCTAGCGTATCCTAATTGGGAGCACTCCCGGCCCTCCGGGTCTCCCGTTTGCGTGGCGGCCCCATTGCCGCCGGCCCCACCTATCTTTCTTTCGCGTGCCGGGGCCTGGGCACATCGTCTCAGATAAGCCCGCCCATACATGAGTTTGCCGCAAATTGAAAGGGAAAGCAGTGGAGGCCGCCGCCATGGGCGGCAGCGCGCCCGCGGCCGCGGCCTTGCAAAGAATCCGGGCGGCAACGCGTGCCGCCCGGTAAAATATCAGTTGGTGGTTTCCAGGCCCTCGGGACGGCCGGCAATGACGAAATGCAGCCCGTCGGGGTCCATGAACTCTGCCGCAAAGCTGTTCACGTCGTCCAGGGTAACGGCGTTAATCCGGTCGTTGCGGGTTTCCACGTAGCTGATCGGCAGGTTGTCCATCTGCATCCCTGCCAGAATCGAGGCAATGCGGCTGTTGCCGTCGAACCGCAGCGGGTAGGCGCCGGTCAGATAAGTCTGGGCGTCCTTCAGTTCCTTTTCCGTCACCCCCTCTTCGGCCATGCGGCGCCACTCATTGCGGATCACGTCGACCGCCTCGGCCATCTTTCCGTTGGCAGAGGCCACGGAGCCCATATAGACCGCCGCCAGATCGCGCGGCACCAGGTAGGAATAAACCCCATAGGTCAGCCCGCGCTTTTCCCGCACCTCGGTCATCAGCCGGGTTTCAAACGATCCGCCGCCCAGGATCTGGTTCATCACATAGGCCGTGAAGAAATCCGGGTCCTCGCGTTTGATGCCCTTCTGACCAAACAGGGCAACCGACTGCGGAGTATCGAAATCCACCACGGTGACGCCGCCCTCGATTGTGACTTCGGCCGGGCCGGGGATCGGCGCGCCCTCTGCGGGCAGTTCGCCCAGCAGATCATCCAGAAGCGTGCCCAGCTCCTCGGCAGTAATGTCGCCGACAGCACTGACATAGAGCCTGTCACGGGCAAAGACCGCCTCGTATGCGTCAAAGATGTCCTGCCGGCTGAGCGCGGCGACGGTTTCCAGCGTGCCCTTGCCATCGCTGCCATAGGGGTGATCGCCAAATGCCATCCTGGAGAACGCCTCACCGGCGATGTTGTTGGGGTTCTTCGCGTCGGAGCGCAAACCCGCCAGCACCTGCGCCCGCACCCGGTCCAGTGCATCCTGGTCGAAACGCGGCTCGAACAGGGTCTGACGCAGCAGCGCCATTGCCTCCTCCCGGTTTTCGGTCAGAAAGCGGGCGGAAATGGATACGGAATCCTTATCCGCATCATAGGAAAACTCTGCTGCCAGTGATTCCAGCGCCCGCGCGTAATCTTGGGCGCGCAGATCGCCGGAGCCTTCCTCCAGCAGCCCGGTCATCAGATAGACCGCACCGCGCTTGCCCGGCGCATCCAATGAGGTGCCGCCGCGAAAGCGCAGCTCGAGCGCAGAGAACGGAATCGCGTGATCTTCCACCAGCCAGGCCTTGATGCCGCCAGGAGAAGTGACTTCCTCGATCTTGATCCCGGCCCAAGCAGGCAGCGCCAGGAAACAGGCCAGCAGCGCCGCGGCGATGTATTTCAGCGGAGTCATTGGGTTACCTCTTCGTCGCGCATCATCCAGCCTGTGACAGAGGATTCCGGACGCAGAACCTCATTGGCGGCGGCGATGATCTCATCCGCCGTGACCGATTGCAGGATCTTCGGCCAGTCCTGCACATCCTGCACCGTCAGCCCGATGCTCAGCGCCTGGCCATAGCGGTTGGCTATGCCGTTCACGTTGTCGCGGTCATAGATCTCCGCCGCACGCAGCTGCAGCTTGATCCGCTCCAGCTGAGCTTCGTCCACGCCCTCTTCCAGGAAGCGTGTAATGGTGGCATCCAGCGCCGCCTCGGCGTCCTCCATGCCGACACCCTCGGCCGGAACAATCAGGAAGGTAAAGGACGTGTCGTCCAATGTGCTGCCAGAATAGAAGGCACCGGTGTATACCGCGACCTGCTGGTCGAATTGCAGCGCATTGGCGAGGTAGGACGTGTTACCGCCCCCCAAAAGCTCCGCCAGCAAGTACAGCGCCGCGGCCTTCTGCTGGGCGCCGCTGTCGCGCTCGGGTGCCAGGTAGGAACGCTGCACATAGGGCTGCGCGACGCGCGGATCCTTGAAGGTGAGCCGCCGTTCGGCAGTTTGCGGCGGCTCCTGGCTGCGGAAGCGTTCCGGCAAATCCGGGTTGGCCGGGATCACGCCATAATACGTCTCGGCAAGCGCCTTCACCTCCGCCGGCTGGACATCGCCGGAGACCACCAGAATGGCATTATTGGGCGCGTAATAGGTCTGATAGAAGGACAGCGCGTCCTCCATATCCAGGCTTTCCATCTCATGCCGCCAGCCGATCACCGGCTGGCCGTAACGATGGTTGAGGTATTGAACCGCCTGCAGCTGCTCGCGGAACAGCGCCACGGGATCGTTGTCAGTGCGCTGGTTGCGTTCTTCCAGGATCACCTCGCGCTCAGTGACGATATCCTCCTCGCTGAGGCGGAGGTTGGTCATCCGGTCGCTTTCCATCTGCATCATCAGCTCCAGCCTGTCGGCGGCGACGCGCTGGAAATAGGCGGTGTAGTCATAGCTGGTAAAGGCGTTGTCCTGGCCGCCGTTGGCGCGCACCGTGGCGGACAGCTCGCCGGGGGCGAGCTTGTCGGTGCCTTTGAACAGCAGATGCTCCAGGAAGTGGGCGACACCGGACTGGCCCGGCGGCTCATCGGCGGAGCCGGCCCGGTACCAGACCATTTGCTGCACCACCGGCGCCCGGCGGTCTTCGATCACGACAACGTCCATGCCATTGTCCAGGGTGAACGCGGTCACCGCCTCGTCCCCGGCCCGCAAGGGACCGGACAAGGCAGCACACAGCGCTGCGGCGGCCAATGTGATCCTGTGGATCATCTGGCATCCTCCAATTTCTGCGCCCCTGCCCTTGCCCGGCAGGATGCGGTTACTGCTCTTTTGTTCATTGCAGCCACAATTCGCGGCTCATTGCCAGCAGAAAGGCTGCTGTCAACCTACGCGGCTGCTGGCGTCTTGCAAGACTGGCTGGCAGAAAAGTGAGTGCTCAGGACTCGTCTTCTGGCGGCGAGGACGGCGTGGCCGCGCCTGCCTTGCGGAACTGGTCGCTGACCGCAAAGGGGTCGATGCTCTGCTTGCGGTACAGCTGCTCGTAACGGTCCACCGGCACGATCTTGATCCGGCCCAGATGGCGGTTGCGGTGACGGAAATTTGCGTCTTCCTCCGCCAGCGTTTCCCGCACACCGGGCTCAACGCCATAGCGGCTGGATGCGGTAACAAGCGCCGCATCGCCAGACGGCACACCGCTGCCCGCCACCAGCGCGCCCGGCTTGCCGCCCAGGGCAGCCACGGCTTCGGCCTGCGGATTGACATCCGTCAGGTTGCTGCCGCCCGGGGTCGGAACCGGCAGGCTGCTGTAGTTTTCCGGTGTGCTCAGCGGCTTGGTAGGCAGGACCAGAAATTCATCCGGGCCGGTGCCCGGTTTCTGAAGGACGCGCAGCCCCTTCTGCGCACAGCCGGACATTGCCACCGCGCCAGTCAGAACGATCACTGCGAACGGGATCTTCATTGCCCCAAACTCCTGCCTGTTTCCTGGCGCTTTTACCGCATTTGCCTGCCAAGGTCTACGCAGGCTTTTTGCGCCGCCCGTCAAAGAAGATCAGCCCTGCAGCGCCGGCAAAAATGAAGATGTCGGCGACGTTGAACACGAACGGATTCTGGATACCGCAGCAGGACGTGTTGAGGAAATCCAGCACATATCCGTACAGCAGGCGGTCCGCGACATTGCCCAGCGCACCGCCGATCACCATCCCGGCGGACAGCTGCATGCCCCAGGACTTGTCCTGGCCGCGGCTGATCCACACCGCCAGCGCGACACAGATCGCCGCCGACAGCCCGATCAAAATCCAGCGCGCGGCTTCATCGCCGCCGCCGAACAGGCCGAAATTGATGCCTGTGTTCTCGCCGTAGCGAAAGTTCAGGAATGGCGGCAGCACGTCGATCCGGTGGCGCTGGTCCAGCCCCATCCAGTGGATCACCAGGTATTTGCTGGCCTGATCCGCCAGGAACGAGAGGGCTGCGCCCCAGATCATCCAACGTGCTGCCATGTCTTGCTGCCTTGCTTAGTGGCGGAAGTGGCGCATGCCGGTAAAGACCATGGCCAGCCCCTTGTCATTGGCCGCCTTGATCACCTCGTCATCGCGCATCGAGCCGCCCGGCTGGATCACGCAGGCACCGCCCGCAGCCGCCGCCTCCAGCAGACCGTCCGGGAAGGGGAAGAACGCATCCGAAGCCACGGCGCAGCCCTTGGCCAGACTTTCCGCCAGGCCCAGTTCGGCCGCCATGCGGCCCGCCTTGGCGGCAGCGACATTGGCACTGTCCAGACGGCTCATCTGACCGGCGCCGACACCGACTGTGGCGTTGTCCTTCACATAGACGATGGCGTTGGATTTCACGTGCTTGGCGACTTTCCAGGCGAACAGCAGGTCCTGCATCTGAGCGTCGGACGGCGCCTTTTCGGTCACCACCTTCAGGTTCTCCATGCCGACGTAGCCCACGTCCTTGTCCTGCACCAGCATACCGCCGGCCACCTGCTTGTAAGCCACGATGGGCTTGCGCGGATCCGGCAGGCCGTCAGTCAGCAGCAGGCGCAGGTTCTTCTTGGCGGCAAAGATCTCCTTGGCCTCCTCCGACGCACCCGGCGCGATCACCACCTCGGTGAAGATCTCGGTGATCTTGGTTGCGGTTTCCGCGTCCAGCGGCTGGTTCAACGCCACGATGCCACCAAAGGCAGAGGTGCGGTCGCAGTCGAACGCCTTCTGGTAGGCCTCGGCCAGGGTTGCCCCCTTGGCCACGCCGCAGGGGTTGGCGTGCTTGATGATCGCCACCGCGGGGCTGTCGGCCGGGTCGAATTCCGCCACCAGCTCATAGGCCGCGTCGGTGTCGTTGATGTTGTTGTAGCTCAGTTCCTTGCCCTGCAGCTGCACAGCAGTGGCAACACCAGGACGGTTCGAGCCATCGGTGTAGAAGGCCGCCTTCTGGTGGCTGTTCTCGCCATAACGCAGGGTCTGCTTCAATTCGCCGGCAAAGGCGCGGCGCTTGGGGGCTTCCAGTTCCAGCTCACCGGCCAGCCAGTTGGAGACCGCCGCGTCATAAGCCGCGGTGCGGGCATAGGCCTTTTGCGCCAGCTTGCGGCGGAAGCGCGGGCAGGTTGCGCCGTCGTGCTGATCCATGTCGCCCAGCAGCTTTTCGTAGTCCTCGACATCCACAACCACGTTGACGAAGGCGTGGTTCTTGGCCGCCGCACGGATCATCGCCGGGCCGCCGATGTCGATGTTCTCGATGCAGGTATCGTAATCCGCGCCTTTGGCCACGGTGGCCTCAAACGGGTAGAGGTTCACCACCAGCAGGTCGATGGCGCCAATGCCATGCTCGTTCATTGCAGCAACATGGGTATCATTGTCGCGCAGCGCCAGCAGGCCGCCATGCACCATCGGGTGCAAGGTCTTGACGCGGCCGTCCATCATTTCCGGAAAACCTGTCACTTCGGAGACGTCTTTCACAGTCAGCCCGGCATCGCGCAGCGCCTTGGCAGAGCCGCCGGTGGACAGCAATTCGACACCGCGCGCCTCCAGCGCCTTGCCCAGCTCAATCAGGCCGGTCTTGTCGGATACGGAAAGCAGCGCACGGCGTACGGGGTGAAGGTCGGTCATGGCAGGGCGGTCCTTTTCAAAGGCTCAGTCAAACGTCTCGGGTTCGTCCCGGTTCAGGTCTCGCACGGCAATGGCAGTCTCCTGCGCCTTGCTGAGCGTCCACCGGACGCGGGTGGCATATCCCATCGCCCGCCCGGATAAAACGATCTGCTTTGCCGCACGCGGCTTCAAGCGGGTCTTTTCCAGGAAAACGCTTGGCTCCAGTCGCAGCTGGCAGACACCGTCATGGCGGAACACCCAGATTTCCCCGCTCTTGAGCGCCATGGATACTGCCGCGCCGCCCAAGTCAAGGGCTGCATCCACCTCAGGGTGCAGGTGCAGGCGGATATCAAAGCCGATGCCGCCATCCGGACTGGCATCCCGCACCTTGGCGAACTGGCGCTTGGCGGTCTCATCCAAGGCCACCAGCATGTCCTCGCCGCTGAGGCTGCGCCCGTCAAAGGACAAGTCCAGCGTGCGGGCATGGGTCAACCCGAAATGCGCGGCATAGCCGTTATGGCCGCCCTGGAACCGGAAGCCGTCCGCCAGGTCAGCGACCTCCAGCGGCACGTCGTCCGGGGCTTCGATCAGTTCCTCATGGCCCGTGGTCTTGTGCGGCGGCGCCAGCCGGGCGCTGGAATGGCCCTCGATGCACAGCGTGGTATGCGACGGCGTGGCGCGCCCGGCCCGGCGCCATTCCACACCAAAGGATTCGCCCGATCCGCAATTCACGATCAGCGGCCGCCGCCCCGAGGTCAGCTCAAACGCCAGAGTAGATGCGTGACCATTGTAAGACGCTTTGCCCTTGGGCGGGGCAGAAGCATCGACAATCACCGAGGTGCGCCGCGCCGACAGCCGGGCAAAGCCCATCGCCAGCCCGTCGGCATGGCGTTCAGCCACATGGCTGGCAGCCAGCGCATGATCCAGCCGCCCTTCCAGCCCGCGGCCGCCGCCGTGGAACCGCGCCAGCCCGCCATCGCTGTGGCGCAGGGTGCGCAGAGTCGGCGCAATCCGCTCGATGGCGGCAACATGAGCAGGCGGCACCATGCGGCCCGCTTCATGCAGCGCCGCCGCAGCCCAGGTCAGCAATGTGAAAACTTCCAGCAGCTCTTCCGGATTGCGGGTCGGCAAGCCGCCCTGATCGTCGATCTGGGCCTCGCATTCCGCGGCCAAGGCTTTGACCGCCGGGTCCGCCAGCTCCTCCCGCCCCTGCAGGGAAAGGCCCGCATAGATCAGGCCGCACAGGGCTTCGAACCGCGGCAGGCCGGGGGCGGCCCCCTGCCAGCGCTGCGACAGATACCAGGTCTGCCGCGCCAGGGAGCCATAGAAGGCCTCGGTCTCGTCCTTGTCCTTGCCGCTCAGCAGGAACAGCGCATGGTTGATCCAGCGGATCACCCGCCGCCCGGTGAGATCCGGCAGCCAGGCCAGCCCGCCGCCGCGCCCGTGCCGTTCAATCCACCCCCAGACCCATTTCTGCGCCTTCAGCCGGGCCTTGAAATCCCCCACCGCGGCCAGGTCGTCGAGCCAGGCAAAGCCGTGCCGCTCGGCATCAAATGCCGCGTCCGGCGCAACAACCTCCCACAGGCCGGTATCGGGCGATTCGACCAGGTAGCCGGCAAACAGCAGATTGCCCGCCACCAGCTGCCGCCCGCGGGCAAAGCTGCCGATGGTGCGCGGTTCGGGCTGCGAGACAAAGCCGGTCGCCGCAGGCTGGCTGCGGGCCCGCCAGGCGTAATACCGGTTCAGCAGGCGGGTGCTGCGGCCTGCCATTCTGTCATAAGTGGACATGCTCTTTTTGCCTCACGCCAGAGGAGTTTTCCGGGGCGTTTTGGCGCGAGCATAGCGCGGGGTGTGCAATGAGTCACCGGCGAATGCCGGGGACATCCCGGGGTCACGCGGATTTGCGCAGAAGGATCATGTAGAAGCCGTCCATGCCGCCGCGCTCCGCCCAGTAATCGGGTCGCAGGCGCAAACCGCCTTCCTCGGTGATCCACTGCGGATCAACGCCAGGCAGCGCCAGCGCATCGCGGTCGGCCGCCATGTCCGGGAACATATCCAGCGCCTCCTCGGCCTGGCATTCGCCCTCATCCGGCAGCAGCGAGCAAGTGCAGTACATCAGCCGCCCGCCGGGTTTGACCAGCGACCACGCATGCGCCAGCATCTGCGCCTGCAGCTCAATCAGGGCGCCGAATTCGCTGCCGTCCTTGGCATGCGGCAGGTCGGAATGGCGGCGGATGGTGCCGGTGGCCGAGCAGGGCGCGTCCAGCAGCACCGCGTCATACTGGCCGGTCTGCTCCAGCGCATCACCCACCACCAAGACGGCCTCAAGCCCGGTGCGCTCCAGGTTCTCCCTCAGCCGCGCCACGCGGCTTTCCGAGATATCTACAGCCGTCACTTTGGCACCGGCAGCAGCCATCTGCATGGTCTTGCCGCCCGGGGCCGCGCAGAGCTCCAACACCTGCTCGCCGGGCTGGACGTTCAGAATCCGGGCCGGCAGCGCAGCTGCAGCATCCTGCACCCACCAATCCCCAACCTGGTAGCCCGGCAGCGCCGACACCTGCCCGGCATTGGCGATCCGCACTGAACCAGTGGGCAGAAGCTCTCCACCGAGCGCCTGCAAGTCCACGCCGGGTTTGCCGGTGATATCCAGCGGCGCACCGGCAAAATGCGCTGCCTCCATGCCCAGCATCACTTCAGCGCCCCAGGCCTGCACCAGCGGTTTGCGCAGCCAGTTCGGCAGCCGCGGCGTGCGCAGCTTGGCCCATTCCGCCGGGCCTTCGCCGGCCACCTTGCGCAGCACCGCATTGACCAGCCCCTTGAGCTGCCCGTGGCGGCGGTGCTTGGAGACGATGTCCACCATCGCATTCACCACCCCATGCGCCGCACCGCCCGAGCACAGCTCCACCGTCCCCAGCCGCAGCACGTTCATCACCGTCAGCGGCGGTGTCTTCTTGAGGTGCTTCTTCAGGATCCGGTCCGCGCGCTCCAGCCCGCGCAGGGTTTCCGCTGCCAGCCGCTGCGCCCGGGCGCGGTCTTCCGGTGCCAGTTTCTCCAGCGCCCCGGCAGCATAGCATTCCGCCAGCAGCCGCCCCTCTCCCAGCACCTGATCCAGCAGGTAAACCGCGGTGCGGCGGGCGTGATTGGCATCGGACATCTGGCAACTCCTCAGGGCGCGGCTTGTTTGCGCGGGACAGGGGCGTATATCATGGGCGGAGCATAAAGGAACCCGCGATGAGCGAAGAGACTGCACCCGATAAGAAAGACCTGCCCCCCGCCGCCCTGCGCGCGCTGGCCGAAGCCGAAGAGCGCCGCAAGGCCGCAGAATCGCAGGAGGCCCGTCCCAAGGAGCTGGGCGGCCGCGACGGCCCCGACCCGGCACGCTATGGCGATTGGGAGAAAAAGGGCATAGCAATCGACTTCTGAGCGCTGGTCAGGGGGTGTCGCCCCCTCGCAGGCGCTGCCTGCTCACCCCCAGAGTATTTTAGACAAAGAAGAAGAGACCGAGCTTCTCTTTTGCTGAAATACTCCCGCCGGAGGCAGCGGCCCATGAGGGCCGCTTTCTGAATTTCAAAGCCCCAGCACATCCACCATGTCGTATTGGCCCGGGCCCTTGTCCTGGCCCCAAAGCGCGGCTTTCAGCGCGCCGCGGGCAAAGATGGCGCGGTCGGTGGCCAGGTGGCGCAGCACGATCCGCTCCCCCGCGGCGGCAAACAGCACGTCATGCTCGCCCACGATGTCACCGCCGCGGATGGCGGTGAAGCCAATGTCGCCCCGCTTGCGGGCGCCGGTGATGCCATCACGGCCAGAATCACGCACATCCGCCAGTTTTACGCCGCGGCCCTCTGCGGCGGCCTCGCCCAGCATCAGCGCGGTGCCGGAGGGCGCGTCCACCTTGTGGTGGTGATGCGCCTCGATCACCTCGATATCGAAATCCTCGTCCAGCGCGGCGGCAACTTTCTTGGTCAGCTGCACCAGCAGGTTCACACCCAGGCTCATGTTGCCCGCACGGATGATCACTGCGTGGCGGGAGGCCGGTTCCAGCTGGGCGATCTGCTCATCCGTCATCCCGGTGGTGCCGATCACATGCACCGCGCGGGCCTGGGCCGCCAGCTTGGAAAAAGCCAGCGTTGCCTCCGGCGCGGTGAAGTCGATCACCGCCTGCGCCTTGGAAAACGCCTCCAGCGCGTCGGCGGTCACAGTGACGCCAACCGGCTGGCCACCCATCATCTCACCCACGTCGCGGCCAACCCACTCGTGCCCCTCACGCTCCACCGCGCCAACCAGCGTAGCCTTATCGCTTTCCAGCACCGTCTTGATCAGCATCTGCCCCATGCGGCCCGATGCGCCGGTAATCACGATCCCTGGTTTGTGAGTCATTGGCCAATTCCCTTGTTCAAGCTGGATTTGTCCTACAGTGCCGGGCAGCGCTTGGCAAAGCCCGCGATCCGGCATAGATCGGAATCATGGCAAAGAACAAATTTCACGATGGCCCCGGCCCGTCCCAGCGCCAGCTTCGCGTCGGCGAACTGATCCGCCGCACCCTCTCTGAAGTGCTGGCGCGCGGCGACGTGCATGACCCGGACCTGAACCGCATGTCGATCACCGTGGGCGAGGTGCGCACCTCTCCCGATCTTAAAATCGCCACAGCCTTTGTACTGCCCTTGGGCGGCAAGGGGCAGGAGGATGTGCTGAAGCTGCTGGCCCGCAACAAGAGCGAGCTGCGCCGCATGGTCGGCAAGAAGCTGGGGCTGAAATTCACCCCCGATCTGCGCTTCCGGCTGGACGAGACCTTCGATCAGATGGACGACACCCGCCGGATGCTGTCCCAGGACGCGGTGCGCCGCGACGTCGAAGAGTGATCCGCAGGGCCGCCTTGCTGCTGGCTGCACTATGGACCGCCCCTGCGGCGGGTGCGGTCGAGTGCAGCGATGTGGCCTATGAGGGCAGCCGTTATTCGGTCTGCGAGGTGGACGCCGCCCGCGAACAGCTGCGGCTGTTTCTGAAGGATGGCGACGGCCAGGTCTACGGGCATTTCTCGACCCTGGAGGCGGCGCTGGCGGAGGCCGGCAAGACGCTGGCCTTTGCCACCAATGCCGGCATGTACCACACCGACCGCTCGCCCGTTGGCCTTTATGTCGAGGACGGCGCGCAGGAGATGCGGCTGGTGACCAATGCGGGGCCCGGCAATTTCGGCCTGCTGCCCAATGGCGTCTTCTGCATCCGCAAAGGCCGGGCGGACGTGATTGAAACGCTGGCCTTTGAGGCTGCGGCGCCCAGCTGCACCTACGCCACTCAGTCGGGTCCGATGCTGGTAATCGAAGGCGAACTGCACCCGCGCTTCCTGCCCGATTCCGACAGCTATTACGTGCGCAACGGGGTGGGCACCTCGGCGGATGGCACACGGGTGGTTTTTGCCATCTCCCGCAACGCGGTGACCTTTCACCAGTTCGGCAGCCTGTTCCGCGACTACCTGAAGCTGCCCAATGCGCTCTATTTCGACGGCAATATCTCGCGTCTGCACGCACCGCAGCTGGGCCGCAGCGACGCGGGCTTCATGATGGGTCCCGTGGTCGGCGTGGTCGAAGACACCCAGTCAAGCGACTGACGCTCCTCAGCCGGGGCGTTTGCGCATCTGCCGCACCATCGGCACCGTGTATATCACCAGGGCCGCCCAGATCATCGGGAAGGCGATCATCCGGGCACGGCCGAATTCCTCCCCGAACAGCAGCACCGCCGCCAGCATGATCATCGTCGGCGCGATGTACTGCAGAATTCCCATGGTCGACAGCCGCACCAGCTTGGCGCCGTTGGCGTAAACGATCAGCGGCACCGCGGTGACAACGCCGCAGCCGAGCAGCAGCGAGGTATCGCTGAGCGAGCCGCCAAAGCCGCTGCTTCCGGTCGCGGTCAGATAGGCGAAATAGCCAAGGGCAGGCACCAGCAGGATCAGGACCTCCAGCAGGAACCCCTGGTTAGGGCCAATCGGCAGCGACTTCTTGAAGAAGGCATAGAACCCCCAGGTCAGCGTCAGGCCCACAGCGACCCAGGGCACCCTGCCCGCTTCCAGCGTCAGCACCACCACCGCAGCGGCAGCGAGCGCAACAGCCGCCAACTGCGCCTTGCCCAGCGGCTCGCGCAGCAGGAGGGCGCCAAGCGCAATGCTGAACAGCGGGTTGATGTAATAGCCAAGCGCCGCGTCCAGCGCCCGCCCGGCCGCAATCGACCAGACATAGATGCCCCAGTTCACCGAAATCAGCGCCGCGGTGATGCAGGCCATGCCCAGCATCCGGGGGTTCTTGAGTGCGGCCCGCAGATCCTTGGTCCGGCGCAAAATGATCAGCAGCGCGCCAGCGACGGGTACCGACCAGATCACCCGGTGGGCGACAACTTCAGCCGCGGGAATATGCGACAGCGCCTTCATGTACAGCGGCAGGAACCCCCACAGCAGATAGGCGGTGACGGCAAAGGCCAGCCCGCGGGGCGTATCCAGGTTTTCAGTGGGTTGCGGTATCATGCGGCGCTCCTGTTCAGGGCGCTGTTATGGCTGATTTTGAACCGGAAGGAACTTTGTTTTCCGTGATACCGGGTATTCAGCCGAGTTATGGGCTGTAGTCCGCACCCCTGTCCACAAGAAAAAACGGCTCCGGAAACCGGAGCCGCAAGTCAATCGTTTGGGGTGCGGGGGCGCGTCAGGCTTCCAGCGACCGGCGCAGCATTTCGACGTCCTCGGCAATCTGGCCGTCGGTCAGCTTCAGCTCCTCGATGCGCTTGACGCCGTGCATCACGGTGGTGTGGTCGCGCCCGCCAAAGCGGCGGCCGATCTCGGGCAGAGAGCGGCTGGTCAGCTGCTTGCACAGGTACATCGCCACCTGGCGCGGGCGCGCATAGGAGCGCAGCCGCTTGGGGCCGATGATGTCGGACATGCGGATGTTGTAATACTCGGACACCTTGCGCTGGATTTCCTCGACAGTGATCTTGCGCTCGGAGGCGCGCAGCACGTCGGCCAGGCAGTCCTGGGTCAGATCCATGTCGATTTCGCGGCCTACCAACGAGGCAAAGGCGAACAGACGGGTCAGGGCGCCTTCGAGCACGCGGACGTTGGTCGAGATCCGGTGCGCCAGGAACTCCAGCACGCCGTCTGCAATGCGCAGGTCCGGGTAGGTCTCGCGCTGCTGCTGCACCTTGGTCTGCAGGATGCCCAGGCGCAGTTCGTAATCGGTCGGGTGCAGGTCCACCACCAGGCCGCACTGCAGGCGCGATTTCACCCGGTCTTCCAGGTCCTTGATCTCCCCCGGGGCGCGGTCGGCGGAAATGATGATCTGCTTGTTCTGATCCACCAGCGCGTTGAAGGTGTGGAAGAATTCCTCCTGGGTGGAGTCCTTGCCGGCGATGAACTGGACGTCATCCACCATCAGCACGTCGACCGAGCGGAACAGGTGCTTGAAGTCCATCATCTTGCGCTCGCGCAGGGCCTGCACGAAGCGGTACATGAACTGTTCCGCCGACAGATACAGCACGTTCAGATGCGGGTTCTTTTCCTTCAGCTCCCAGGCGATGGCGTGCATCAGGTGGGTTTTACCCAGGCCCACTCCGCCATACAGAACCAGCGGGTTGAAGGTGACCGGACCGCCCTCGCCGACGCGGCGCGCCGCGGCATGGGCCAGCTCGTTCGGCTTGCCGACCACGAAGCTGTCAAAGGTAAACCGCGGATCCAGCGGCGCCGCCTGCAGCGCCTCCAGCGTGTCCTTGCCTGCTGCCGCTGCCGGTGCCGCCGCCGGTGCGGTCATGACCGCCAGGTCATCCTGCGCGCCGCCAAAGGACTCAGCCGCAACGGCCGGCTCCGCCGGGCGCGCCGGGCTGTTTGCCGCAACCCGGAATGCCAGGCGCTGCACCGGCTCGCCGGACATGGTCAGCTCATGCAGGATAAGATCCGCAAAGTTCTGGCTGACGTAATTTCCCATGAAATTCGTCGGCACCTTGAAGACGGCAACCCCGCCGTCCACAGTGTCAAATTCCAGGGGCTCAATCCAGGTTGTGAAATTGTTCTGGCCGACCGTCTTCAACAGCCGGTTTCTGAGCTGTCCCCATTTTTCTTCTGTCATGCTGCGCCTCACGCGTCCCCAAAAAGCAGCGGCCCATTTGCCGGGCCAATTCTATCTTCACCCCCAACCACCCGGGGGCCGTTCACGCACAGGGTTACCGTGTGCGGACCATCACTGGCCGCATCGCCCGCAGGCTGAACGTTCGTCTGGCAACAGCAAAAGCAGCCGCAAAATGCGGCCGGTATGCCGTCACGAACAGTATCGCACACAATTGAGACAAGGCTGCTGTCCTTAACGATACAGCAGTGGCTCCCGGACAAAGCCAAGCACTTGCGTGCCGCCTGTTCCGGGCAACCTGACAATCTTGATGCCCGTCAAGATTGCCGCGAGCAGCCTGTCCCCCCAGCGAGTGAATCGCTGACTCAGTGGTAGCAATTTGAGGGGGTCAGCAGCAACGAAACTATGATGTTGACTCTGCCTTTAACGGCAAAGAATCTCCCGCGTCTGCGGGCCTCCGCCGAGGCTTTTCCAAAAAAACAAGGCGCTGCAATCTGCAGCGCCCTGACAACTTTTCAACAGGTCTTGAACCCGCTCAGCGGAGCGAATCTCAGCCCAGAGCTTTGACCCGCGCGGACAGGCGCGAGATTTTTCTGGAAGCGGTGTTTTTGTGATACACACCCTTGGTGACGCCGCGCATCAGCTCGGGCTGAGCCGCGCGCAGAGCGGCGGTTGCAGCTTCCTTGTCGCCGGAAGCGATGGCTTCTTCAACTTTACGCAGGAAGGTGCGGATGCGCGAACGACGGGCTTTGTTGACGGCAAAGCGCTTCTCGTTCTGACGTGCGCGCTTCTTGGCCTGGGGCGAATTTGCCATGGTGTCTGACCTTATCTCGGGTTCTGTTTCTATCGGACGCAATGCCAGCCAGCCCCGGGGTCATTCACCGGTGTGATTCTAGCCTGAGCGGGCTGCACGCGCATGTATGAGGGCGGCGTTTAGCCAACTCTGTGCAGAATTGCAAGGGCGCCGGCCCGGAATGCAAAACGGCGGGCCATCCAGCCCGCCGCTCTGAAAGGTTCTCTGACGCTTATTTGTCGCGGAACTGCGCTTCGCGCTTTTCCAGGAAGGCCGCCATGCCTTCCTTCTGATCCTCGGTCGCAAACATCGAGTGGAACACCCGGCGCTCGAACAGCAGGCCTTCGCTCAGCGGCAGCTCGTAGGAACGGTTCACCGCTTCCTTGACCGCCATCGCCGTCAGCAGCGATTTCTCCGCAATCTTCTGCGCTGCGGCAGTCGCTTCCTCGATCAGCTTCTTGGCCGGCACCACGCGCGACACCAGGCCCGCGCGTTCAGCTTCCTCGGCGTTCATGAAGCGGCCGGTCAGGTTCATGTCCATCGACTTGGACTTGCCCACGAACCGGGTCAGCCGCTGGGTGCCGCCGATGCCGGCCACGACGCCCAGGTTGATCTCCGGCTGGCCGAACTTGGCAGTTTCGGCGGCGATGATGAAGTCGCACAGCATTGCCAGCTCACAGCCGCCGCCCAGCGCATAGCCCGCCACCGCCGCGATGATCGGCTTGCGGATCGCGGAGATACGATCGTTGGCATCTGCAAACAGGTTGGTGGAGAACACCTCGGTAAAGCTCATTTCCGACATCTCCTTGATGTCGGCACCAGCAGCAAAGGCCTTTTCCGAGCCGGTCAGCACGATGCAGCGCACCTTGTCGCTGGCATCGGCCTCCTCCAGAGCATCGCAGAGCTCGCCGATGAGCTCCTGGTTGAGCGCGTTCATCGCCTCCGGGCGGTTCAGTTTAATGAGGCAAACGTGGTCCTGCACATCGACGTTGATCGTCTCGTAGGCCATGATTTCTCTTTCGGTTGTTCCGTTCAGATCCGAGTCCTTACCAAAAGGGTCCTTCTGATCAAGCTATCTTTGGCACTTTACACAGTAGAAGGTGGAGCGCCCGGACTGGGTGATTCTGGCAATTGACCCTGCGCAACCGTCGCGGCGGCAGGCCTCGCCCTCGCGCCCGTAGACATCGAATGAGTGCTGAAAATATCCAAGTTCGCCAGAGGCTTGCCGGAAATCCTTGAGCGACGAGCCGCCCGCGCGGATGGCGTCCTGCAGCACTTCGCGGATGATCGGCACCAGCGCCGCCACCCGATGCGCGGCAATCTGCCCGGCCTTGCGGCGTGGCGAAATTCCCGCACGGAAGAGCGCTTCGCAGACGTAGATGTTACCGAGCCCTGCGATGATTCCCTGATCCAGTAATGCGGATTTCACCGGCGTGTTGCGCCCCTTGAAGGCGGCCACCAGGTGATCCTCGTGGAAATCATTGCCCAGAGGTTCCGGCCCCAGCACCGCCAGCAGCTTGTGGGAGTCGGCGGTTGCGGTCTCCAGCAGGTCCATCGCCCCGAACCGGCGCGGATCGTTGAAGGTGATGCGGGCGCCGTTGTCCATGTCCAGCACCACATGGTCATGCTTCTCCGCCTGCGGGTGCTCATGCACAAACTGCCCCAGCGGATCGCCCGAGACCGTCATACGGCCCGACATGCCGAGGTGGATCAGCAGCGTCTCATCCGTATCAAGATCCGCCAGAATGTACTTCGACCGCCGCCTGAGGGCATTGACCCGTGCGCCAGTCAGCCGCTCCGCCATCCGTTCCGGAAACGGCCAGCGCAGATCCGGGCGGTTCACCTGCGCCCGCGCGATCACCGCCCCCTCCATAGCCGGCGCCAAACCGCGTTTCACCGTCTCGACCTCGGGGAGTTCAGGCATCGTTCAATCTGCTTTCTGCGTAGGCAATCAAGGCTTCTGCTCCAACAAGATGACCATGCACCCGCAATTTAACATCATCTTTAAAAATCAGTACACTGGCTGCGGAGTCGTCGCGCGCCATTTCAATGCATTTCAGAGCCCGCCATGGCATCTTCCGCCATTTGCGCATAACGCCTTCGCGATATTCAACTACCTGCTCGGACCAACGGTAACGAACGCCCTGAAGTGCCCATGTCCACCACAGAAAATAGATGGCTGCGCCTGCCAAGGCGACACCCCAGAAGCCATCGCCCTGCGCAGGCCTCGATTTCAATCCCAGCAATAAGTACCAAGCGCCATAGCTCATGAATGCCGCAAAAGCCAGAAACAGCAGAGAGAGCCACACGCGCGTCCAAACCTGGCTATTCACCACTCCTTGCTTAACTGGCGCCGTTGCGTTCTGAGCAGAAGATGCCGCCAACTGCAGATTGTCCTCGTGTTTATCAAAGGCAAAGTGGATCAGTTCCTCTACGGCTTCATAGAAACCAGAAATTTCCAACTTCCGTTTTTGTGCAAAATGTAAGGTAGCAGTCCCTGCGTATCCATTCCCGTCAATCCGCTGCAGATCCGCCCAGTACAGCGTTTTGCTGCCTAACAGAGAACGGGATCTGATCCACGTTTCATTCCACGAAAACATTGTCACCCAGGCAGCGATGGTCGCGACTATGAATAGTAAGGAAGGCGCTCCCCAGAACAATATCGTTAACCAGTTCAACCTCGCCGCGTCGGGATCAATGAAGCCGGAGTAAACGAACAGGGGCACAAAGACAGCAGTGCACAAAGTCAGGATCGCTAGCGCGCCGGTTCTAATACCGATGGCTCGATCACCGTTGGGCAATACCTTGCTATCGTTCCTGCCTATGCCTGCCGCCACAATCATAAACCAGACACCTACTAACGGGGCGAATACTTGCAGAAACAGATCAAAGAGCTTGTACCAAGTGCCTAGCGCCTCTCGAAATTCACTCTTGAAGTTCACGATGCCAATTACCGCCAGAACAACCAAAAGCACTGCTAACCCAGGCATTGTCAGTTTCTTCATCCAAATCCCTTGCTTCCAAAAGGTCCAATTGTCTTCCCTGTCCAGCGCCCTATAAGAGGGGGCGGCATTCGCAGAGGCAAGGCCCCATGGCAGACACATCGCAGAACACCACCCATTTCGGTTTCGAAACCGTCCGCGAGGAGGAGAAGGCAGGCCGCGTGCAGGGGGTCTTCAATTCGGTCGCCTCGAAGTACGACATCATGAACGACGTGATGAGCGTCGGCATCCACCGGGTCTGGAAGGACGCGATGATGGACTGGCTGGCACCGCGCCCGGGCCAGCGGCTGCTGGATGTGGCAGGCGGCACCGGCGACATTTCCTTCCGCTTCCTGAAACGCGCAGGCCACGGCCACTCCACCGTGCTCGACCTCACTCGCCCGATGCTGGAGGAAGGCCGCAAGCGCGCCGAGGCCGAACAGATGGCCGACAGCCTCGACTGGGTCACCGGCGACGCGATGAAGCTGCCGTTCAAGGACAACACCTTTGACGTCTACACCATCTCCTTCGGCATCCGGAACGTAACCCGCCCGCAAGAGGCCCTGAACGAGGCCTACCGGGTGCTGCGCCCCGGCGGGCGGCTGATGGTGCTGGAATTCTCGCAGCTGCCAAATGACGGTTTGCAGAAGCTGTATGACCTCTATTCCTTCAACGTGATCCCGCGGATGGGGCAGATGATTGCCGGCGATTACGACAGCTATCAGTACCTGGTGGAATCGATCCGCAACTTCCCGGATCAGGAGACCTTTCTGGGCATGGTGAAACAGGCGGGGTTCGAGAACGCCAAGTACCGCAACCTGTCGATGGGCATCGCCTGCCTGCATTCGGGCTGGAAGATCTGATCCATGCGCGGCCCTCATAATATCCTGCGCCTGATCCGCACGGGCGCCACTTTCGAGCGCACCGGCGCCATGCATTCGGTGCTGGAGGCGTTTGAGGCGCCCAAACCCTTGCGGATGCTGGCCCGCACCCTGGGCTGGCCGTTCAAATGGCTGGGCTACAAGGGCGACCCCGCGATGCCGCCGGAAACCCGCGCGCTGAACGCGCTGGGGCCTGCCTATATCAAGTTCGGCCAGGTGCTTTCGACCCGCCCGGACGTGGTGGGCAAGGATCTGGCCAACCAGCTGCGGGTTCTGCAGGATAAGCTGCCGCCGTTCTCCCGCGCCCAGGCGCTGGCCGAGGTCGAAAAGGAGCTGGGCCGTCCGGTCTCCGAGATCTTCTCGGACTTCAGCGACCCGATCGCCGCCGCCTCCATCGCCCAGGTGCACCGGGCCACGCTGGCAGAAACCGGCGAGGAGGTCGCCGTCAAGGTGCTGCGCCCGGGGATCGAGCGCGCCTTCAACCGCGATGTCGACGCTTTCTACTTTGCCGCCCGCATCGTCGACCTGTTTGCCCCCGGCGCCCGCCGCCTGCGGCCAATGGACGTGATCGAGCATTTCGACGGCGTGGTGCAGGGGGAACTGGACCTGCGGCTGGAAAGCGCCGCAGCGTCTGAGTTTGCTGCCAACACCGCCAAGGACGAGGGATTCCAGCTGCCGGAAATCCGCTGGGCCTATTCCGCCCGCCGGGTGATGACGATGGGCTGGGCCGACGGCATTCCGCTCGGCGACAATGACGCGCTGGACGCCGCAGGCCATGACCGCAAGCTGCTGGCCAACCGGGTGCTGTCGCTGTTCCTGCGCCACGCGCTGCGTGACGGCTATTTCCACGCCGACATGCACCAGGGCAACCTCAAGGTCGCGGCCAACGGCGACATCATCGCCTATGACTTCGGCATCATGGGCCACATCGACGAATACACCCGCCGGGTTTATGCCGAGATCCTCTATGGCTTCATCAAGCGTGATTACAAACGCGTGGCCGAGGTGCATTTCGAGGCCGGTTACGTGCCCGCCAACCGCGACGTTGACGAATTCGCCCGCGCCCTGCGCGCCGTGGGCGAGCCGATCTTCGGCATGGACGCCTCGCAGATCTCCATGGGCCGGCTGCTGAACTACCTGTTCGAGGTGACCGAGCGTTTCGGCATGGAAACCCGCACCGAGCTGATCCTTCTGCAGCGCACCATGGTGGTGGTCGAGGGCGTCGCCCGCTCGCTGGACCCGCATATCAACATCTGGGAAGCGGCCCGGCCGGTGGTCGAGGACTACATCAAGAAATCCATCGGCCCGCGCGCTGTGGCCTCCGACCTGCTGGAGACCGCCAAGGTGATGGCGCGCTTCGGCCCGCGCCTGCCTGCGCTGGTGGAACAGGCGCTGATTGCCCAGGCCGCGCAGAACGGCGTCCAGAACCGCAACCCCGGCAGCTGGGTTGCTCCGGCTGCCTTCGGCGCTGCCGGCGGTGCAGCCCTCTTCGCGGCCGTTGCCCTGCTGATCTGAGATCCCTCAGCCGCATCAGCAGCGCTCTTCTTTCTGGTCCGAAGCACCCCGGGGGTGAATGGGCCGCAGGCCCAGAGGGGGCAGCGCCCCCTGCCCCATGGCCCCGCCCTTTGGCGCGCGGCAGACTTTGGCGGTTGCAGTGAAACGCCCGCGCAGCCCCGGTGTGCGGTTTCCGCACCCGGTGCAGGCTGCACGCATCAGAATCCAAACCATCTATCCAATGTTGATTTCGTGTGTTTCTAGCACGTTGCCTGCAGGCCGACGCGGCCGAGGCGCCGCACCGCGGGCTGCTGATTTCCGTCATCCGTTTCTTGCGCGACCCGGAGCAGTTCCGCAAACTGAACGCGCAGGTGGAAAAGCAGCTGGCGGAGCGGGGCCCAGGAGGCGCTGCAGCAGACCATCGAGGAATTCCAGACCGTCATTGAGGAGCTGGAAACCTCCAAATGAGGAACTGCAGATCAGCTCGGCGGAGCGCCAGGCCCTGTCCTCGAAGCTGGAAGCCATGCTGGCCTCGTCACCCTATGCGGTGACGCTGGTGGACCAGGCGCATACCGGGCATGTCCGGCAGCCGGTGCTTTACGCTGGTGATGCCACCGGTTCTGGACGCGCATCACAAGCTGATCGGCAAGGCGTCGCGGGCCAGCCTGGTCAGCCTGCAGCCCGCGCGCATTCCCGGCCGTTCTCAAAACCCCGGCAAGTGAATTCTGGAGATCACCGTGAAACGCCACGCGCTCCAACGGGATATTTTTCATGCTTAAAACTGCATAACACACATAGGGAGATGGCAATATATCTTCGCAAAAGCCGTGTTGCCCGGGCAAGGAGCGCCGGATTGGCGCCCCTTGCCGGCCTTGCCGTCAGAGCCGTTCAATCGCCAGGGCAATGCCCTGACCGCCGCCGATGCACATCGTGATCAGCCCTTTCGAGCCGCCGGTCCGCTCCAGTTCATAGAGCGTTTTCAATGTGATAATCGCTCCGGTAGCGCCCACCGGATGGCCCAGCGCAATGGCGCCGCCGTTGGGGTTCACCTTGGCCGGGTCCAGCCCCAGTTCCTTGTTCACTGCCAGCGCCTGCGCGGCGAAGGCTTCGTTCGATTCGATCACGTCGAAATCGCCAGCCGAC
Source organism: Leisingera coralii (assembly GCF_049056525.1). Classification (NCBI taxonomy): domain Bacteria; kingdom Pseudomonadati; phylum Pseudomonadota; class Alphaproteobacteria; order Rhodobacterales; family Roseobacteraceae; genus Leisingera; species Leisingera coralii. The sequence continues at coordinate 255,843 of NZ_JBHUPT010000002.1, read as the reverse complement.
AGGCCGGTTCTCTCCAAAAGGTTGCGCACCGCGGGGACCGGGCCGATTCCCATCACCTCGGGGCGCACGCCGGCATGGGCATAGCCCAGAATCCGCGCCTTGGGCTTCAGCCCCGCCTTCTCTGCCGCCGCAGCGGTGGCCAGCACCATGGCCGCCGCGCCGTCGTTGATTCCGCTGGCATTTCCGGCAGTTACCCGGCCGTCCTTCTGGAACACCGCCCTTAGTCCGGCCAGCGCTTCCGGCGTGGTGGCCTTGGGGTGTTCATCCACTTCAAACGGCACCAGGTCGCGTTTCACCTTCACTTCGACCGGGGTGATCTGCGATTTGAAATGCCCGGCCTCAATCGCCGCCGCCGCGCGGGTCTGGCTGGTGAGGGCAAACTCATCCATCTGCGCGCGGGTGATGTCATGCTCGTCCGCCACATTCTCGGCCGTCACCCCCATGTGGCCGGTGCCGAAGGGGCAGTTCAGGGCGCCCAGCATCATGTCGAGCGACCTCACATCGCCCATCTTCGCGCCCCAGCGGCTTTGCTGGAGGATGTAGGGGCTGCGCGACATGTTTTCGGCGCCGCCGGCAAGGGCGAATTCCGCATCGCCCATGGCAAGCGACTGATAAGCCGAGACAATTGCCTGCACGCCGGAGCCGCACAGACGGTTCACGTTCATCGCCGGAACCACGTCCGGCACCCCGGCCTGCATCGCGGCAACCCGGCTCAGGTACATGTCGCGCGGCTCGGTGTTGATGATATGGCCAAAGACCACATGGCCGATCTGGCCGCCCTCGACGCCGGAGCGTTCCAGCGCCGCCTTGGAGACGGTGGCGGCCAGGTCGATCGGCGCTGTGCCCGCCAGCGCGCCGCCAAAAGTGCCGATGGCGGTGCGGGCGCCGTCCAGGATCACGATGTCATTCATAATCTCTCTCCTCGTCAGATTTGCCCTATCATGCACCCGCAGCATGGATCTGTCTGCTGATACGTGCCGTCATCAAAACGCGGCGTCACCTGGCTGTCACCCCCTGTGCACCCCCTGTACACCCCCTGTGCACCGCTGCAGCGCAGCATCGCGATGCGCCGGAACATTTGACAAATCAGCCTCATCAGCGCAGAGAATCCGTCATGACGGAAAACACAGACGATATCCTGACCCTGCTGCCCGCCCGCCTGAAGGAGGCCCGCCGCGCCCAGGGCCTGAGCCTGGAGGCGGTGGCGAATCTCTCCGGCGTCAGCCGCTCGATGGTGAGCCAGATCGAACGCGGCGAAAGCTCCCCCACCATTGCGACGCTGTGGAACCTGACCCGCGCGCTGCAGGTGGATTTTGCCGGGCTGCTGGAAGCGGGCGACATGCAGGACCGGATCGAGGTGCTGCGCGCAGCCGACGTGCCCAAGATCGAGAACATGGGCCAGGGCTGCCGCATCCGCATCCTGTCGCCGCCGGAGGAAGCCGGCGGGCATGAGGTTTATGACATCCGGTTCGATCAGGGCGGCGCGCTGATCAGCCAGCCGCACACCCGCGGCGCGGTAGAGCAGCTGACGGTGCTGGAGGGCGAGATCGCGGTGAGCTCCGGCAATGCCAAGGACCAGCTGCAGGCCGGCGACACCGCCCGCTATGCCGCTGATGTGGCCCATTCGATCACCGCGCCCGAGGGGCCTGCGCGGGTGTTTCTGATTGTGAAGAACGCCTAAGGCGCGACGTCTTCCTGCGCGGGAGCAACGTGAGGGCCGCAACCTGAATGAAACAGGTGACGCCGTAAACGCGCCCTTCGGCGGGAGGCCGGACGGGACATCTGTAAGATGAGCTGGACGGCTGCATCGGCAAGAAAACCCCGTCTCCCGTCTTTTATACATAAAGCCCTTGAACGACTCGGAGACACAGACCATATGTGGTCCGCTTACGTTATTCTTGTCGATCCACTGTCTCCCGCTCTGCGGCGTTATCAGTCTCTCGATCCAGACCGACTACGCCAGGCTGCCGCACTTCCGCGGGCAGCAAATTCTAGGAGACTACGGATATGGCCACTGGCACCGTAAAATGGTTCAACACCACCAAAGGCTTCGGCTTCATCGCACCCGACGGCGGCACCAAAGATGTGTTCGTGCACATCTCTGCTGTTGAGCGTTCCGGCCTGACCGGCCTGGCGGACAACCAGAAAGTCACCTTCGACATCGAAGCAGGCCGTGACGGCCGCGAGTCGGCGGTGAACCTGCAGCTGGCATAAGCCACGCAGTATTGCAGACCGGAAGCGCGGTCCCTGAAAAGGGGCCGCGTTTTCTTTTGGCCTGGTTTTCTATTGGCCTGTCAGTCCTTGTTCTTCTCGTCCCAAAGCTTGGGCTCCCACAGCTCCACCTTGTTGCCCTCGGGGTCCAGGATCCAGGCGAAGCGGCCGTTTTCATGGGACTCCGGCCCTTGCTCGATGGGGATGCCTGCGGCGGTCAGCTGCGCAATCATGCCGTCCATGTCGTCGATCCGGTAGTTGATCATGAAGCTGGAGGTGCTGGGCGCGAACCATGTGCCATCGGGGTCGGCAGTGCCCCAGACGGTGAGGCCGCCGTCCTCTGCCCTGTCGTCCTGCCAGTTGAGGATGGCGCCGCCGAACTCCGTCAGCTCCAGCCCCAGGTGGTCGCGGTACCATGCCGCCAGCGCCTTGGCATCGCCGCGTGCCTTGATGAAGACGCCGCCAATTCCCGTGACCCTTGCCATGTCTGCAATCCTCCCTAGTTCGGGGGCAGATAGTCCAGTTTGGCGGAAGTTCACCGGCGGCGTCCAGTTTCACGGATTTTTTTCCGTAATCCTGAAATCCTGTATTCCGGAAACGCATCCGCTATGCTAGACACGCGACTCGAGACACCAAAGGAGCTTGCGCATGTCCACTGCTTTTCTGACCGACATCTCCAATACGCTGGCCCAGATCGAGGCCGAGGGGCTGTACAAGCGCGAGCGAATGATCACCTCCCCGCAGGGGGGCGAGATCACGGTTGGCGGGCGTCAGGTGATCAACCTGTGCGCCAACAACTACCTGGGTCTGGCCGACCACCCCGCCCTGATCAAGGCGGCCAAGGACGCGATGGAGCCGAAGGGGTTCGGCATGGCCTCGGTGCGGTTCATCTGCGGCACCCAGGACATTCACCGGGAGCTGGAGCAGCGGCTGGCGAAGTTCCTGGGCAAGGATGACGCGATCCTGTTTGCCGCCTGTTTCGACGCCAACGGCGGACTGTTCGAGCCGCTGTTGGGGCCGGAGGATGCGATCATCTCGGATACGCTCAACCATGCCTCGATCATCGACGGCATCCGGCTGTGCAAGGCCAAGCGCTACCGCTATCTGAACAGCGACATGAACGACCTGGAGGCCTGGCTGAAACAGGCCCGCGAGGACGGCGCGCGGCATATCATGATCGCGACCGACGGCGTGTTCTCGATGGACGGCTACCTGGCCAAGCTGCCGGAGATCCGGGCGCTGGCGGACAAATACGATGCCATCGTGATGGTGGATGACTGCCACGCCACCGGTTTCATGGGCGCGACGGGGGCCGGCACGCCGGAGCATTTCGGGGTGGACGTGGACATCCTGACGGGAACCTTGGGCAAAGCACTTGGGGGGGCCATCGGCGGTTATATCGCCGGGCCGCAGCCAGTGATCGACCTGCTGCGGCAGCGGGCGCGGCCCTATTTGTTCTCCAATTCGCTGCCGCCATCGATTGTTGCTGCCGGGCTGGAGGCGATCCGGCTGGTAGAGGAAGGGGACGGGCTGCGGGCGCAGCTGTTCGAGAATGCGCGCTACTGGCGGGCGGGGCTGGAAAAGCTGGGCTTTGACCTCTTGCCCGGTGAGCATCCGATCATCCCGGTGATGCTGGGCGAGGCGCAGCTGGCGCAGGATATGGCGGCCAGGCTGTTCGACGAGGGCGTCTATGTCTCCGGCTTCTTCTTTCCGGTGGTGCCGCGCGGCCAGGCGCGGATCCGGACGCAGATGAACGCGGCGCTGACGCGGGACGAACTGGACCGGGCGCTGGCGGCCTTTGGCAAGGTCGGCAAGGAACTGGGGATCCTGTCATGAGCCGTCCGAACACGATGAAGGCGCTGGAGAAGAGCCATCCGCAGGAGGGCCTGTGGATGGTGCAGGCGCCGGTGCCGGAGATCGGCCCGGACGAGGTGCTGATCAAGGTGAAGAAGACCGGCATCTGCGGCACCGACATTCACATCTGGAACTGGGACGAATGGGCGTCCCACACCGTGCCGGTGCCGATGATTACCGGCCATGAGTTTGCGGGCGAGATCGTCGAGATCGGCCGCAATGTCACCGATCTGGCGGTCGGCCAGCGCTGTTCCGGCGAAGGGCATCTGATCAAGACCGACTCGCGCCAGAGCCGGGCCGGCAAGTTCCATCTGGACCCCGGCACCCGCGGCATCGGGGTGAATGAGCAGGGCGCCTTTGCCGAGTATCTGAAGCTGCCCGCCTTCAACGTGGTGCCGCTGCCGGATGACATCCCGGACGAGATCGGTGCGATCCTCGATCCGCTGGGCAATGCGGTGCATACCGCCCTCAGCTTTGATCTGCTGGGCGAGGATGTGCTGATCACCGGGGCCGGGCCTATCGGCATCATGGCGGCGGCGGTGGCGAAACATGCCGGTGCGCGGCATGTGGTGATCACCGACATCAACCCGGACCGGCTGAAGCTGGCCGCCCATGTGGTGCCGGCGGTGCGCACGGTGGATGTGTCCAAGGAGGAGCTGCAGGACGTGATCCAGGAGCTGGGCATGAAGCAGGGGTTTGACGTCGGGCTGGAGATGTCCGGCAGCCAGGCGGCGCTGGATCAGATGGTGGAGGCGCTGGTGATGGGCGGCAAGATTGCCCTCCTGGGCATTCCGCCGGGCAAATCGCCGGTCGACTGGTCGCGCATCGTGTTCAAGGCGATCACCATCAAGGGGGTCTACGGGCGCGAGATGTTCGAGACCTGGTACAAGATGATCGCCATGCTGCAGAACGGCCTGGATGTGAGCCGGGTGATCACCCACCGGTTCGGGGTGGATGATTTTGCCGAAGGGTTTGCGGCGATGAAATCAGGGGCCAGCGGCAAGGTGGTGCTGGATTGGACGTGATGTCCGGTTGAGGGGGCTTTGCCCCCTCGCGCCTTTGGCGCTCACCCCCAGAGTATTTCGAGAAAGATGAAATGCGGATCAGGGTCTCAGCGGCACCCTGCCCGCCTCTGTCAGCAGCCAGCAGTCGCGGCCCTCGAACACCGCGGCGGTGAGCGGGCGGCCGTAGCCGGCGCCGCTGTCGAGGTTGATGCGGTTCACCCGGTGCTCGGCCTGCCTGCCCGGGGTGTGGCCATGCACCACCAGCCAGGGGTGGGCGCGCTCGTCGCTGAGGAACTCCTGGCGGATCCAGATCAGATCGTCCTCGCTTTGGCTCTCCAGCGGCAGGCCGGGGCGGATGCCCGCGTGGACAAACAGCAGTTCGCCCTCCTGGTGGTAGGGTTTGAGGCCTGCCAGGAAGTCCAGATGCGCCTGCGGGATTGCGGCGCGGGCGCGGGCGTGGGTCTGGTAGATGCGGTCGCCGTCTTCCACCTCCACCCCGTAGGACTGCAGCGTCTCCACGCCGCCGATCCGCTCGTGCAGCCAGTGGTAGCCGACCAGCAGCCGGGAATCGTTGCGCGGGTAGTCCTCCATGAACATGGAAAACATCCGGTCGTGATTGCCCTTGAGGCAGATCCAGTTGCGCCCTTCCGCCTGCCCCCGGGCGAGCCGTTCGATCACGCCGCGGCTGTCGGGGCCGCGGTCGGTGTAGTCGCCGAGAAAGACGATGCGGGCGCCCTCGCCGCCGTCAGCCCCGATCCGGGCCAGCGCCTGCTCCAGCATCTCCAGCTGGCCGTGGACGTCGCCGATGGCGTAGAGGGGGGCGGTCATGGCGGCTCCTTGCTGCGGGCTGTGCCGGATTGATGGCGCATTGCGGCGGCAGGCTCAACCCCGGGAAAAACAGGCAGGCGGCTGGCAATCCGGCACCGGCGCCGCATTTTATCGGGCAAGACACCTGCAGACAGTCAGAGCCGGGAGGATTGATCATGGTCGGAATTGCGCGGTGGTTCATGCTGGCGGCGGTGGTGTCAGCGCTTGGCGGCATGGTCTGGGGAATTCAGATGTCGGCGAGCCAGGACCACCTCTTGTCGCCGGCGCACGGGCACCTGAACCTGCTCGGCTGGGTCAGCTGTTCGATCTATGCGTTTTATTACCACCTGCTGCCGGCCGCAGCCAAAGGCAAGCTGCCGCGGCTGCACCTGGGCACGGCGCTGCTGGCGCTGGTGCTGCTGGTGCCGGGCATTCCGCTGGCCATTCAGGAGCGCAGCGAGGTGCTGGCGCAGGCGGGATCGGTGGCGGCGCTGCTGTCGATGCTGATCTTTACCGTGGTCGTGGTGCGGCACCGGCCGCGAAAAGCGGAGTTCAAGGCGGCGCAGAAACGGGGCAAACGCCCCCGCGAAGGACGGCAGAGGCGTTCGCTGGGGACGTTCAGGTCCCTTAGGCGACGTCAAACTCCAGTGGCTTGATCTGGTTGAACAGGCCGGTCTCCGCCAGCTTGGCACGGACCTCGCCAGGAACCGGTTCATCCACATAGAGCAGCGCAATCGCCTCGCCGCCGGCCTCGGACCGGCCCAGGGTGAAGTTGGCGATATTAACGCCATTGTCGCCCAGGGTGTGGCCCAGGGTGCCGATGATGCCGGGCACGTCCTCGTTGGTGGTGTAGAGCATATGCGCGCCCACATCGGCGTCGATGTTGATGCCCTTGATCTGGATGAACCGCGGCTTGCCGTCGGAGAACACGGTGCCGGCCACCGAGCGTTCGCGCTTGGAGGTCACCGCGGTCACCTTGACATAGCCGTCGAAGGAGCCGGATTTGTCCTGGCTGGTGGTGGAAATTTGCACGCCGCGCTCCTTAGCGACGACGGGCGCGGAGACCAGGTTCACCTCCGGGTTGGCGCGTTTCATGATGCCGGCAACCACCGCGCAGTTCAGAGCATCCAGGTTCATGCCGGCGGCGACGCCGTCATAGAGGATGTTGATCGCCTTGATCGGCTCATCCGTCATCTGGCCGACAAAGCTGCCCAGATGATCGGCCAGCTTGATCCAGGGGCCCATGACCTTGGCTTCCTCAGCTGTCACGCTGGGCATGTTAAGCGCGTTCTCAACCGCACCGGTCAGCAGGTAGTTGGACATCTGCTCGGCCACCTGCAGGGCGACGTTTTCCTGCGCCTCGGTGGTGGCGGCGCCCAGGTGCGGGGTGCAGACCACGTTCGGCAGGCCGAAGAGGGCGTTTTCCTTGGCCGGCTCCACCGAGAACACGTCGAAGGCGGCCCCCGCCACATGGCCGGAGGTCAGCAGCTCCGCCAGCGCGGCCTCATCCACCAGTCCGCCGCGGGCGCAGTTGATGATGCGCACGCCCTTCTTGGTCTTTTCCAGGTTTTCCTTGGACAGGATGTTGCGGGTCTGGTCGGTCAGCGGCACATGCAGGGTGATGAAGTCGGCGCGGGCCAGCAGCTCGTCCAGCTCCACCTTTTCGACACCCATCTTGTCGGCCTTGTCGGTGCTGAGGAAGGGATCGTAGGCGATTACCTTCATCTTCAACCCGCGGGCGCGGTCGCAGACGATGCCGCCGATGTTGCCGGCGCCGATCACGCCCAGGGTCTTGGCGGTGAGTTCGGTGCCCATGAACTTGGACTTTTCCCACTTGCCGGCATGGGTGGAGGCGGAAGCCTCGGGCAGCTGGCGGGCCACCGCGAACATCATAGCGATGGCATGTTCGGCGGTGGTGATCATGTTGCCGAACGGGGTGTTCATCACAATGACGCCGCGCTTGGAGGCGGCTTCCTTGTCGATGTTGTCGGTGCCGATGCCGGCGCGGCCGATCACCTTGAGGTTATCGGCGCTTTCCAGGATCTTTTCGGTCACCTTGGTTGCGGAGCGGATGGCGAGGCCATCGTACTGGCCGATGATTTCCGCCAGTTTTTCCTTGTCCTTGCCCACGTCGGGCAGGAAGTCGACGTCAATGCCGCGGTCGCGGAAGATCTGAACGGCGGCCTCGGACAGCTTGTCGGAGATGAGTACTTTGGGAGCCATGGCTTAGGGTCCTTTTTGCGGGGGCCTGTGCGGCCATTTGTTTTGAGAAGGGCTGCGCCCGGCCCTGGGTGGGTGCGAAGCGCCCTCCCGTGGGGAGGGTCGGGCGCTGCCCGGCGGTGCCGCCGGGCAGGACAATTATCAGGCCGCTTCGGTCTGCGCCGCGATCTCGGCCTCGAAGGCCCATTTGATCCAGGGCATCAGCGCTGCCACGTCGGTGGCCTCCACCGTGCCGCCGCACCAGATGCGCAGGCCCGGAGGCGCGTCGCGGTAGGCGCCGATGTCATAGGCGACGCCTTCGGTTTCCAGACGTTTGGCCACGGCCTTGGCAAAGGCGGCACCGTCCTGGATGCGTTCGTCGGTGAACTTGAGGCAGACCGAGGTGTTGGAGCGGTATTCCGGCTGTTCCGCCAGGAAGGCGATCCAGGGGTTGTCCTGCACAAAGCTTTGCACCGCAGCCAGGTTGGCATAGGCGCGTTCGCGCAGGCCTTCCATGCCGCCAACGGAGCGGGCCCAGTCGAGTGCCAGCAGGTAGTCCTCCACCGCCAGCATCGAGGGCGTGTTGATGGTGGCGCCCTGGAAGATGCCGTCGATCAGCTTGCCGCCCTTGGTCAGGCGGAAGATCTTGGGCAGCGGCCAGGCGGGGGTGTAGCTTTCCAGCCGTTCCACCGCGCGGGGGCTGAGGATGATCATGCCATGCGCCGCTTCGCCGCCCAGCACCTTCTGCCAGGAGAAGGTGGTCACATCCAGCTTGTCCCAGGGCAGGTGCTGCGCAAAGGCCGCGGAGGTCGCGTCGCAGATGGTGAGGCCTTCGCGGTCCGCCGGGATCCAGTCGCCGTTGGGGACGCGCACGCCGGAGGTGGTGCCGTTCCAGGTGAAGACAACGTCATTGGTGAAATCGACGGTGGCAAGATCGACGATCTGGCCGTAGTCGGCGGTTTTCACGGTGGCGTCCAGCTTGAGCTGCTTCACCGCGTCGGTGACCCAGCCGGAGCCGAAGCTTTCCCAGGCCAGCATCTCGGTGCCGCGGGCGCCCAGGAGGTTCCACATCGCCATTTCCACCGCGCCGGTGTCGGAGGCGGGCACGATGCCGATCTTGTAACCGGCGGGGATGTTCAGGATTTCGCTGGTGCCTTCGATCGCCGCCTTCAGCTTCTCCTTGCCAACCGCGGCACGGTGCGAGCGGCCCAGCGGCGCGCCGGACAGTTTCGACAGTTCAAAGACGGGAGGTTTGGCGCAAGGGCCCGAAGAAAAACGCGGATTGGCCGGCCGCGATGCCGGTTGTGCAATAGCCATCAATGCTACCCTTCCAGATAAGCGCCCCTCGTTGGGGAGGGGTGTCCCGCCTACAGAGCTAGGCTGCTGCAGCGCGGCATGCAACAGATTTTTTGAGAAAATGCGGCTGTTCATCCGTTTTTTACGACATGATTTTCCACCATCGGAAACAGCTGCTCTGAAATGGCAAAAAGGACCGCACCTTATGATAACCCCGGATTTGAACGGCATTTTGCCGTCTGGCCGATGCCCCGGCGGCCCGCTATGACAGAACGAATCCCGAAGCTACGGAGCCCGCCGATGTTTGTTGCCAGCCTGCTTTGCAATCCCGCCAGCCCGGTGCTGGAGCCCGCCCTGCCCGAATCGCTGCGCAATGCCTGGGGCGGCGGCGAGGCCATCTGGCTGGCGCCGGGGGTGGCGGCCGAGTTTGCGCTGGAGCAGATGCCGGACAACCGCTGGCAGGTCTGGGAGGATCTGCAGCAGATGGGGGTGGACCTTGTGATCCAGGCTGCGGAAGGGCGGAAGAAGAAGATGCTGCTGGCCGACATGGACTCGACCATGATCCAGCAGGAGTGCATCGACGAGCTGGCCGAGGAGGCGGGCGTCGGCGCGCGGGTCAAGGAGATCACCGCCCGGGCGATGAACGGCGAGCTGGATTTCGAGGGGGCGCTGATCGAGCGGGTCGGGCTGCTGCAGGGGCTGCCGGAGTCGGTGATCACCAAGGTTCTGGACGAGCGCATCACCCTGATGCCGGGCGGCAAGCAGCTGCTGGCGGTGATGAAGGCAAATGGCGCTTATGCGGCGCTGGTGTCGGGCGGGTTCACGGCCTTCACCGCACGCGTGGCGGCGGAGCTGGGCTTTGACGAGAACCGCGCCAATACGCTGCTGGCGGCAGATGGCAGGCTGACCGGAGAAGCGGCGCGGCCGATCCTGGGCCGCGAGGCCAAGGTGGAGGCGCTGGAGCAGATCACCGCCCGGCTGGGGATCGGTGAGGCGGATGTGATTGCGGTGGGCGACGGCGCCAACGACCTGGGCATGCTGAAGCGCGCCGGCGCAGGAGTTGCGCTGCACGCCAAGCCTTCGGTTGCGGCGGAATGCGATATCCGCATCAACCACGGCGACCTGACCGCGCTGCTGTATATCCAGGGCTACTCCCAGGACGATTTCAGAAGCTGAGACCGCTCCCCGGGTCAGGGACCGGGGGACCTCCCGCGCCCGCAGGTGCGGCTGCCGGCGCAGCCGCGCCTTGGCGGCCTTGGGCCCGGCCCGCAGTTTCCGCCGGTCTCAGGCGGGGTGGAAATAGCGCTTTCATTATTTAACGATACAGTTAATAATGACTGCATGACTCCGCTTCTGAAATCCTTTGCCGCCCTGTCGGACGAAACCCGCATGTCGATTGTCGACCAGCTGATCACCCAGGGCGAGCTGCCCGCGGGCGATCTGGCGCCGGGGGCGGGCATTTCGGCGCCGGCCATCTCGCGCCACCTGAAGGTGCTGCGCGAGGCCGGGCTGGTGACCCAGCGCGCCGATGGCACAAAGCGGCTCTATTCCGCGCGGCCCGAGGGCCTCAGGATGATTGCCGAGTGGACCCAATCCCGCAAAGCGTTCTGGGACGGCAGCCTGGACCGTTTGGAGGCGGCCTTGATGGAGGACGGCGCATGAGCGATCTGCAGCTGCAAAGGATTTTCCCGGTCAGCCCGCAAAAGCTGTTCGGGTGGGTGACCACCCCGGACAAGCTGCTGAAATGGTGGGGGCCGGAGGGGGTCAGCATTCCGGAACACGACCTGGACCTCAGCCGCACCGGCCCATGGTATTCGATCATGCAGAACAGCGACGGGCAGCGGTTTCATGTCTCCGGCCAGGTGACCCATGTGGATGTGCCGAAATCCGTCGGCTTCACCTGGGCCTGGCATGATGAGGACGGCCGCCGCGGCGCCGAGAGCCATGTGACCTTCACCGTCGCCGCCGCCGGGGATGGCGCCATGCTGCTGATCGATCACCGCGATCTGGCCGGCGATGAGATTGCCGCACGCCATGAAGAGGGCTGGACCTCGACCCTGCGCAAACTGGAGGCTCAGCTGACCGCAGACGCCTGAAGCACAAGTCACCGCAACCAAGGGAGAAGACCGATGCCAGAGTTCATTTTTGTCTACCACGGCGGCAAGACCCCGGAGAGCGAGGAGGAAGGCGCCAAGGTCATGGAAGCGTGGAAAAGCTGGATGGGCTCGATGGGCGATGCGCTGAAAGTGCCGGGCGCGCCGGTGGGCATGTCCAAGACCGTCAGCGCCGGCGGCGTGGCGGACAATGGCGGTGCAAATCCGGTCTCGGGCTATTCGGTTGTGCAGGCGTCCGACCAGGACGCGGCCTGCGAGATGGCCAAGGGCTGCCCGATGGTGGTGGACGGCAGCGGCTCGGTCGAAGTCGCCGAGATCATCGAGATGGAGATGTAAGAAAATGCCCCGGTTCAGAACCGGGGCATTTGATTTCAGAACAGCAGTTCTGCTGCGGGGCGGATCGAGCCGCATTCCAGCCCGCGGCGGCTGTAGAGAGTCTTGTTCATGTATTTGCGGGTCTCCGGGTGCTCCGCTTCCAGCACGCCGAGGCTGACCATCAGCGCCGCAATCGCGCATTCGCTGGCGCGGGTGGTGCCATCTGTGATCTTCAGCGCCACGCCCAGCTTCTGTTCCGGCAGGATGGCGATGAACACCGCCTCGGCGCCGGTCTTGATCGCCGCCTTGCCGCCCATCGCGCGCATCAGGTTGGTGCAGCAGCGGGTCTCGCCCGCCACCAGTTCCGGATGCGCGGTCATGGCTGCGACCAGCTGCTGCGCCGCCTCCGAGGCGCGGTCGGAGCGGTCCGCGGCGCTGGCAAACCAGGCCATCGACCGGGCCAGGCCGGTGACGGTGGTGGCAAAGTTCGGTGCCGAGCAGCCGTCGATGCCGTAGCCGGGGCTGTCCTGGCCGGTGGTTTCCTCAAACGCCGCCAGGCAGGCCTGCTGCACCGGGTGGTCCATCTCGATGTATTCCGTCCCGGCACCGAGGTACTGGGTCAGGGTCAGGAAACCCGCGTGCTTGCCGGAGCAGTTGTTGTGCACCTGGCAGGGGCTGCTGTCGGATTTGATCAGCTCATTGCGGGCGGGGATGTCATCCGGCAGCTGCGGGCCGCAGCGGAAATCGTCGTCCTTCAGCCCCAGCTGATCCAGCCAGGCATTGACCCGGTCCGTGTGGATATGGGCGCCGTTGTGGGAGGCGCAGGCCAGCGCCAGCTGCTCGGACGTGAGGCCGTAACGCGCGGCAGCGCCGGAGGTGATCAGCGGCAGCGCCTGGATCATCTTGGCGGAACTGCGCGGATAGATCACCGCATCGGGGTCGCCCCAGCTGCGCACCACCTGCCCGGAGGCATCGCAGATGACAGCATGGCCCAGGTGCAGGCTTTCCAGCAGCGGGCCGCGCCAGACTTCGGCCATGGGCACAGGTTTCGGCATGATGTCTCCCCTCATGTTTTGTTGGCGAAATCCTGCCAAAACGCACTTTCGCCCGTGGTGCTTGTTACGTTAGTGTGCTTGTGTAGCGCAAGCGAGGGGATCGGGACCAGACAGCGGATGAAACGCTGCGGGCCCTTTGCTTGGTTTTGAGGTAAGAGAACAGTCTTGGAGTCGGGACAAATGGCATTGAAACTCGCCCGCGTGGCTGCGGGCCTGTGTCTGGCAGCATTGGCAACCACCGCAACTGCGCAGGAAACTTCGAACAACCGGGTCGCCGCAAAGGTCGACTGGAGTGTCTTCGAAGGCGAAAACCCGAGCGAATGCTGGGGCGTGTCGGCCCCGAAGGAAACCGTGAACACCCGCGACGGCCGCGTGGTGGCGGTGCGCCGCAGCGAGATCCAGCTGTTTGTCACCTACCGCGAGGACGCCGCCCCCAAGGGTGAGGTGAGCTTTACCGGCGGCTATCCGTTTGCGCCGGGCTCCACCGTCAACATGGCGATCGGCGACTCCGAGTTCGAGCTGTTCACCGAGGGCGAATGGGCCTGGCCGGCGACCCCTGCGGATGACGCCAAGATCATCACCGCGATGAAGCGCGGCGCCGATGCGGTGCTGACCGCGCGTTCGGCCCGCGGCACACAGACCAAGGACACCTTCTCGCTGCTGGGCTTCACCGCCGCGGTGGAAGACGCCGAGAAGCGCTGCAGCAAGTAAGCCTTGCCCGCATCGCATTCCTGCAAACCCCGGCCCGCGCCGGGGTTTTCTTGTTTGGAAGCCGCGGGGCGCGTAGCATGGAAGGCAGGAGGTGCCTGCCATGCCGAAGTTTGCCATTCTCCCGTTCACTTGCCTTGCAGTTGCGCTGCTTGCCCTGCCCGCCCATGCCAATCCGGCACTGGAATGCGGCGACGGCAGCCAGGAGGAAGTCGGCACCTGCGTCGCCGATGACGAGGAAGGCGTGGAAGCCGCGCTCAACAACGCCCTGGAGGCTGCGATGGTGGCCGCTGCGGAGATCGACGCCGGAAATGGCAACAGCGACGCCGTTGCGGCGCTGAAGGGCGGGCAGACCGCCTGGGAAGCCTACCGCGTGGCGCATTGCAGCTTTGCCGGGGCAGCGCATCCGGTGCGCGAAGATGCCGGGATCGCAACCCGGGCCTGCTGGACCACCCTGGGCCGGGCGCGGGTGGCGGAGCTGGTCCGCTATTCCAGATAAGCGCGCCCTCGCGCAGTGCCGGAAAAACTTGTTTCGAGGATTCCTTTTGATCTTCGGCCAGAATCCTATATAGAGCCGCATCCGCCCATCAGCATCGAGTCCGAAAGCCATGACCGCCAGCGCGCCGATCACCCAAGACGTATTGACCCTGCCCCGCAAGGACCCCGAGGGCGGCAAGATCAATCTTGTCGGATTGACCCGCGAGCGGATGCGCGAGGTGCTGATCGAGCACGGCACGCCGGAGAAGCAGGCCAAGATGCGGGTCGGCCAGATCTGGCAGTGGATCTACCAGTGGGGCAAGCGCGACTTTGGTGAGATGACCAACCTGGCCAAAGCCTACCGCGCGCAGCTGGCGGAGACGTTTGAGATCCGTGTCCCCGAGGTGGTGAGCAAGCAGGTCTCGACCGACGGCACCCGCAAGTACCTGGTGCGGATTGCCGGCGGCCATGAGGTTGAAGTGGTCTATATCCCCGAGGAGGACCGCGGCACCCTGTGCATTTCTTCCCAGGTCGGCTGCACCCTGACCTGCTCCTTCTGCCACACCGGCACCCAGAAACTGGTGCGCAACCTAACCCCGGCTGAGATTGTCGGCCAGGTGATGATGGCGCGCGACGATCTGGAGGAATGGCCCACGCCGGGCGCGCCGAAGGACGAAACCCGGCTGCTCTCCAACATTGTGCTGATGGGCATGGGCGAGCCGCTTTATAACTTCGAAAACGTCCGCGACGCGATGAAGATTGCGATGGACCCGGAAGGCATCTCGCTGAGCCGCCGCCGGATCACGCTGTCGACCTCCGGCGTGGTGCCGGAGATTGCGCGGACAGCCGAGGAAATCGGCTGCCTGCTGGCGATCTCCTTCCACGCCACCACCAACGAGACCCGCGACGTGCTGGTGCCGATCAACAAGCGCTGGAACATCGACGAGCTGCTGCAGGCGCTGGCGGATTACCCCAAGGCGTCGAACTCGGAGCGGATCACCTTTGAATACGTGATGCTGGACGGGGTGAACGACACGGACGAGGACGCGCACCGTCTGATCGACCACATCAAGCGCTACAACATCCCGGCCAAGATCAACCTGATCCCGTTCAACGAATGGCCGGGCAGCCCCTACAAGCGGTCCTCCAACAACCGCATCCACGCCTTTGCCAATATCATCTATCAGGCAGGTTACGCCTCGCCGATCCGCAAGACCCGCGGCGATGACATCATGGCGGCCTGCGGCCAGCTGAAGTCGGCGACCGAACGCGCCCGCAAGAGCCGCAAGCAGATCGAGGCCGAAGCCGGGATGAAGTGACCCCGGCTCCGGCCCCGGCGCGGCAGGGTCCGTCCGCAGGGTCTCCGGCTGGATTAACTGAAAATGAAATCGTCCGCGGTCAGCCCGCCGGTGTAGCCGGTGAGCTCGATGTTGTAGTTGCCGTAAAAGCTGATCAGCGTGTTCCCATCCTGCTGGGAAATTGTCAGGTCGCTGAAACTGTCCGCGCCGGTGCCGGCAAATTTAATTCTGTCGTTGCCCCGGCCGAAATCTCTGATGACGTCATTGTCATTGTAATCGGCGGCCTTGAATATGAAGATATCCGCGTGCCTGCCGCCAAACAGGATATCGGAACCGTCGCCGCCGATGAGGCGGTCGTGACCGTTACCGCCCTGAAGCACGTCATTTCCGCGTCCGCCAAACAGCTTGTCGTTGCCCAGATTACCCCGCAGGATATCCCGCTCGCCGCTGGCACCGGAAAAGTCGGACCAGTCTGTGCCGCCCAATAAGGTATCAGCCCCTTCACCGCCAATCAGAGTGTCCCGGCCGTAACCGCCAAACAGCCGGTCACTGCCCTTGCAGCCTGCAAGCATGTCATCGGCTTCACGGCCTTTGACCGTGTCGTTGCCGCCATTAGCAAAGATTCTGGTGTCCTGACCAGTTGCCAGAACAACCTCGGACCGGCCGCTGGCCTTGATAACAACTTTACCTGCGCCATTGACGTAAGCGTCCCAGCCATGAGTCCCTGCCGCCCCGCCATAAAGATGGCGCAGCGCCTGGACGTCAAAGGTGCCCAGCTCGGTGACATTGTACCCCGCATAGCTGTAGGTCATCACCGTGTGCGCCTGGTCGTCCATATGGTCCGCCAGCGTATTGCCGCCATCATGCGGGTGCTCGAGGCCCACGGCATGGCCGATCTCATGCAGGATCGTTTCATACCCGTAGGTGCCCGGCGCCATACTGCTGCCCTGGATCGCGAGGTCGCCCTGGCCGGTGGAATAAGCGCTGGCCCAGGAATAGTTCGCCCAGCCGGCTGCGGATCCGCCGTTGTAGCCGAACACGTTGATCATCGCCGGACCATCCGTTTCAACGAATTTCAAACCGGAGATTTCTTCGAATTCGGCAAGAGCCTGGCGGAAGTAGCCACGCTGGGTGCTGTTGAA
The DNA here is from genome assembly GCF_049056525.1 of Leisingera coralii. NCBI lineage: Bacteria > Pseudomonadati > Pseudomonadota > Alphaproteobacteria > Rhodobacterales > Roseobacteraceae > Leisingera > Leisingera coralii. The sequence goes on along the minus strand of NZ_JBHUPT010000002.1, from coordinate 239,363 downwards.
GGACCAGTAACTGGTTGCGCCATAGGGATCGCTGGCGGCACTGCCAAGTTCACCGGCCCCGTAGAAGCTGTAGGTCACCACGGACGGGGTGCCGAGTTTGACCTGGCTGTTCCAGCGCAAGTAGCTGTTCGACGTGTACGCCAGAAGCGCCGTATAGTCTGTAACTTCGGACATTCAATTACTCCGCAATCCCAATGCTGGTAATTATTTGTTTGCAAATGTGGCCAAGTTTGGCCCGTTCCCGGGCTGAATACGCTCAATTTAACAAAGATTACAGCAGCCCGGGCGTGTGCGGGCAAGAACAAGCGTCAGTCACGCGAACGGCCGCTGGTTGCGCGAGGCCGGGGACCGCGTTCCGGCATCAGTTCTGCCAAGGGCTTCACAGCCCGCTCCGGCTGGACCGTTGCCGGAAAGCACCAGTAAGCCGCTGCCCCATTTTTTCCCCAGACCGGCTCGAATTCCGCCATTTGCCGGGAACAGTTTCCAATTCATGGACAAATGTTTTGAAAGGTAACCGTCTTATGGCACCGGTAGACAAACAGGCCCCGCCCGTTGACCCCAGCGTTCTGGAACTGATCCGCAGCGAGCGGCAGAAAGCGCTCAGCCCGCGGGAATGGAAATTCCGCCTGCGCGGCTATGGCTATGCGGTGAAAACCGTGGCAGGCACCCCGGTCCTCACCCGGCTGACCACCGGCGACGAAATCGGCACGCTGCCGCCGGAGCTGGCCTGAGCCCGGCAGCAGCAGAGTTCTCCGCCTGCGCGCTCAGCGCTCGCGGCCGGGAAGGGATTCGCGCGGCGGCGCGGGCTCCCAGTTGTCGATGATCTGCACCGCTTCCTGCGCGGTGTCGACGACGCGGAACAGGTCCAGATCCTGATCCGAAATGGTGCCGGCATCGGCCAGCGCCTCCCAGTTGATGATCCTGTCCCAGAAGTCCTTGCCGAACAGCAGGAACGGCACCCGCTCCATCCGCCCGGTCTGGATCAGGGTCAGGCTCTCGAACAGCTCGTCCAGGGTGCCGAAGCCGCCCGGGAACACGCTGATCGCCCGCGCCCGCATCAGGAAATGCATCTTGCGGATCGCGAAATAGTGGAAGTTGAAGCTGAGGTCCGGCGTCACGAAGCCGTTGGGCGCCTGCTCATGCGGCAGGACGATCGACAGGCCGATGGAATGGCCGCCCGCATCCTGAGCGCCGCGGTTGCCGGCTTCCATCACGCCGGGGCCGCCGCCTGTCACCACGACGTTCTGACGTCCGCCGCTCTGCTTTGACTTTTCCGTCATCAGCCGGGCGAATTCACGCGCCTCATCATAGAAATGCGACAGATCGGCCAGCGTCTGGGTGCGCGCCCTGTCCTTGTGCTTCGGATCCGGGATGCGGGCGCCGCCGAACATCACGATGGTGCTTTCGATGCCGCGCTCGTTCAGCATCAGCTCCGGTTTCAGAAGCTCCAGCTGCAGACGCACCGGGCGCAGTTCCTCGCGGTACATGAAATCCTGGTCGGCGAATGCCAGACGGTAGGCAGGTGACCGTGTCTGCGGCGTGGCGGGCACGTGCTCTGCCCGGTTCCGGTCGGTATGGGCATCGCTGAAACGGCTGTGGCGGTCTTCGGTCATGGGCAATCCAGGTAAAAATAACAGGACCTCCTTTGTAACCCTCCTTGACCGTTAGCGCCAATCAAGAATGCAGGAGAACGCGCCGTTCCGCTTGCGTCCGGACCTGGTGCGGCTAAGGTTCCGGCGCAGCAGGCAGGAGGGCAGCGCATGGACTGGCAAAGTGAAATCACTGCAGCGGCAGAGCGCATCCGCCCCCATGTGCAGCGCACTCCGGTGATGCAGACGCAGGGCTTCGGGCTGCCGTATCCGGTGGAACTGAAGCTGGAGCACATGCAGCATACCGGCAGCTTCAAGGCCCGCGGCGCCTTCAACACGCTGCTGAGCCAGGAGGTGCCCGCGGCCGGGCTGGTTGCGGCCTCGGGCGGCAATCACGGCGCCGCCGCGGCCTATGCCGCGCACCAGCTGGGGCACAAGGCGCGGATCTATGTGCCGGAGATGGCAGGACCCGCCAAGATTTCCCTGATCGAGCGCACCGGTGCCGATCTGCAGGTGGTGCCCGGTGCCTATGCCAACGCGCTGGACCAGGCGCAGGCCTATGAGCAGGAGACCGGCGCCATGCAGGTCCACGCCTATGACGCGCCCGCCACCGTTGCGGGCCAGGGCACCTGCTTTGCCGAATGGCAGGCCCAGGGGCTGGAGGCCGATACCCTGCTGATCGCCGTCGGCGGCGGCGGGCTGATCGGCGGCGCATTGGCTTGGTTCCAGGGCGCCCGGAAGATCGTCGCGGTGGAGCCGGAGACCTCCTGCGCGCTGCACGCGGCGCTGGCAGCACAACAGCCTGTCGACGTGGAGGTCTCCGGCGTTGCGGCCAACGCGTTGGGCGCCAAACGCATCGGCAGCATCTGCTTTGAGCTTGCGGCAACGCAGGGCATCACTTCTCTGACTGTGCCGGACAGCGCCATTACCGAAGCCCAGACGGCGCTCTGGCGCGAGCGGCGGATCCTGGTCGAACCTGCCGGCGCAACGGCGCTGGCGGCGCTGATGTGCGGCGCCTACCGGCCGGCACCGGGCGAGCGGGTGGCGGTGCTGATCTGCGGCGGCAACATCGCCCCGGATCCGCTTGGATAATCCTTGCGGGCCGAGAGCCGCCCCGGTATCGCCATTACATGTCTGCAACCATTGCCGATACGATCTACCAGGCGTTGAGCGAGCGCATTATCACCGGCAGCCTGGCTGCCGGGGAAAAGCTGCGCCAGGACCATATCGCCCGTGAGTTCGAGGCCAGCCACGTGCCGGTGCGCGAGGCGCTCTTGCGGCTGGAGGCGCATGGGCTGGCCAAATCCGAGCCCCGCCGCGGCACAAGGGTTAGCGCGCTGGACCCGTCTGAAATCCGCGAGGTGATCGAGATGCGCGTGGCGCTGGAGGTGCTGGCCCTCACCCACGCCTTTGCCCGCCTCACCCCTGAGGACATCGAGATGGCCGAGGCCGCCCGTCTGGCCTGCGACGCGGCAGAGGACATGGCCGGCTGGGAACGCCTGAACCGCGCCTTTCACCGGGTGATCCTGGCGCCCTGCGCGATGCCGCGGCTGCTGGCCTCGATCGACGATCTGCATATCGCCGCCGCCCGGCATCTGTTTGCCAACTGGCAGCACCAGTGGACCCGCCGGGTGGATGCCGACCACGCCGCCATCGTCAGCGCAATGACCCGCCGCGATCCCGCCGCCGCCTGCGAAATCCTGCGCCGCCACCTGCGCCGGGTGCGCTGACCCGGCTGGAACCCGGCAAAACGCCGTCGGGGGCGGCAATTTGGACGCAATACGGACATGACCTGCAGTCAGATTGCCGCTATGAAGCTGCGACTCAAACCGATGCCGGAGGAACATCCATGTCCAACGCCCAGCTGGAAGCAGCGATCGAAGCCGCCTGGGAGGCGCGCGACACCATCACCCCCGCCACTACCGGCGAACAGCGTGAAGCCATCGAAGACACCCTGAACGCGCTCGACTCGGGCAAGCTGCGGGTGGCCGAAAAGCTGGAGAGCGGCGACTGGCACGTGAACCAGTGGGCCAAGAAAGCGGTGCTGCTGGGCTTCCGCATCAAGGACATGGAAATCCACGAAGGCGGCCCGCAGGCCGGCGGCTGGTGGGACAAGGTCGACAGCAAATTTGCCGGCTGGGGCGAAGCTGACTGGAAATCCGCAGGCTTCCGTGCAGTGCCGAACTGCGTCGTCCGCAAATCCGCCTATATCGCGCCGGGCGCGGTGCTGATGCCCTCCTTCGTGAACCTCGGCGCCTATGTCGATGAGGGCACCATGGTCGACACCTGGGCCACCGTCGGCTCCTGCGCGCAGATCGGCAAGAACGTGCATCTGTCCGGCGGCGTTGGCATCGGCGGCGTGCTGGAACCGATGCAGGCCGGCCCCACCATCATCGAGGACAACTGCTTCATCGGCGCCCGCTCCGAGGTGGTCGAAGGCTGCATCGTGCGCGAAGGCTCGGTTCTGGGCATGGGCGTCTTCATCGGCAAATCGACCAAGATCGTCGACCGCGAGACCGGCGAAGTGATGTACGGCGAAGTGCCGCCCTACTCGGTTGTGGTGGCGGGCTCCATGCCGTCGAAGAACAACATCAGCCTCTACTGTGCGGTGATCGTGAAGCGCGTCGATGAGAAGACCCGCTCCAAGACCGGCATCAACGAGCTGCTGCGCGACTGATCCGCGCTGCAATTCTGAACGACAGGAACGCGCCCCTTGCCGGGCGCGTTTTTCTTTGCCTCCGGCGGTTGGGGCTTTGCCCCAAACCCCAGGATATTTCCAGCCAGAAGAAGACTGGATCCCCTGTTCTTCTGGCCCGGAAATATCCCGGGGTGAGGCCGCCAGGCCGAGGGGCAGCGTCCCTCCTGTGTAAAACCCTTGCCGCGCAATAAGCCTGCCGCTAATAGTATTACATCTACACATAAGAGGGTCAGATGCAGACCATATTTGCCCAGCGCGCCCGCCTGCCCCAAGGATGGGCAGAGAACCTCCGGCTGACAGTTGAGAACGGCCGGATCTCCTCCACGGAAACCGGCGCCGGGCCGCAGCCGGGCGATACACGGGCGGACGTGCTGCTGCCATCGCTGGGCAATCTGCATTCGCACAGCTTTCAGCGTGCTATGGCTGGCATGACGGAATACCGGGCAGCGGGGAAGGACAGCTTCTGGACCTGGCGCGAGCTGATGTACCGTTTTATGGACCGCATCACGCCTGAGCAGTATGAGGCCGTCGCGGCGCTGGTGTTCATGGAGATGCTGGAAGCCGGCTATGCTTCAGTCGGGGAGTTCCATTATGTCCACCACCAGCCGGGCGGCGCGCATTTCGCATCGATGACTGAGCTCAGCGAGCGGGTGTTTGCCGCTGCCAGCCAGACCGGCATCGGCCTCACCCATCTGCCGGTGCTTTACACCTATGGCGGGGCTGGGAAACAGGCTCTGAATGGGGGGCAGCAGCGGTTTGGCAATTCGGTTGCGGAATTCTCCGAGCTCGTCACCCGCGCCCGGGACATTGCCGCACGGAACCTGCCCGAAGATGCCAGCGTCGGCATCGCGCCGCATTCGCTGCGCGCCACCTGTCCCGAGGATCTGGCGGAAGTGCTGCGGATCCAAAACGGGCTTCCGGTGCATATCCACATCGCCGAACAGCCCAAGGAAGTGGCGGATATCAGCGATTGGCTGGGTGCGCGGCCCGTTGAATGGCTGCTGGAGAACGCTCCCGTGGATGGCAAATGGTGCCTGATCCACGCCACCCATATGACCAGTGCCGAGACCATCGGCATGGCCCGCTCCGGCGCCGTTGCGGGTCTCTGCCCGATCACCGAGGCCAACCTGGGCGACGGGCCGTTCAACGGGGTGGAATACTTGGAACACAAGGGGGCTTTCGGGGTCGGATCAGACTCTAACGTGCGGATTTCGCTGCCGGAGGAGCTGCGGACGCTGGAATATTCCCAGCGTCTTCGGGACCTGGCGCGCAATGTGCTGGTGCCGGGCGAGGGCTCGGTCGGCGAGACGCTGTACCTGGGCGCGGCCAAAGGCGGGGCGCAGGCCCTGGGGCGCGATGCCGGGCGGATCGAGGAAGGCGCGCTGGCGGATCTGGTGGCGATTGACAGCGGCGCGCCCGCTCTTTACGCGTTGAAGCCCGGACAGCTGCTGGACGGCCTCTGCTTTGCCGCGGGCGATGACACCGTCACGGACGTCTGGAGCGCAGGCCGCCATGTGGTTCAGCAGGGCCGCCACATCGCGCGAAACAGCGTGGTTGCAGGCTACAAAACGGCAGTCAAAGAGCTGCTGAACAGTCTCTAAAAAGGCAGAAACCGCACTTGGATCACAGTGCCGCCGCCGGTGATAACTGCACCGGCGGCGCTTTCCGTAACGCCCCCCTCGCCAGGGCCGAGACGGTCTGTGCCTGCCATGTCCAGACAACCGGAGACCACGAAGAGCACTTGCCGGCCTTCAGCATCCGGAACCGGGCCATCTGTCAGAATCCTGGGGTCTGCCGTCACCTGCTCCGGGTCATAAATCACGTTAAACGCCCTGCAGGGCCCGTCGCGCAAGCGGCAGTCCAAATCCGCTCCGCCATCGAAACATAGCGGCTCCAGCGGCCGGGCCTCCAGCCGTGTGCTTTCATTCGACAGGGTATGGCCGGCGCCTTCGACGATGCAATGGATACGGGCGAGGCCGGGAAAGGCGGAAAACGGGCCGCTTTGGGCAATATCCGCGAGGCTCAACCGCCAGACCATGCGGCCGTCTTGTTCGTGCACGGCCAGTTCGCGGGTCACGCCGCCGCCGTTCTTCCAGGTCACGGCCTGGGCAGTGAGAGCGGAGATGCGCATCGGGCTGTCCTTTTGCCAATCGGATGCGCCCAGCCATAATGCGGAGAGGTGAAATACCGCAACCCTTCCGTTTCCCGCTCATCCGGCCTGCGCCGCCCGCGCTATTTGATTGACCATCCCCCTGCCCCGGCGCTATGGCGGCGGCATGGAAAAGAAGAAACCCTCCCGCCAGCAAGTCTATACCCTGCTTGTCCAGATCGGACGCAAGGACGGGGACGGCCTGCCCGACGGCGCCACCGGTGCGGCGCTGATGATCTATGCCTCCGGCGTGGACGAGGCCGAGGCGGTGCGCGAGACCGTGGCGATCCTGAAACAGGCCGACACCGCGCCGCTGGATGTCACTGGATACGGCACGCTGGAAGAGCGCGAGGCAGAAGGCCATGAGATCGGTGACGAGGAACGTGCGCTGATGCAGCGGGCGCTGGAGGAAAACGCGGTGATCGTTGCGCAGATGACCCCGTTCTTCGACGGCGAGGAGCCGGTATTCCACTAAGGTCCGGCCTCAGTTCTGGCTGCCGAACCATTTGCGGTAGAGGGCGTCATAGCTGCCGTCCTCCTGCATCGCCAGGAGCGCCTGGTTGACCTCCTCCACCAGCGGCGAGCCGGCTGGGAACACCAGGCCGTAGTTTTCACGCAGGAAGGGCTGGCCGATGGTGTGGCCAAAGCGGTGGCCGCCCTGCTGGACATAGTAATTCAGCACCGGTGCATCAAAGACAACCGCCTGCACGTCGCCGCGCTCGAACCCTTCCAGCAGGTCCTCCAGCCCGGCATAGGCGGAATAGTCGATCTCGCGCCGGTTCAGGAACCCGGCTGCAGTGGAGCCTTCGATGGTGCCCACGGACTTGCCGTACAGATCGTTCACCGAGTTCACCGAGCCGCTGATCGCCTCCACCGTCATCACTGCGGTGATCTTGGCGACAAAGACCGAGACGATGAACAGCGAGGACACCACCAGCACCACACCGAACATGCGGCCCACGGGCGTGCGCGGCACCCGTTCCTCGAAGCCGCCGTTCACCACCAGGTTCAGCGCCCACCAGAAGGAGGGGAACCAGGCCTCTTTCAAGGGGCGGTCGAAATAGGGCTGGGCGCGGCGCTCGAAGGTCCACATCACCATGCCGCCGCCGAACAGCAGCAGGAAGGCGATGCCGATGGCCGCGGCCAGGTCCCAGGACAGAAGCGCCCGCAGCAGCGACGGCTGGCGGATTTCATCGGCCTGCACCATGATCTGCAAGCCGCTTTCGAAGATCGGCTGGCTGAAATCCATCACCACCTCGCGCGAGGCGGTGATCGAGATATTGGCGGCGGCCAGATCGGCCTCGCCGCTGCGCACCCCGCCCAGCATGTCCGCGAAGCTGTCCTTGCGGCTGATGCGGTACTCCCAGTCCAGCCGCTCTGCCAGGGTCTCGAGGAGTTCCAGAGAGAAACCTGTGTCGCGCGCGCCCTCCACCATCGAGAATGGCGGCCGGGTGACGGTATTCACCGTCAGCACCTGCGCAGACAGCAGTTGGCCCCACAGCAGGAAGAGGGCGGCGGTGATCAGGCGGAGGTACAGCACGGGAACGCTCGGATGGGCCTCTGGAACGGTTTCAAAGTCCTTAGGCGGTTCGCCTTTTTCACGCAAGCGCCTTGGCCGCCGTGGCGGAACAAGCCGCCCGGACTGTGTCAGGCGGTACGCCGTTCCGCCAGGACCGCAGCGTCAAAGGCCCGCAGCACCGGGAATTTCGGCTGCCGGTGCTCTGGCAGCGCGCTGGCGCCCAGCGGCGCCAGCAGGCTGGCGGCCAGGCGCTGGGGGTCGCGGCGCAGGCGGCCCAGGAACAGGCTTTCGGTCATCGCGCCTGCGGCCAGCAATGGCTCGTGATCCGGCAGCACCGCCTGGCGGTAGGTGATCAGCGGCGCGCCAGCAGTGCCGGGCAAAGCGGTGCCGGTGCCCAGCAGGTTTCCGGCCGGCACCAGCACCGCGGGCTGGCCGAACAGGTATTCGACCTCGGAGCCGGACAGCACCAGCCGCTGGAACGGGGCCACCTGGATATCCCGCAGCAGCCCGAAATAAGGCGCCCTCAGCCGCACCGGCGCAAAGGAGCCCAGCGCCGGCACCTGCCGCTCCACCACCTGCAGAACGGGGACAGCCTCGCCGCCGCCTGTGAGAACCAGATCGCCCCGCTGCAGGCTGCCCAGCGCGCGGTAACCCTCCGGCGTGGCAACGGGGGCGGACGGCAGCAGCCCCGGCGCCGGACCGGCGGGCTCCATGCCGCTGGACAGCGCCAGATACTCCACCGCCGGCGCCACATAGGCCAGCGGCCCGGTCAGCGCCTGCAGATCGCGCAGCCGCCAGGGTTTGGGGCCGGCCAGCGCAGCGATTTGCATCTGGCTGCCGTCGGCCCGCTCCAGCGTCAGCCGCCCGCTGCGGGCGGGCGCATCCCAGGCGTAAGCCAGCCGCAGCCGGCCGGTGCGCCCCAGGCTGGTCGGGTTCAGCGTCTGGTGCAGCACTGCGCCGTATTGCTCCAGCACAAAGCTGAGACCGCCGCCCGGCACCGCCTGCAGCGCCAGCCGCAGCGGCCAGCCGCCGTCCTGCGAATAAAGCAGCAGCGGTTCCGGCCGGGTGCTTTCCGGCAGGTGGAACTCCAGCATCAGGGTGCCGCGCACCAGCAGGGCATCACCGTCCGGCACGCCCGCGTCCAGCAGTGCCTGCGGGTCGCTCCGGCTGTGCCCGCCGCCGGAAGCCGCAAACCACACCATGCGCGTCAGGCCGCCTCGATCGCGGCCAGCAGCCGGCCCTCGTAGGCCTTGAGCGCGGGCCGGGCCGCGGCGCTGTAGCCGGCGCCGGTGTCCGGATCGAGCTCCGGGAACAGGGCGCAGATCTCCTCCGCCACCGGCCGGTCGAACTGGCTGACGATCTGCGGGCCAGGCAGGAAGCTCTCGGTCGCCAGCCCTTCGGAATAGATCACCTGGTGGCGGCCGAACATCAGATGCACATAGGTGACCTCGCCGCCCGGACAGCGGGTGACGCTGCGCCCGTTGACCAGATCCTTGGCCGCAACCAGCACTTCTTCCTCGCCAAAGAACAGCTCCGCATGGGCGCCGCGCACCAGCACCCGGTGCTGCGGCGAAACCAGCAGCTCACGGTGCGCACCAAAGGTGCCGGCAGCAATGCGGACCGGGGCAAAATCGCCCTCTGCAGCAACCGAACGCCCGCCGGTCCAGCACAGCGGCTGCGCCCCGTCGTCGCGGGTCTCCACCAGGTCGCCCGGCATCAGCTCCTCCACCGGCACCTCGCCATGGGGGGTGCGGATCAGAGTGCCCGCGACGAAACAGGGAATGGAGCTTGCGTTGACAAAGCCGGTGTCGCTGATAGTGCCGTTGCTCACCTGGTAGGTGAAGTTGAAATCCTCGGTATCGCCATCGCCGGCCAGGGTCAGGGTGCCGTCTTCGTTCAGCTGCACATCCTGGCCGGTGCTGAGCGTCACCACCGAGCCGGCGGTCACTTCGGTCCCGTTGATATGGGTGATGGTCAGCGTGCCGCCGGACTTGTTCACGTCATTGGCCAGCACATCGATGGTTTTGCTGCTGTCCGGCTCGACAAAGATGTTGTCCGTCATCGCCACCAGATCGGTCTGCACCGAGTCCGCGGCAATCAGCAGGTTGCTGTCGTAGCGGCTGTCGCTGACATCGGCGATGCCGATGCGGATGTCGTTCACCTCGCCCGGGTTGACGTGCATTGTCAGCGTCATGGTGATGGTAAGGCCATCCATCTCGGTGTTGTAATCATCACCGGCGTTGTCGAGGTAGAGGTTCTCGTTGATGGACGAGCTGATGTTGCTCGGATTGGCCTGGCCGTTGCCGACCTCCAGCAGCACCTGCTCGCCGTTGACCCAGACCGCGACCACGTCCTGATAGACCGAACTCTGGAATTCGGGGAATTCCTCGGAAGAGAAGACGAACTGCATCGTCATCACATCGGAATCGGGAATGAAGCTCACATCCAGATAGGACGCATCATAGGTGCTGGTGCCGGCGGCTGCGTTGAAGTCCGCGTTGTTGCTTTCGCCCGGCGTGTTGGTCGTGGTCTGGGTGGACCGGTTCGGATCGCCGCCAGACCGCGTGAAATGACTGGCGCGCCCGGTGGACAGGATCACGCCTGAGTCACTAGGCGTGGCCCCGGGTACCAGAGCATCGCCGCCGGAGTAGATCGCTGAGGACTGGCTCCACCCCGAGTAGGATGCGTCCACAACCGTGGCCCCGGTGCCAAAGATGGCTTCCGCCATCTCCACTGCGGAGGCATTGGTGTCGTAGTTAAGCTCGCGTGCCTTGACCATTGCGCCGGCTGCTCCTGCCATCCGGACAGGCGTCCCGCGCAGACAGTTGAAACTGCTGCGGAGCCGGCGGAACAACCGCAGGTCTTAGAAGCGCCCCGCTGTTACGGTGGTGCTGCTCTCGGGATACCCTGCCTCGGGTTAATTATGATTAACAAATCATTAACATGATTCCCGGCCCCTTGGCAGGCTCACCTCCGCACAACCGCGAAACCGCTGCTTTTGCGCCACATTCGCTGGCGCGGGGGTGAATTGCGCCGCGTGCCGATCCGCGCTAGGCCTGTGGCCACCGGAAATTCAGGAGCCTTTCCATGCCGCAGACCGACCCCGCCCGCCTGACCGCCGATCTGATCCGCTGCCCTTCGGTCACGCCGGAAGAAGGCGGCGCGCTGGTGCTGCTGGAGAAAGTGCTGAGCGAGGCTGGCTTTGACTGCACCCGCACCGACCGCGGGGAGGTCTCCAACCTGTTTGCCCGCTGGGGCGCCAAGGGGCACGCCAAAACCTTCGGCTTCAACGGCCATACCGATGTGGTGCCCTTGGGCGATGAATCCGCCTGGACCATGCCGCCCTTTGGCGCGGGGGAGAAAGACGGCTTCATGTACGGCCGCGGCGCCACCGACATGAAATCGGGGGTCGCAGCCTTTGCCGCTGCTGCCATCGATTTCGTCAAGGAGACCCCTCCGGACGGCGCCATCATCCTGACCATCACCGGCGACGAGGAAGGCGACGCGGTGGACGGCACCACTGCGCTGCTGGACTACATGGAGCGCGAAGGCGAGCAGATGTCGGTCTGTCTGGTGGGCGAGCCCACCTGCCCCAACGAGATGGGCGAGATGATCAAGATCGGCCGCCGCGGATCGCTCACCGCCTGGTTCACGGTGACCGGCGTGCAGGGCCATTCCGCTTATCCGCACCGCGCCAACAACCCGCTGAATGCAATGGCGCGGCTGATGGACCGGCTGGCCAGCCATGAGCTGGACCAGGGCACCGGGCATTTCGACGCCTCCACCCTGGCGGTGGTCACCATTGACACCGGCAACACCGCCACCAACGTAATCCCGGCACAAAGCCGGGCCACCGTGAACATCCGGTTCAACGACGCCCATTCCGGCGCCAGCCTGACGGATTGGCTGCAGGGTGAGGCGGACAAGGTCGCTGCGGAGTTTAGTGTGGAGATCGGGATGAAGGTGAAGATCTCCGGCGAGAGCTTCATCACCCCGCCCGGCGCGCTGTCGGATCTGGTCGCACAGGCGGTGGAGGCGGAGACGGGCCGCAAGCCGGAGCTGTCCACCACCGGCGGCACCTCGGATGCGCGGTTCGTGAAAAACCACTGCCCGGTGGTGGAATTCGGGCTGGTCGGCAAGACCATGCACCAGGTGGATGAGCGGGTCGAGGTCGCCCAGATTCACCAGCTGAAAGCCATCTATACCCGCATCCTGCAGGACTATTTCGAGTGAGCCTGAGCATTTCGGTCACCGAGGATCTGGAGACCTGTTTCGCGCTGCGCCACCAGGTGTTTGTCAAGGAACAGGGCGTTCCGGTGGAAGAGGAACAGGACGCGCTGGACGCCACTGCCACCCATCTGCTGGCGGTGCAGGACGATATCCCGGTGGGCACGGCGCGGATTGTGTTCAAGGAGGATACCGCCAAGATCGGCCGGGTCTGCGTGCTGCCCTCCACCCGCGGCACGGGTCTGGGCGCCAAGCTGATTGAGGCGGCTGTGGAAACGGCGCAGGCCCGCCCCGGCATTGCCAGGGCCAAGCTGGGCGCGCAGCTGCATGCCATCGGATTTTACGAGAAGCTCGGCTTCACCGCCTTTGGCCCGGTCTATGACGATGCCGGTATTGATCACCGGGACATGGTGCGCGATTTCACGTGAAACGCACCCTGGTGATCATGGTCAAGGAGCCCCGCCCGGGACGGGTGAAAACCCGCCTTGGCCGGGATATCGGCGTGATCCCGGCCACCTGGTGGTTCCGGCACCAGTCTGCCCGGCTGATCCGGCGCCTGCGCGACCCGCGCTGGCAGATCGTGCTGGCGGTGGCCCCGGACCGGGCAGTGAGCTCGAGGGTCTGGCCCGCTGACATGCCCCGCTTGCCGCAAGGCAGCGGCGATCTTGGGCAGCGGATGAGACGGATGCTCATAACAGCTTCAGGTATTCAACCGTCTGGCCCGGGCGCAGGCCGGGCCGCGCCCGACCCTCCCCCTGGGAGGGCGCTTACGCACCCGCCCAGGGTCAGGCGCGCCCCTCCGCACTTCAACTCCCCTGTCTGCCTGATCGGTGCCGATATTCCCGGCATCACCCGAGCCCATATCGCCCGCGCCTTTGCAGCGCTTGGCGATCATGACGCGGTCTTTGGCCCCGCAGATGATGGCGGCTACTGGCTGGTGGGCGCCAAACACCCCTCCCGCCTGCCCCGTGGTCTGTTCGAAAATGTCCGCTGGTCCACCGGACACGCGCTGGCCGACACACTGCGGACCTTGCCCGGCTGGCGCATCGCCCTGACCGATACCCTGCGCGACGTCGACACCGGCGCCGATCTGCCGCCGCTCTGACCGCCCCGCACGCTTTTCACCATGACGCCGCCCCGCCGCCGTGCTACGCGGGAAACATGAGCCGTATTCCCTCCAAGGCCGAAATCCTCGACTGGATCTCCGCCAACCCGACCCATACCTCCAAGCGCGACATCGCCAAGGCCTTTGGCATCAAGGGCGCAGACCGCATCGACCTCAAGCGCATCCTCAAGGAGCTGGAGGCCGAGGGCCACTTGCAGAAACGCAAGAAGACCTATCGCGACCCGGACCAGCTGCCGCCGGTGACGGTGCTGCAGGTAAAAGCTCCGAACGAGGATGGCGACCTGTACGGGCGTCCGCTGGAATGGCACGGCGAGGGCGTGGAACCCATCATCCTGATCCTGCCCAAGGCTTCGGACCCGGCCCTGGGTGAAGGCGACAAGATCCTGGTCAAGCTGCAGATGGTGCCGGATCAGGACCACAACTACGAAGCCCGGCTGATCCGCCGGATCGGCACCAACGCAAAGCGGGTGCTGGGTATCTTCCGCGCGGGGTCCGAGGGTGGGCGCATCGTGCCGATCGACAAGGCCGCATCATCCGAATGGATGGTGGCCCCGGATGCCATCAATGGCGCCAAGGACGGGGAACTGGTCGAGGCGGAACAGGCCGGCCCCAAGGGCCGCATGGGCCTGCCGCGCGCGCGCATCGTGGAACGGCTGGGCGACCCCGCCGCGCCTAAGGCAGTGTCGCTGATCGCCATTCACCAGCACGGCATTCCCGACCACTTCCCCGACAAGGTGATGGCAGAGGCCGACGCGGCCAAGCCGATGGGCCTGAAAGGCCGCGAGGACCTGCGCGAGCTGCCGCTGGTCACCATCGACCCGGCGGACGCGCGCGACCATGACGACGCATGCTATGCCCATGCCGATGACGATCCGGGGAACCCCGGCGGCCATGTGATCTGGGTGGCGATTGCCGATGTGGCGGCCTATGTGCGCCCGGGCTCGGCGCTCGACCGCGAGGCGCGCAAGCGCGGCAACTCCAGTTATTTCCCCGACCGGGTGGTGCCGATGCTGCCGGACCGGCTGTCGGGCGATCTGTGTTCCTTGCACGAAGGGGTGCCGCGCGCCTGTATCGCCGTGCGGATGCAGGTCGATGCCGAGGGCAACAAGCTGTCGCACAAGTTCGTGCGCGGGCTGATGCGCTCCGTCTCCTCGCTGAATTACGCCGAGGTGCAGGAGGCGCAGGACGGCAGCCCGAACGACAAGACCGCGCCGCTTCTGGACGATGTGATCAAGCCGTTGTTTGCCGCATATAAGGCTCTAACAAGGGCAAGAGCCGCGCGCGAACCGCTGGATCTGGACCTGCCGGAGCGCAAGATCGTGCTGGATGACGATGGCCGTGTCACCTCGGTTGCCTTCCGTGACCGGCTGGATGCGCACAAGCTGATCGAGGAGTTCATGATCCTCGCCAATGTCTCCGCTGCCGAGACACTGATCCAGAAACGCTCGCCGCTGTTGTTCCGGGTGCATGAGGAGCCGGCGCCCGAGAAGCTGGAAGCGCTGCGGGAAACCGCGCGCGCGGCCGGCCTCAACCTGGCCAAGGGGCAGGTGCTGCAGACCCGGCATCTGAATGCGCTGCTCAATCACGCGGCGGGCACGGATGATGCGGAGCTGATCAACATCTCCACCCTGCGGTCGATGCAGCAGGCCTATTACAACCCGGAGAACTTCGGCCACTTTGGCCTGGCGCTGCGCAACTACGCGCATTTCACCTCGCCGATCCGCCGCTATGCCGACCTGATTGTGCACCGCTCGCTGATCTCGGCGCATGGCTGGGGCAATGACGGGCTGGCTGCGGAGGAAATCGAGCGGCTGGAAGAAACCGCCAACCATATCTCCGACACCGAGCGGCGCTCGATGATTGCGGAGCGGGACACCACCGACCGCTACCTGGCCTCCTACCTCAGTGAGCGGGTCGGCAATGAGTTCGAGGGCCGGATCAGCGGCATCGCCCGCTTCGGCGCCTTCGTGAAGCTGGATGAGACCGGCGCCGACGGGCTGGTGCCGGTGCGCTCGATCGGACGGGAGTTCTTTCACTTCGACCCGCAGGCCGGCACGCTGACCGGGTCTGACACCGGTTTGACCCTGGCCATCGGCCAGCGCGTGACGGTGCGGCTGACCCAGGCGGCGCCGGTGACCGGCGGGCTGGAACTGGAGCTGCTGGCGCTGGAGGATGCGCCGATGCCATCCGGTGGCGGCCAGCGCGGCCGCCGCAGCCCGGCAGGCCGGACCGTGAACCGCAAGGCGGCAAAGTCCAAGCTCAAGGCCGCCAAGGTGAAGCGCAAGGTGGAACGCAAGCGGCGGAAATAAGCGGCTGTCCCCACGGGGACAGCTTGCCATTTTGTCAGGCGGGGATCTCCAGCGGCGGGCGGATGCGGTAGGTCAGCGCCCGCTTGATCAGCCAGCCGTGGCGGATGGGCTCCACTTCCTGAGGGTCGTTGAACAGCACCGCGCGGGTGCCCTCGAACCGGTCCCAGGCCGGGAAGGCGGCAGCGAATTCCGGGATAAGCTTGCTTTGGCAATGCACAAACAGAGCAAAGCGCGCGCCTTTGGGCACGCCCAGACGGATCGTGGATCCGGTCTTGCTTTCGGGTGTGAGGTAAGACGGCTGGCCCCAGCGCAGGGCCTCCTCGACCCGGCCGGCCTCCGGCGTTTGCGCGGCGGTGTCAAAGATCAGCTGCCGCAGCGCCAGCAGGCCCGCCCGGGCCTGCCGGTCCGGCACATCAAATGCGGCCTCGATGTCCGGGCTGGCAAAGGGCGGGATCATGGCAGCGGCACCGTTTCAAACACCCGGTTAACATAAGGCTTGAGCACCGCGTCGTCGAGAATGCGGGAGACCAGCGCCGTGCGGACCGGCGTTGTAGCCATCGCCTGCAGCATGGAGGCGACGCTGAAATCGGCGCTGGAAACCTGCGCTCCGAACAGGAAGTCCTGCCCCTTCAGCAAGGCGGCGATGGCCTGCAGGTCCTGATCCACACGCTGGTTCCGTTCATCCGCGCTGAACCGGGCGGTGCCCTGGAACACCAGCCCTTTGTGCACCGAGCGGCGGATGGCGCCGGTGACCGGGCGGCGGATCAGGGCGGGAATTTCATGGAAGTACTTGTCACGGATCGTGGGCCAGACCGCGTCATTGTCCCAGCGGTCGCGCACCACGTGGAAATAGAGCGTGTCCTCCGCCATCCGGATCAGCGTTTGGGCCTGCGCCCGGTCCCGCGCACCGAGCGCTGCGTCAAAGTCGGTGCCCTGCCGCTCCAGCCAGGCGCGGATGGCGCTGCTGTCCGGCACCAGCCCGCCGGGGGTGCGCAGCACCGGCAGCTTGCGGTGCGGCATCTTGCGGGGGTCGTTCAGGTCTTCGCGGGTCCAGCTTTGGCCGGAAAAGGCCAGTAATAGAGCCGCTTTGACGCAAAACGGGCTGAGGCTGAAGACGGCACCGTTGCGGGGGTAGGTCAGTAGGGTCAGCATGGGAGGCTCCTGTCGTTTCGGGCTGCGGGCAGCCTAGATCCGCATGGTGACAAAAACTGTCATCAGGCGTAGACAGAATAGGCTATGTCCCGCACCCACCGCCTCTTCCAGCTGATGCAGGCCCTGCGCCTGGGTCCCGGCCCGCATACCGCGGCGGAGCTGGGGCGCGACCTGGGCGTCTCCGCCCGCAGCATCCACCGCGACATTGCCACCCTGCGCGAGATGGGGGCGGTGATCGATGGCGAAGCGGGCTATGGCTTTACCCCGATCGAGGACAATGCGCTGCCGCCAATGGGCTTTCGCGACACTGAGCTTGAGGCGCTGGTGCTGGGCCTGCGCGAGGTGGAGCTGATCGGCGATCCTGAGCTGGCCACCGCGGCCTCGGAAGCCTTGCGCAAGCTGCAGGCGCGGCTGCCGCCGCGGCAGGCGCACCGGCTGCGCCATGCAGTGCTGGCGCCCTACCGGTTCGAGCGCCCCGTGCCGCCGGCGATTTCCGCGCAGGACCTGCGGCAGGCGGCCTGGGACGAGGTGGAGGTGCGCTTTGGCTATACCGATGGATATGGCGCGGTGACAGAGCGGCAGGTGAAACCCCTGAGCGTAGTCTATTTCGACCGTTCCACGGTGCTGATCGCCTGGTGCGGCCTGCGCGATGCGGTGCGGGTGTTCCGGCTGGACCGGATGCGGGGGCTGGAAGTGACGGAGCAAAGCTTCCGCCCGCACCGGGTGCCGATGCTGCGGGACGCGCTGGAGCAGATGCGCGAGGAGCGGCAGGCGGCAGCCCGCACATGCAAGGACTGACCTCTTTACCCGGCTCCCGCCGCCGCTAGACTGGAAGAGAGCAGTGTATAATGAGGTGCATCATGCGCAGATGGGTTGCAGCGTCCCTGGTGGCAGGCGGGGCCATGGCGGCGGAGGCCGCACCAGACAATTCCCTGAAGCCCGCCCAGCGGCCGGAAGCGGTCAAACTGGAGGGGCAGGATGAAAGCTATCAGCTGGCGTCGGCAGCCGCGGCCATGAGACCTGCGGCGCGCCCTGCGGCCACTAAGCAAGTGGAGCCGGAACTGGCCGCAGCAGAGTTGAATTTCCAGGGCTGGATCCAGGGGTTCCGGGACCGTGCCCTGGCCCAGGGCATCAGCGCGCCGGTGCTGGACAGCGCCTTTGCCGGGGTCAGCTATGACCCGGAAGTGATCCGGCGCGACCGTAACCAGTCAGAGTTCACCAAGACGATCTGGGAATACCTGGACAGTGCGGCCTCGGAGCTGCGGGTGAAGAACGGCAAGGCTGCGGCGCGGGAGCACCAGGCGCGGCTGGAGCAGATCGAGGCCAAATATGGCGTCGAGAAAGAGATCGTGGTGGCGGTCTGGGGGCTGGAAAGCAGCTATGGCACCTTCCGCGGCAAGATGGACGTGATCCGCTCTCTGGCAACCTTGGCCTTTGACGGGAGGCGCGGCGCGTTCTTTGAGGGACAGCTGGTGGCAGCGCTGAAGATCCTGCAGGCGGGCGATGTTGCCGCCCGCAAGATGACCGGCAGCTGGGCCGGGGCCATGGGGCACACCCAGTTCATCCCGACCTCCTACCTGGATTACGCAGTGGATTTCACCGGCGACGGCAAGCGCGACATCTGGTCGGACAACCCGGCCGATGCGCTGGCCTCGACCGCGGCATACCTCAAGCAGTTCGGCTGGGTGAAGGGCCAGCCCTGGGGGGTGGAAGTGACCCTGCCCAAGGGGTTTGACTACACGCTGGCCGACCGCGACATCGAAAGGCTGCCTTCGGAATGGGCGGCCCTTGGCATCAAGGGGCTGGACGGGCGCGCGGTGCGCGATCACGGCAAGGCCTCGATCCTGCTGCCGGCGGGCAGCGCGGGGGCGGCCTTCATGATCTTCCAGAACTTTGCCGTGCTGGAGCGCTACAACACCGCGGATGCCTATGTGATCGGGGTCGGGCATCTGGCTGACCGGATCAAAGGCGGCGCGCCGATCCAGAGCAGCTGGCCCCGCAGCGACCGGGCGCTGACCCGGGCGGAGCGGGAGGAATTGCAGCAGCGGCTGACCGCTGCCGGGTTCGATACCGAGGGGGTCGACGGCCGGATCGGTCCCAAGACAATCGGCGCGGTGCGCGCGTATCAGGTGGCCAGCGGGCTGACGCCGGACGGGTATGCCTCGCCCCGGCTGCTGCAGCGGCTGCGGTAAGGGGGCGCAGAGGGGGCCAGCCCCCTCTTGGCCTGACGGCCAATTCACCCCCGGGGTATTTCCGGCAAGAGGAAAAGGCAAAGGCCCCGCAATGCGGGGCCTTTTATGTTCAGCCGTCAGTGGCTGACAATCAGGTTGGGGACATGCCGCGCAGGCGTTCGGAGCGGCGGCGCAGCATCTCGACCGTGGTCAGGAGCGCGATGGAGATCACCACCAGGATCGTCGCAACAGCGAGGATGGTGGGGGAAATCTGCTCGCGCAGGCCGATGAACATTTGCCACGGCAGCGTCTTCTGTCCGGCGGAGCCGACGAAGAGCACCACCACCACCTCGTCGAAGGAGGTGATGAAGGCAAACAGGCCGCCGGAAATCACGCCCGGCAGGATCAGCGGCATCTGCACCCGGAAGAAGGTGGTGACCGGCCCTGCGCCCATGTTGGCCGCCGCGCGGGTCAGCGAGCGGTCAAAGCCCACCAGGGTCGCGGTGACGGTGATGATCACGAAGGGGATGCCCAGTGCCGCATGGGCCAGCACCACGCCGAAGTAGGTGCCCTGCAGGCCGATCCGGCTGTAGAAGAAGTACATGCCCGCGGCCGAGATGATCAGCGGCACGATCATCGGCGAGATCAGGATCGCCATGATGGCGCGGCGGAACGGCACATGCGGCTGGCTGAGGCCGATCGCCGCCAGGGTGCCGAATCCCACTGACAACACAGTCGCCATCGGCGCGATCTTCACCGAGTTCCACAACGCCTGCTGCCAGTCGTCATTGGTGAAGAAGTCGCGGTAGTGCTTGAGCGAATAGCCTTCCGGGTCGAAGCGCAGCATTTCAGGCGTGAAGGTGAAGAAGTCCTGGGCGTTGAAGCTGAGCGGCATCACCACCAGGATCGGCGTGATCAGGAAGACGAAGATCACCCCGCAGATCACCCGGAAGGTATAGTGCCACAGCACCTGGCCCGGGGTGAGATACGGCGCCAGGTGGGCGCGGTAGCGCGAGGTGGCGATCCAGAACACGAACCAGCCGGCGAACCAGCCGAACAGGGCGCCAATCACCGCGGCGACGAGGCCGCCCAGCACGAAGCCCGCCGCCGCGAAGACCGCAATCAGCAGCCAGCGCAGCGGGGTTTCCTTGTCCGTCAGCCCGGCAAAGACGAAGCCGATCACGCCCAGCAGTGCCGCGCCGACCAGCACCCCCATCAGGCCGGAGCCCTGGGCGGTGCCGACGAAGAGGCCGAAGAAGGCCCCCGCGGCGGCGGCAGTGGCCGCGGTGAAGCCGGGGGTTTGGTTTTCAACAGGTGTCAAAGCCATTTCTGTTATCCCAGTTTCACGTTGTCGATGCCGACGATCTTGTCATAGGCCCAGTAGAGCCCCAGGACGATCACCAGAAGGATGGTGCCGAGCGCCGCGGCGAGGCCCCAGTTCAGCGACTGCGAGATGTGGAAGGCAATCCGGTTGGAGATGAAGACACCCTTGGTGCCGCCGACCAGTTCCGGCGTGATGTAGTAGCCGATCGCCAGGATGAAGACGAGGATCGAGCCTGCGCCGATGCCCGGAACCGACTGCGGGAAATAGACCCGCCAGAAGGCCGTCCAGTTGGTGGCGCCGAGCGATTTCGCCGCCCGCAGGTAGGAGGGGTTGATAGTCTGCATCACCGAATACATCGGCAGGATCATGAACGGCAGCAGGATGTGGGTCATCGCCACGATGGTGCCGAACTGATTGTTGATCATCACCAGACGGTTGGTGTCGCCCACAAGGCCCAGCCAGACCAGCGTGTCGTTGATCACGCCCTGCTGCTGCAGCATCACCTTCCAGGCCGAGGTCCGCACCAGCAGCGAGGTCCAGAACGGCAGCAGCACCAGGATCATCAGCAGGTTTGCGGTGCGCGACGGCAGGTTGGCGAGGATCCAGGCCACCGGGTAGCCGAGCACGATGCAGCTGCAGGTGATCGCCAGCGACATGATCAGCGTGCGCAGGAACAGGGTGCCATAGATGCGCTCGTCCTCGGGCCGCAGTTCCGGCCCGTCCGGGCTTTTCTGAAGGTCGGCAGCGTTCAGGAAGTAGCCGTTGGTGTAGGTGCCGGAGTAAGTCTTGATCGTGCGCCAGACTTCAGGGTCGGCCCAGTCCTTGTCCATCTTGACGAAGGCGTCGCGGGCGGATTCGGTTTCCATCTGCCCGGATTCGATCAGCGCCGCGGCTTCCTGCAGCAGGCGCTGCGCGTCACCGCCGGCGGCCTGAGCGGCCTGCGGGTTGGCCGCGAGATCGGAATGCAGCGCCATGTAGACAGGGGCCCAGGGCTCTTCCTCGGTGGGACTGTCGTTGTCCTCCTCCTGGATGGTGCGCGCAAACCTCAGGTAGGCAGCGCTGGCCTTGGGCAGCGCCTCGCGGGCAGTCTCAGACAGCTGGAAGGGCGGTTCGGACCCGCCGTCCGCGCGGCTGGCCAGCCACTCCGGATCGGCAAAGACCGACATGAAGGTCTGCGGCTCCTCCCAGGCGGGATCAAGCGCGGCGAATTGTTTCAAATACCCCTCGCCAACGTCGTCGACGCGGCGGCCGGCCTTGCGGAACAGCGAGGAAATGCCCGGCGTTTCGTAGTTCAGCCGGGTGCCGACGCGGGTGTGCTGTTTGCGCTCGGCCGCCTCGACGAGGTCATAGGCCAGCGCCTCATAGACCGCTTCAGGGGGCGTTTCGCCGCTGTCGGCGTCCCAGTCCTGCACCGCCACCACGGTCTGCGGAAGGGTGTCCTGCACGATGCGGTTCTCGACCGAGCGGAACAGCATGTCCGCGATCGGCAGAATGAAGGTCAGCAGGACAAAGAGCAGAAGCGGCGCAATCAGCAGCAGCGCGCGGATCTTCTGCATCCGGAGGGCCCGGGCGAGGCTGCGCTTCAGCGGCGTGCCGTCGGCGGCCAATACCGGACCGGAATGGGTGATGTCACTCATGGGGTTCCCCGTCGGGTCTTTATTTTTTGGGGCGGGGGCCTGCGCGTGGCGGCCCCCGCCGGGCCTCTCATCAGGAGGTCAGATTATTTGGCCAGCCATGCCTGGAACTTAGCGTCCAGATCATCGCGGTTGTCGGCCCACCATTCGTAGTCATAGGTGTGCACGTTGCCCGCGTTTGCCGGATCGGTCGGCATGTGCGGCGCCATGTCGATGCCCAGTTCGGCGTGCTTGCCAACCAGCGGTGCCGAGGAGGCACGGGCCGGGCCGTAGGAGATGTAAGCAGCCTGGTCGGCCAGACGCTGGGTGTCGGTGGCGAACTTCAGGAAGTCCAGCACGCGCGCCTTGCGGTCTGCGGGCAGGCCTGCCGGAATGATCCAGCCGTCGAGGTCGAAGGACTGCATGTCCCAGAGCATGCCGATCGGCTGGCCCTGCTCGGCAATCGCCGAGAACAGGCGGCCGTTGAAGGTCGAGCCCATCACCACTTCGCCATCGGCGAGCAGCTGCGGGGTTTCGGCGCCGGCGGTCCACCAGACCACCTGGTCCTTGATGCTGTCGAGCTTGGCCAGCGCGCGGTCCACGCCCTCGTCGGTGCCCAGCACGTCATAGATCTCGTCCTTGGCGACGCCGTCGCAGTACAGAGCCCACTCCATGTTGTCGATCGGGCGTTTCTGCAGCGAGCGCTTGCCCGGGTACTTCTCGGTGTCGAAGATCGCGCAGACCGAATCCGGCTGGTCGATCAGGTCGGTGCGGTAGCCGAAGGTGGTCGAGTAGACGATCTGCGGCACGAAGCAGTCGCTGACGATCAGGTCGCCGAAATCCTCGGACGCCGCGGTGCCGTCAGGCGCTTCGGCCAGAACCTCATCATGGTCCAGCTCTTCCGCCAGGCCTTCGTCGCACAGGCGCATGGAGTCGGAGGCCACAACGTCAACCAGGTCCCAGGTCACGTTGCCGGCTTCGTTCATGGCGCGGATCTTGGCCACGGCTTCGGCCGAGCTTTCGTCCCAGACCACTTTGACGTCAGGGTTCTGCGCCAGATAGGGCTCGACATAGGCCTTGTGCTGGCTGGCCTGATAGGCACCGCCCCAGGATACCAGAGTCAGCTCATTGGCCATTTCCTCGGCAAAGGCCGACGGGGCGCAAAGGGCGGTGGTCACCGCCAGTGCAGACATTTTGCTGAGTTTCATAGAGAGTCTCTCCTTGTTGAATTTCACAAATGTGAAGCCCCCGGTCGTTCTTCTGCCGGGGGTTCGGCGCGCGCGGATCAGGCGTCCAGCGCGCGGCAGTCTTCCGGCAGCCAGCCGATTTCGATCTGCTGGCCGGGCTGCAGCCGGACCTGGTCCGGGGCGTTGCGGGTCTTGATGATGAATTCATCATTGCCGGCCACCCGCAGACGGGTGCGGAAGATGTCGCCCATATAAATGAACTCCAGGACTTCCGCCTTCAAAGTATGCACGCCTGCCTGCAGGCGGTTCTTGTTGTATTCGACACGCTCCGGGCGGATCGAGACGCGGGTGCGCTCGCCGGGCTTGGAGACGTTGACCGGCTTGCAATCGATCAGCTCGCCGTCGTCGAGCTCCACCAGAGCCCGGTCGCCCTTGATCTCCTTGACGGTGCCTTCCAGTGTGTTGTTTTCGCCGATGAACTGGGCAACGAAGCTGTTTTCCGGGCTTTCGTACAGCTGATCCGGCGGCGCAATCTGCTGGATGCGGCCATCGTCGAACACCGCGACACGGTCCGACATCGTCAGCGCCTCGGTCTGGTCGTGGGTCACATAGACCACGGTGATGCCCAGGCGGTGCGCAAGGTGGGTGATTTCAAACTGCATCTTCTCGCGCAGCTGCTTGTCGAGCGCGCCCAGCGGCTCGTCCATAAGCACCAGCTCGGGCTCGAACACCAGCGCCCGGGCCAGGGCGATCCGCTGCTGCTGGCCGCCGGACAGCTGGGCCGGGCGGCGGCCGCCGAAAGCGCCCATTTCCACCATGTTCAGCGCCCGCTTGACCTTTTCCTCGCGCTCGGACTTGCCCATGTTGCGGACTTCGAGCGGGAAGGAGAGGTTTTCCGCAATCGTCATGTGCGGAAACAGGGCGTAGTTCTGGAACACCATGCCGATGCCGCGCTTGTGCGGCGGGATGTTGTTGATCGAGGTCCCGTCCAGGCGGATGTCGCCATGAGTCGCGGTCTCAAACCCGGCCAGCATCATCAGGCAGGTGGTTTTCCCGGACCCCGACGGGCCAAGCATTGTCAGAAATTCGCCCTTGGGCATGGTGAGGTTGAGATCTTTGACAACGAGATTTTCGCCATCGTAGCTCTTTTGGACACGTTCGAATTCAACGAACGCATCAACGTTTGACGCATCAGCCAAAGCGGGCTCCCCGTAGTTTTGTCATCCGGCAGATTTTCTCTGCGCTTGTTCGAAGTTAATCACACCAAAGCTACCAAGCGCTAGGTATGAAAAAAATATTCTTTCAATGTCAGGGGTACGAAATTCATACTTCGGTCCCGTCCACATGCGGAAAAGTATATCCTTACGGAACCCTAGTCCTGATCGATGAATACTGATCGGACATTTTGCGACGCCCTTCGGACATTTTGCGCCATACACTGCAATTCACTGGCCCGAAAACGACGCTTCCCGAACCTTCACCGAAGAAAACGGCCCGGCAGACAGGCTGCCGGGCCGCAATGAGTCGCAAGCTGAACCGGCGCGGTTATGGCGCCAGGGAGGAGAATCAGGCGCTGTGCAGCAGGTCCTGGGCCTTCAGCTCGGCATAGCATTCATCCAGCGATTTGGTGGCACGCTCGATCAGCACGTCGATCTGCTCCGGGGTGATTACCAGCGGCGGCGAGATGATCATCCGGTCGCCCACATGGCGCATCACCAAGTTGTTGGCAAAGCAGCGCTCGCGGCAGATGTAACCGACGGTGCCCGCCTCTGAGGCAAAGGCGGCGCGGGCTTCCTTGTTGGGGGTCAGGGCGATGGAGCCCATCATGCCCACGATCTTGGCTTCGCCGACCAGCGGGTGATCGGTCAGCGCTTCCCATTTCTCCTTCAGATACGGCGCTGCCACATCGCGTACATGGCCGAGGATGTTCTCCTCTTCCAGGATCCGCAGGTTTTCCAGCGCCACCGCTGCGGCCACCGGGTGGCCGGAGTAGGTGTATCCGTGGTTAAACTCGCCGCTTGCGATCACCGAAGCGATCTCATCGCTGACAATAGAGCCGCCGATCGGCGCGTAGCCGGAGCTGAGGCCCTTGGCGATGGTCATGATGTCGGGGCGGATGTTCAGGGTTTCGCTGCCGAACCAGTTGCCGGTGCGCCCGAAGCCGCAGATGACCTCATCCGCGATCAGCAGGATTTCATACTTGTCGCAGATGCGCTGGATTTCCGGCCAGTAGCTGTCCGGCGCCACGATCACACCGCCCGCACCCTGCACCGGTTCCGCGATGAAGGCGGCCACACGGTCTTCGCCCAGCTCCAGAATCGCCTCTTCCAGTTCGCGCGCGCGCTGCAGGCCGAATTCCTCCGGCGGCATGTCGCCGCCTTCGGCCCACCAGTTCGGCTGGTTGATGTGGTGGATGTCCGGAATCGGCAGGCCGCCTTGGGCGTGCATGCCGCTCATCCCGCCGAGGGAGCCGCTGCCGACGGAGGAGCCGTGATAGGCATTCTTGCGGCTGATGATGACGGATTTCGACGGTTTGCCCTTCAGCGCCCAGTAATGACGCACCATGCGGATGTTGGTGTCGTTGGCCTCGGAGCCGGACCCGGCAAAGAACACATTGTTCAGATCCCCCGGCGCCAGGTCGGCAATCCGCTTGGCCAGCGCAATGGCGGGCACATGGGTGGTCTGGAAGAAAGTGTTGTAATAGGGCAGCTCGCGCATCTGGCGGGCGGCAACCTCGGCCAGCTCCTCACGGCCGTAGCCGATGTTGACGCACCACAGGCCCGCCATCGCATCGAGGATCTGATGGCCTTCGCTGTCGGTCAGATGCACGCCTTCCGCGCGGGTGATGATGCGCGCGCCCTTTTGCGACAGCTCGCCGTTGGCGGTGAACGGGTGCATGTGATGGGCCGCGTCCAGCGCCTGCAGCTCGGCCGTCGGCATGTGGTTGGTGATCACGGTCATGGGACTCGCTCCTGAGAAAGACTGATTGGCCCCAGAATATGATCAAATTCTCAAGTGTCAATCGAATCAGTTAGCGCCCTGCAGCCCCTGAACCACATGCTCCATGCCCTCATAGACGTCCCGCTCCATCGCCAAAGCGGCCATTTCCGGGTCCTGCCGCCGCAGCGCATCGAGAATGTCCTTGTGCCGGTCCGGAAAGCTCTGGGTGCCGAGACGCCCGCTGACCACCCGAAGCGAGGGGCCGAAGCGCAGCCACAGGCGGTCGGCAATGTCGCTGAGAATAGGCGCTTTGGCGTGCGCATAGAGCGCTGTGTGAAAGCTGTAGTTCTGCACCAGGTAGCCCGCCACATCACCGGTCGCGATGGCCTTGTCGAGCGCATTATCGATGGCCACGAGCTCCTCTATATCCGCCGGACCAACCTGCTGCGTAGCCCGGCGCGCAAGCTCGCATTCTATTGTTTTTCTGGCAAAAATCAGTTCCTCCAGATCCTCGGGACCCAGCAGCGGCACTGACACGCGGCGGTTGCCCTGGAACATCAGAGCCCCGTCTGAAATCAGCCGCCGGATCGCCTCGCGCACCGGGGTCATGCCGGCCTCCAGCGTCTCCACCAAACCTTGGATTGTCACCGCCTGGCCGGGCACCAGTTCGCCGAACAGTATCTGCGCTCTGAGCTTCTGGTAAACGATCTCATGTGCGGGCAGTTTCGCCTGGTTTTCCTGCGCCGTTGCGGGTGGCGAAGTCGTCTCTGTCACCTGGGGGTTTCCTCCTCGATTTTGGCCAGCTTGCACCATCCTGGGCCAAGTGAAAACATAAAGAGTATTGCCGAACGCGGCAAAACTTGATCAAATCCATTTACAGCCGGACCCCGAAGCCGGCACGCACAGGGAGAAATTCATGACACTGAAAACGATGACCATGACCGCCGTCGTTGCCCTCGGCACGGCTGCCGCTGCCGCGGCGGAAGAGGTTCGCGTCTACAATTGGTCCGACTACATTGATGAAAGCCTGCTGGAAAAGTTCGAAGCCGAAACCGGCATCGACCTGATCTATGACGTCTTTGACAGCAACGAGGTTCTGGAGACCAAGATGCTGGCGGGCGGCTCCGGCTACGATGTGGTGGTTCCGACCGGCTCCTTCATGGCGCGCCAGATCCAGGCCGGCGCCTTCCAGAAGCTGGACCCGTCCAAGCTGCCCAACAAGGGAAACATGTGGGACGCGATCGAGGAGCGCACCGAGCGCTATGATCCCGGCAACGAGTATTCCATCAACTACATGTGGGGCACCACCGGCATCGGCGTGAATGCCGGCAAGGTCAAGGAAGTGCTGGGCGAAGACGCCCCGATCGACTCGCTGGAGCTGGTGTTCAACCCGGAGAACATGGCAAAGCTGGCAAGCTGCGGCGTGCATTTCCTGGACGCTCCGGACGAGATGATCCCGGCCGCCCTGAAATATATCGGCGAAGACCCCAACAGCATGGATGCCGATGTGGTGGCCAAAGCCGAGCCGGTGCTGATGGCCGTGCGCCCCTATGTCACCAAGTTCCACAGCTCCGAATACATCAACGCCCTGGCCAACGGCGATATCTGCGTGGCCTTCGGCTGGTCCGGCGACATCCTGCAGGCGCGCGACCGCGCGGTCGAGGCGGATAACGGCGTCGAAATCGAGTTCAACGCCCCCAAGGAAGGCGCGCTGATGTGGTTCGACCAGATGGCGATCCCGGTCGATGCCCCGAACCCCGAAGGCGCCCACAAGTTCCTGAACTTCATCATGGACGCGCAGAACATGGCGGCGGCGTCCAACTACGTCTATTACGCCAACGGCAACAAGGCGAGCCAGGAGTTCCTGGAAGAGGATGTGATCGGCGATCCGGCGATCTATCCCAACGAAGAGACCGTCAAAAACCTGTACATCAAGGAAAGCTATCCGGCGAAAGTACAGCGTAAGGCCACCCGCATGTGGACCAAGGTCAAATCCGGCACCTGATCTGCCGCACATGACCCGCGGGGCGCATATGCCGCCCCGCAAACCCTGACGCGCCTGGGCTTTCCCTCGCGCGGCCAACCAATACATCCGCGCGACACTTCGCAGAAGAGGCCCGGCTTGACTGCTTCCGTATTCGAACCCTGGAACGATCCTGAGGCTAAGCCCCTGATCCACTTCCAGAACGTCACCAAACGCTTTGGTGAGTTCACAGCCATCGACAATCTGACCATCGACATCTACGAGCGGGAATTCTACGCCCTGCTGGGCCCCTCGGGCTGCGGCAAGACCACGCTGATGCGGATGCTCGCAGGGTTTGAAACCCCGACAGAGGGCAAGATCTTCCTGGCCGGGCAGGATATTGCCCCGGTGCCCCCGAACAAGCGCGCCGTGAACATGATGTTCCAGTCCTATGCGCTGTTCCCGCATCTGTCGATCTGGGAGAACATCGCCTTTGGCCTGAAGCGCGAGGGGATGCCCAAGCACGATATCAACGACCGGGTCGAGGAGATGCTGCGGCTGACCCGGCTGGAGAAATTCGCCCGCCGTAAACCGCATCAGATCTCCGGCGGCCAGCGGCAGCGGGTGGCGCTGGCGCGGTCGCTGGCCAAGGCACCGAAGCTGCTGCTGCTGGACGAACCGCTGGGCGCGCTCGACAAGAAGCTGCGCCAGGATACCCAGTTTGAGCTGATGGACATTCAGGAAAAGACCGGCACCACCTTTGTGATCGTGACCCACGATCAGGAGGAGGCGATGACTGTTGCCTCCCGCGTGGCGGTGATGGATCACGGCAAGATCGTTCAGGTGGCCACGCCGGACCGGATCTATGAAACGCCGAACTCGGTCTATGTCGCCGACTTCATTGGCGATGTGAACCTGATCGAAGGCACCGCCAATCCCAACGGCGGCGGCACCTATGCAATGTCCTGGCACGAGGGCCAGCCGCCGCTGAACGTGCAGTCCGCCAACGGGTTCTCCGACGGCCAGAAATGCCACCTGGCGATCCGTCCGGAGAAGGTCTCGATCAGCGCTGAAAAGCCGACCGCAGCAGACAATTCCGTTCAGGGCCGCATTCTCGACATCGCCTATCTCGGCAACATCTCCACCTATCACGTTGAGCTGCCGACCGGCGCGGTGATCAAGGCGCAAACCGCCAACACCCGCCGCATCGCCCGCCGCGACTTTACCTGGGAAGACACTGTCTGGCTGTCCTGGACCGCCACGGCAGGCGTTCTGCTGGCAGAATGATGCGCCGCTTTGTTCTGATCGCCATCCCCTATGTCTGGCTTCTGGCGCTGTTCCTGGTGCCGTTTGTCATCGTCCTGAAAATCTCTCTGTCCGACGCGGCGATTGCCCGTCCGCCCTATTTCCCGCAGTTCGATTGGGCCGAAGGCATTGCCGCCTTCATCGCGGAGCTCGATTTCGAGAATTTCGTCTGGCTGACTGAGGATGACCTCTACTGGAAGGCCTATCTCAGCTCCCTGAAGATCGCGGCGGTCTCCACCTTCTTTACCCTGCTGGCGGGGTACCCGATTGCCTATGGCATGGCGCGGGCACCGGAGGAATGGCGGCCGACGCTGATGATGCTGGTGATCCTGCCGTTCTGGACGTCCTTCCTGATCCGCGTCTACGCGTGGATGGGCATCCTGTCCAACGAAGGGTTCCTCAACCAGCTCCTGATGTGGATCGGGGTGATCTCCGAGCCGCTGACCATCCTCAACACCAATTCCGCGGTCTACATCGGCATTGTCTACACCTACCTGCCGTTCATGATCCTGCCGGTCTATTCGGCGCTGGAGCGGCTGGACGGTTCGCTGATCGAAGCCGCCGAGGACCTCGGCTGCTCGCGCTTCACCGCCTTTTGGCTGGTGACGGTGCCGCTGTCGAAAAACGGCATCATTGCTGGCAGTTTCCTGGTTTTCATCCCGGTCCTGGGTGAATTCGTGATCCCGTCGCTGCTGGGCGGTTCGGACACCCTGATGATCGGCAAAGTGCTGTGGGAGGAGTTCTTCTCCAACCGCGACTGGCCGGTGGCATCCGCCGTGGCAGTGGTCTTGCTGCTGCTGCTCATCATTCCGATCGTACTGTTCCAGCGCAACCAGCAGAAACAGCAGGAGGCCGACCAATGAACCGTATGAGCTGGTTTAACGCCGTATCACTGACTCTCGGCTTTGCCTTCCTCTACATCCCGATGGTGATCCTGGTCATCTTCAGCTTCAACGAAAGCAAGCTGGTTACTGTTTGGGCCGGGTTCTCGACCAAATGGTACGGGGAGCTGTTGCAGAACGACGCCTTTCTGAACGCTGCCTGGGTGACGCTGAAGGTGGCGGTGTTCTCCTCCACCATGGCGACCGTGCTGGGCACCATCGCAGCCTACGTTCTGGTGCGCGGCGGGCGGTTCATGGGGCGGACGCTGTTTTCCGGCATGATCTATGCGCCGCTGGTGATGCCAGAGGTGATCACCGGCTTGTCGCTGCTCTTGCTGTTCATCGGCATCGGCCTGGATCGCGGCGTGTTCACCATCGTGCTGGCCCACACCACATTCTCCATGTGTTATGTGTCGGTGGTGGTGTCTTCCCGTCTGGTGAGCTTTGACCGCTCGCTGGAGGAAGCGGCGCTGGATCTGGGCTGTTCCCCGGCCGAGGCCTTCCGCCTGGTGACCCTGCCGATCATTGCCCCCGCGGTGATTTCCGGCTGGCTCTTGGCCTTTACCTTGTCGCTCGATGACCTGGTGATTGCATCCTTCACCTCCGGCCCCTCGGCCACCACCCTGCCGATCAAGATCTTCTCCGCCGTGCGCCTGGGCGTCAGCCCCGAGATCAACGCGCTGTCGACGATCATGATCAGCATCGTCACCATCGGCGTCATCACCGCCTCGCTGGTGACCAAGCACCAGGTGGCGCGCCAGAAACGGGAGGAACAGGCTGCGGTGCGCGCCTGATGCGCCGGATCTTTTCCGACTACGCCTACGGTCCCGGCCCGCGCAGCAACTGCTGGTGGGACGGGACCATCGCGGCACCGGACTGGCCGGTGCTGCAGGGGGAAATGTCCGCCGATGTGGCGATCATCGGCGGCGGCTTTACCGGTGTGTCAGCGGCCCTGCATCTGGCGGAGAACGGCCTGTCCGTCGCGGTGCTGGAGGCCGAAACCCCGGGCTGGGGCGCCTCCGGCCGCAACGGCGGGTTCTGCTGCCTTGGCGGGTCCAAACTCTCCGGCTCCGCCATGCGCCGCCTCTTTGGAAAACCGGCCGCAGACACCTATGACGCCGGCGAGGAAGCCGCGGTGCATCTGGTGCGGGATCTCCTGCAGGCGCATGGCATCGAGGCCGACACCCACTCAAACGGGGAAACCCAGCTGGCGCACAGCGAAAAGGCTGCGCGACGTCTGCGGGCTCAGGCAGAGGCCATGCGCGCGGCAGGAGAGGAGCCGGGCTTCCTGACCCGGAACCAGCTGGCAGAGAACGGCCTGAACGGCACTTTTCATGCGGCGCTGACAACGCCGGTGGGCTTTGCCCTGAACCCGCGGAAATACCTGTTCGGCCTGGCCAAGGCTGCCCAAAGCGCCGGGGCCAACCTGTATCAGCGCAGTGCTGCCGAGTCAGTGCGGCAGGACCGCGGCGGATATAGAATAGACACTAAACAGGGGATTTTGCGGGCTTCCAAGGTCATCATCGCCACCAATGGCTACTCCTCCGAGGACCTGCCCGGCTGGCTGGCCGGGCGTTACATGCCTGCGCAGTCAACTGTCATGGTGACCCGTCCGCTGACGGAGGCCGAGCTGCAGGCGCAGGGCTGGTTTTCGCATCAGATGGCCTATGACACACGCAACCTGCTGCATTATTTCCGGCTGATGCCGGACAGGCGTTTCCTGTTCGGGATGCGCGGAGGGCTGCTGGCCTCGCCCCGGGCCGAGGCCGCGATCCGGCGCAAGCTGCGGCAGGATTTCGAGGTTATGTTCCCGGCCTGGCGCGATGTGGAAAGCACCCAATGCTGGTCCGGCATGGTGTGCTTGTCGCGCAATCTGGTTCCTTACGTCGGAGCAATTCCAGAAATGCCGGGCATGTATGCGGGTCTTTGCTACCACGGCAACGGGGTCGCCATGGGCAGCTATGCCGGGCGGTTGCTGAGCGATCTGGTGCAGGGGCGGACGCCTGACCTGCCCTATTCTCCCGTGATGCAGAAAATGGCCCGTTTCCCCTTGGGCCGCGCCCGCCGGATCCTGATGCCGCCTGCC
The DNA here is from genome assembly GCF_049056525.1 of Leisingera coralii. Classification (NCBI taxonomy): domain Bacteria; kingdom Pseudomonadati; phylum Pseudomonadota; class Alphaproteobacteria; order Rhodobacterales; family Roseobacteraceae; genus Leisingera; species Leisingera coralii. The sequence goes on along the minus strand of NZ_JBHUPT010000002.1, from coordinate 207,124 downwards.
TATGCGCTGCTCGGCCTGATGGACTGAAGCGCCGCAAGCTCCAGCTCAAACGCCTGCCGGTCCTTGCCGCCGCCGCGTTCGGCCCGCCATAGGCAATAGGCCGCCATGCGCCAGTGGAACCAGGGCTTCAGCGCCAGCACCCGGCCGGCGATCCGCGAGTCGGGATAGGCGGCGAGGAAGCTGTCCTCCTCCGCCGTCGACAAGGCCGCCCCCCGGTACATCAGCTGCATGGCAGGCGACAGGAACAGTGCCAGATCCTCCGCCGGATCGCCGATCTGCGGGCATTGCCAGTCGATCAGCGTCAGCGTGCCGTCATGCGCCAGCAGATTGCCGGGCACCGGGTCGCCGTGGATCAGCACCGGCTGCGGCAGCGGCGGAACCTGCCCCAGAGGGCGCAATGCCGCAAGCTGATCCCGGTTCCGGCAGTTTTTCAAAATCTCAAAAGTCTGGATCTCAAGCGCCGCGCTGCCGTTCACACCCTGCGGCAATCCTGGCGGCGGCGCCAGGTCGTGCAGACGCCCAAGCAGCTGTGCAACATGGCCGGTATCCTGCTTCCAGGGGCTGCCGTTGACATGGGCATAGCCCAGCCACCTGCGGCCCTCGAAAACACCGGTCTGCACCAGCGGCGGCACCATTCCGGTGCCGGAGAGTGCCGTCAGCACCGCAATTTCGCGCGCCGGGTCATTGGCGAACAGCGGATTGCCGCCATCCGCCGCGTACAGCTTGATCACTAGCCCGCCGGCCCGCCAGACATGGTTCGAACGCCCCCCGGCCAGCCGCCGGGGCGCGGGAACATGCAAGCCCGTTGCGGACAGATGCGCAAAGAAACGGGCTTCAAACTGGTCAGGCAGCGATTGCAGGGCGGTCTCCGGTGTTATGCCGCCCTGTTCTTAGACAATTTTTCGGCCTGCGGATACTGCCGGATCAGCTTTGCGGGTCGCGAAGCGCGCTCACCGAAGACGCCAGGACCACCGAACCGCCTTCGGTGATCAGACCCACATCGCCGCCCTGCATCCTGGTTTCGTTCACCTTGAAATAGATCTCGGCATATTCCTGCAGCAAAAGATCGTCGCCTTTCCTGCTTTCGATGACAAAGCTGTACTCCCCTGTCTCCAGCGGGTTGCCGTCATCATCCAGCCCCGTCCACTGGTAAGGCTCGGCCGAAACCGGCAGGGTGACACGCTGCACTTCGGTCCCCTTTGCGTTCTCCACCACCAATGTCACCGAATCCGCAGCAGCGGCCGGGTTAGGGGCAATGGTGATTTCGCTGCTGCCATCGAAGTATCCCGGCGCCACACCCCGAGCTTCCATCCCGACCCAGCCGGACAGTGCCGCCATGTTGGCCAGGCCAAGCTGGGATTGCAGCCCTTCCAGCAAGGTGTTGCTCTTGGTCTGCTGCTCCACCATCGAGAACTGCGCCAGCTGGGCGGCGTATTCGGTCGAATCAAGCGGCTCCAGCGGGTCCTGGTTCGTCGCCTGCGCGGTCAGCATTTTCACGAAGGTTTCGAAATCGGATGTCAGGCCGGACGTCTGCTGGGAGACCGCCGGCTGCAATGCGGATTGTGCTGCGGGGCTGCCCGCGGAAGTGACTGCTGTTGTCATGTGATCAGACCCTCATGTCCACGCCGGTTTCACCCAGGCGGAGGTTTTGCGTTACTGTTTCGGCGGCCTCCGCCGCATCGGCGTTGCGCGTTCCTGCGCCCCCGGAAGAGGACCCTGCGCCGCCGTCCGCGTCATCCGCGGACTGGTTGCCGGACTGGCCGCCGCTGAATTCAAAGGAGATGTCTTCATACCCCATGCGGCGGAATTCCTCCGCCAATTCATGGATATGACGGCGCATCAGATCACCGGTTTCCGGACGCTCCGTTTGAATGATCATGGTGATACCCGTTTCGCTGGCCACCACGCGCATTCTCACGTGGCCCAGTTCCTGCGGGTTCAGCGAGACTTCAACTTTCTGCTCACCCTTGGCGGCAAAAGCCTCGGCCAGCTGCGCCGCAACCATGCGCGGCATCTCCGGCCTGTGTACCGTGCCTGTGCCGATGGAGGCCTCCGCCAGCAATTGCGTCAGCCCTGGCACCTCGCCGGACAGGCCAAATGCGCCCGGCAGCAAGTCCTCGGATCCGGACAACAGCTCTGCACCCGGCGAACCCGCGGTGAGCCCGCCGGCCATCAGCGGCTGAAGAATGGCAGTGGCCGGCTGGAGCGGTTGCGGTGCGGGCGCTGCCGGGGCCGCACGAACCTCCCCGCCCTTGAGCACGCCCGATATCAGTCTGCCGGTCTCAATCCCCTCAGCCTCTGCCGGAGTATCGCTGCTGATCAGCGCTGAGGCTATTTCCGCCCTCTGGCCCGGTCCCTTTGGCACAGCCTGGCCGGATGTAAGCGACTGAACCATGCCCTGCGCAGGAGGCATACTTGAGCGCACCACAACGTCAGGCCGCGTCGCTGCCTTCTGACCGTCTGTCTGTAAGGCTTCTAGAGACTGAGAATTGGAAGTCGCCGAGGGGATAGTTGCAGCAGGCGCCTGCCCGGTCGCAACACCCTTGGCTCCCTGCCCCATGGCTTCCCCGGATTGTTGGCGAACAGCCTGTGGTTGCGTGCTGGTAATTCCAGTCGCCTTAACTGATGTTTCCGGGGGCACATGGGCAGTACCGGCAGCCTCTTTGCCTTCTTGCGCCTGCAGTTTCGCGCTTGTAGTGCCACGTTCCGATGCGTTGCTGCCAGAGGCAATCTCCGCCTGCGATTGCCCAGGAACCTGTGCTTGGCCTGGTTTTTCAAAAGCTGCAGTCTGGCCACCTCCCAGCATCGCCTGGTTGCGTCCCGGCGCCGTCCCGCCAGCCTGCTCTTCGCCGACAGCGGAGGGTGGCGCGGTCTTCTCACCTAGGCCGGTTCCGTGAAGCGGATTCTCACCAACACGCGAAAGGTCAACCCTGCCCAGCTGTTCACTGCTTGCAGAAAAGTCCGGAGTGGTTGAAGGCGATTTCTCGCTCGCAATAGCAGACTCAGATGCGGGAGGCTCTTCTTCCTTCGCAATTGCGGTTCTTGAAGTGTCAGGGTCTGAGTTATTACTCGCCGGACCTGCATCCGCTCCGGCCTCGGGCAATCCGGCTTCAGCCTCCTCTGCCTGGTTTGCGCCCGGCTCACTGCCGGCTTCTGGCAATCCGGCCTCAGGCAATCCGGCTTCAGCCTCCTCTGCCCGGGTTGCGCCCGGCTCAGTGCCGGCTTCTGGCAATCCGGCTTCGGCCTCCTCTGCCTGCGTTGCGTCCAGTTCGGCGCCGGCTTCCGCCTCAGCCGATTCGCCCTTGCCTGTGACCGCACCATCAACCGCTTTGCCGCGCCCGGCCTGAGCCGAAACGAAATCAGCAAAATCATTGGAACTGTTTGATTTTTTGGATGACTCCCCGGTTGCAGCCGGCGCCTTGCCAACAGAACCGGCTTCAAAGCCAAGGATCGAATTCATCATCATGATCGTCTTCCGGACATTCTATCTCGTCCCGGAAAGACTAATCCAAAAGCGGTTACGGCAATTTTAACCGGTTCCTGCGCAGTTTCAGAAAATCGATGAAATTCGACTTTCAACCGGAGAACCGGACATGCCAGATCTACTGCCCACCCCGCTGCAGACTGCATCTGCAGCTGCTCCAGTCCGGCCCGCAGGCAGCGACCCGCTGCGCGAGGCCGCTATTGAACTGGAAGCCTCCTTTCTTGCGCAAATGCTGAAATCCGCAGGCCTTGGCGAATCCCGCGAAGGCTTTGGCGGCGGCGCAGGCGAAGACCAGTTTTCCAGCTTTCTCATCCAAGAACAGGCCACACAGATTGCCCGCTCCGGCGGCATCGGGCTGGCCGAATCACTTTATCACGCATTGAAGGAGACCCAAGGTGAGTGACCTGAAACCGCAAAAGCTCATTGATGAGCTGGACCAAATCCTCGACCGCGAGCGTGCCGCCCTGATGGCCGGCGACCTTGGCAAGCTGGAAGAGCTTCTCGCAAAGAAAGAGAAAGTGATCGGCAAGCTGAACTCCGTCTCAGAGCTGGAACGCGAGTCTCTGGCGCAGGTTCAGACCAAGGTGTCCCGCAATCAGCGGCTTTTGGACAGCGCCATGGACGGCATCCGGTCGGTTGCCGCCCGCATGGCCGAACTGCGCCGCATCCGGAAGGGTCTGGACGTTTATGACCAGGCTGGACGCAGGAACCGTTTCGGCACCCGCGGCGGTGCAAAGCTGGAAAAACGCACCTGATGCAATTTTGGGAAAATTCTAAAAAACCAAACCCCGGCATTAGCACTCCCTTAGCAACTCCTGCGCCAAAGTCGCCTTGCACCTCATGAGGGGTGGCGCGGAAGCCGGACGGCGGAACGCACAGTCAGAAAGACGTCAATCAACGCCCCGCCGGGGCACAGAATACCGGGGCTAAAACGCCCCACAGCTAAAGGATAAAGCTATGACCAGCATTCTGACAAACAACGGCGCAATGGTTGCTCTGCAGACCCTGAAGTCTGTGAACAACAACCTGGAAGAAACCCAGAACCAGATCTCGACCGGTAAAGAGGTCGGCATGGCCAAGGACAACTCCGCTGTCTGGGCGATCTCCAAGTCGATGGAATCGGACATCCAGGCGTATGAAGCCGTCTCCGACGCCCTGGACTTTGGTGAAGCCACCGTTGCTGTTGCCTCCTCCGGCATGGAACAGATCGTTGAAACCCTGAAGGAAATGCGTGAACTGGCGGTTGCAGGTGTTTCGCAGAACGTCGATCACGCTAAAATCGAAGCTGACCTGGTGAAAAAGCGGGAGCAGATCGAATCGATCATCGACTCCGCATCGTTCAACGGCGCCAATCTGCTGGATGACAACGTCACTGCGCAGCTGGACGTTCTGGGCGGCCTGAACCCGGCAAGCGACACTATCGTTATCTCTGGGATCGACACTGCCGCCAACATGGACACTACCACCATGACCGCGCTGGACTCGACCAATGCAGCAACGGTTCTGTCTGAAGTCGAAGCCATGCTGACCTTTGCTATCGACAGCGCGGCCCAGCTGGGTGCGGACAGCAACCGCCTGACCGACCAGAACAGCTTCGTTTCGAAACTGACTGACTCGCTGAAATCGGGTGTCAGCACCATGGCCGACACCAACATGGAAGAGGCCTCGGCGCGATTGAAGGCATTGCAGACCCAGCAGCAGCTGGCTGTGCAGTCGCTGACCATTGCCAACCAGGCACCATCGACCCTGCAGCAGCTGTTCCGTTAACAGCCTGATCCGGGGCGCTGAAAGCGCCCCGGTCTTCCCCTCTCAGAGAACCTGAAGATTAATACGTTAGGAAAACACGTGAATGCCCTTCTGAAGGCGAAGAGTGCCTATTCGGCGGCAAAGGCCCCGACCCGGACAGCAAAGAATTTCGAGTATGAAGTGGTCGCCCGCGTAACGCGTCAGCTGATCACGTCAGCGCAGAAAGGCCGCGGCGGGTTCAATGACCTTGCAAAGGCATTGAACGACAACCGCAAGCTCTGGTCCATTTTCACGGCAGACATCGCTTCGAAAGGTAATCCCCTGCCGGACGACCTGAAACAGAACCTTTTCGAACTGGCGGAATTCACGAGACAGCACACCAGTAAAGTGCTTCAGCGCAAGGCCAATGTCCGGCCCCTGGTGGAAATCAATACGGCCATCATGCGTGGCCTCCGCAGCGGAGCTTCCTGAATATGAGCGGACTTGTCCTGAAACTTGCCCCCAAGGAGCGTGTCCTTGTGAATGGCGCGGTGATTGAAAACGGCGACCGCCGCAGCCGCCTGTCCATTGTAACCCCGGATGCCAACATCCTGCGCCTGCGCGATGCCATCCATCCGGAAGAAGCAAATACGCCGGTGCGCCGGGTATGCTATGCCGCGCAGCTGATCCTGTCCGGCGATGCCGACCCCGAAGAAGAGCGCCTGCCGATGCTGCGCCGGATCGAGGAGCTGAGCCAGGTCTTCACCGACCCGGACAGCCGCGCCTCCCTGGCCGAGGCAACCGACGCCCTGATCGGCAACAACCACTACCGTTGCCTGAAGGCGCTGCGCACCTTGCTGGCGCGCGAAGACCGCCTGTTTGCCGTTCGGCCTTCGTGATCTTCCAGCCCCTCCTGCCGGCAACAGGAATAGCGGGCTGGAACTCCTTGCAGGCCACCTGCGACATGCCGTTCTAGGGTATCATTCAGAATGGACCGCAACAGCGTGTGTCCGTTTGCTTCCCGGAAAGTACCGGCAGCGTCTAAAGCGCCGGGGACCCGATCAGCGGCCCCCGGCTTTTGCGTGCCGCGCCTGGCGCCTTGGGTCCGGAGGAGAATAACTGCAAGGAAGTTGTTCTGCCGGAGCGCCTCTTCCAGGATGGCACCGAAGCCAGTGACGCTCTGGCTAACCGCAGTGACGACAACCGCTATGTGCAATTCAGCGGCGCGTTCGGGTTTGGACCAGGACAGCCGCTCAACAATGCGGCGCCTGGGCAATGCACGATCTGGTCTGCACCGGCCGGCTGCAATCCTTCGAAGCCTTTATTGGCGTGCAATGCCTTTCCTTGCGGGGCGCAAATTCCGGCGAACGTGAGGAGCCCAGCCTGGCAAAAGACGGCAGCCCGGCAAATACCAGGAAATCAAACCTGAAGGGACAGCCCGCGCTGCGCGAACTGTTCGGAACTGCTAGGGGTCTGCCATTGAACCTGGCTCAAGGCGGCCTCGACCACCAGCCGGACCTCTTCAGGGATAAATCCAAGACGACGTTTGGCAGTTGTGACATCGCCATTTTCTCCGATCGGGAAAAAGCGAAAAGCTGATCACCACCTGTTTGATCCAGGCAGAAGCTGCCGGTTGCGAGACCGGCATCTCTGCAGACTCAACAGCTTTGCTGCTGGTGATCAGCCTGATCGTAACAGCTGCCATCTGAAAACGGCGCCGCAAGCCTTGGCCGGGCGCCGTTTCTCCAACTTTCAGTGGCATCAAGCCGTGCCTCAGCGCCCTGCCTTGGCGCGGCGCAGCAGCAGCAGCAGGCGGTTGAAACTGCTGGTGATGCCCTCAGAGTCCTCGCGGCCGAAAAAGGCGTCCAGTTCGGGCCAAAGTTTGACGGCCTGATCCAGCACGGCGTCATTGCCCTCAGCATATAGCCCTGCCCGGATCATCACTTCGGATTGCTCATAGGCGCCCAGGAATTTGCGCACCTGCTGGATGGCCTCGTTTTCTTCGGCCGTGGCCGCAGCAGGCAGGCTGCGCGAGACCGATCTCGACACGTCGACCGCCGGGAACCGGCCGCGCTCGGCGATCTCCCGGCTCAGCACGATATGCCCGTCCAGCACCCCGCGCAGAATATCGGCAATCGGTTCGTCCATGTCGGAGCCCGCCACAAGAACGCTGAAGACGGCGGTGATATCGCCCTGCCCCTCGCCGCCAGGGCCGGCCCGTTCACACAACCCGGTGATCAGCGGCGTCACCGACGGCGGATAGCCGCGCAGTGCAGGCGCCTCTCCCGAGGCGGCGGAGATTTCCCGGTGCGCCTCGGCAAAGCGGGTCACGGAGTCGGCCAGGAACAGGACATTCTTGCCCTGGTCCCGGAAATGCTCCGCCACGGTCATGGCCGCCCAGGCGCAGCGGCGCCGGACCAGCGCCGACTGATCGGACGTCGCCGCCACCACGACTGCCCGGCGCATGCCCTCGGGCCCCAGGACCTCTTCGACAAAGTGATTCACCTCGCGGCCGCGCTCACCGATCAGCGCCATCACCACGACATCGGCTTCCATGCATCGCGCCAGTTTGGCCAGGAGCGAGGATTTCCCCACCCCGGAGCCTGCAAAAAGGCCAACGCGCTGGCCGCGCACAACCGGAAGAATCGTGTTCAGCAATGCATGCCCAGTGGCCAGCCGCTCTCCCATGGACCGCCGCCCGGCGGCCTTGGGCGGGGCCGCCATCAGGTCCCGCGCCACTGCTCCCGGCAGCATCGGGCGGCCGTCCAGCGGCTCGCCAAAAGGATCAATGACCCGGCCGATCCAGTGATCGCTGGGCGCGAATTCCGGCGAAGGATGCAGCAGCACCGCATCGCCGATCGCGGCACCATCCGGCGCCCGATCTGGCAACATGCTGATATTATTACCGCCTATCTTGAGAACTTCACCATGCAGTTCGTCTTTCGGGCCACGGCGCAGCACCAGCCGGTCACCGATCCGTGCAGCGGACGCCAGCCCGCTGACTTCAATCTCGCCACCTGAGATTCCCGTCACCCGGCCCATCTGCGTCGCCAGGCGGGTGCTGGCAATTTGACGGGTAAGTGCTTCCAGCTCTGTTTTCATGCGGCGGCCTCCGTTGCTGTCCTGAAAACAATTTCTAAAGGAATCGGGGTTAAGCCTTGATTGAAATCGATCAAGGGAGAAACCCTGGTGTTCACAGAACTGAACGTATTCAAAATTGCCTATTCCATGGCGGCCCATGCCGGTAAGCGCCAGGCATTGGTATCCCAGAATATCGCCAACGCCGATACGCCCGGTTACCACGCCAAGGACATCAAGCCCTTCAAGGAAGTTTTTGCCGCCGGCGCCCGCCCGGGCAGCATGATCGCAACCCGCGGAAGCCATTTGAATGGCACCGCAGGCAGCGGCATGGACTGGGCTGTCATTTCCGACGAAACCGGCAGCGACCCCAACGGCAACTCGGTTTCCGTCGAGACTGAGCTGCTGAAAGGCGTTGATACGGAACGCCAGCACAAGCGTGCCATGGCCATCTACAAATCCTCCATGAACGTCCTGCGCGCAAGCCTGGGCAAAAACTGAGGAGGCATGACAGATGAGTGAATTCTCCAAAGCCCTTTCCGTCACCGCCAGCGGCCTCAAGGCACAAGCCGCACGCCTGCGCCATGTGTCGGAGAACATCTCCAATGCCGACACACCGGGATACCGCCGCAAGGCAGTGCCGTTCGAATCGGTGCGCGAGCTGCAGACGGATGTGGAGCATGTGCGCACCGGCCGGGTCACCCTGGATCGAAGCGAACTGGAAAAAGTCTACGACCCGTCACATCCGCTGGCCGATGACAGCGGGCATTTCGAAGGCTCCAACGTAGATCTGATGATCGAGATCGCCGACGCCCGCGAAGCGCAGCGCAGCTATGAGGCCAACCTGAAGATGTTCGAGCAGACCCGCTCCATGTCGGCATCGCTGATGGAACTTTTGAGACGTTAACTGAAATTTTTGGAGATCCAGAATGGATATTCGCAGCCTTTCCGCCGCCAGCGGCTATGCCGCCGCCCGCCCTGCCACCAAAGCTGATCCCAACCACGAAAGCACCGGTGCCGGCGCCCATATCAAACAGAGCTTCGAAAACTTCGCAGCAACACTGCAGAACAGTGAGCAGCTATCGGTACAGGCAATGACCTCGCAGGCGGACCCGCATGCGCTGGTGCAAGCGCTGGCGCAAACCGAACTGGCGGTCGAAACCGCGGTTACCGTGCGCAACAAGGTCGTCGAGGCCTATCAGGAAATCCTGAGGATGCCGGTCTGAGCCATGATGAGCGAAAGCCTCTTCTATGACACGCTGCGCCAGGCGCTGTGGACCGCTGTCACCATGTCGACGCCAATCCTGATCACCGCGCTGGTGGTCGGTCTGGCCATCGGCCTGTTCCAGGCCCTGACCTCGGTGCAGGAAATGACGCTGACATTCGTGCCCAAGCTGACAGCGATCCTGGTCGTGTTCTGGATGACCATGGGCTTCATGACCCAAACGCTGGTGGCCTTTTTCGACGGCCACGTTGTTCCGATGATTGCCGGAGGCTCTTAATGGAAAACGCAGGTTACGCCACCATTTCACGCCAGTCAGGCCTGATGCGGGAAATGCGCGTCATTGCCAACAACATCGCCAACTCCGCCACGACCGGCTACCGCCAGGAAGGGCTGATCTTCTCGGAATTCGTGCAGTCCTCGCCTGGTGAGCCGTCGCTGTCGATGTCGCGCGCCAATATCTTCAACACTTCGATGCAGCAGGGCCAGCTCACCAATACCGGCGGCACATTCGATTTCGCCATCGAAGGGGACGGCTTCTTCATGGTCGAGACCCCGCAAGGGGAACGGCTGACCCGCTCCGGTGCCTTCTCCCCCAATGCCGCCGGCGATCTGGTGACCATGGACGGCTACCGGGTTCTTGATGCGGGCCGTGCACCGGTCTTTGTGCCGCCGGATGCCGGCAAGATCGAAGTGGGCTCGGATGGCTCGCTGAGCGCAAACGGGCGCCTGCTGGGACAGCTGGGCCTGTTCAAACCGGTCGAGCAGCACACGCTGGTACGCGAGGACGGAGTGATGTTCCGCGTCGAGGGCGACATCGAAGAGAACTTCGACTCGAAAGTTCTGCAGGGCTTCCTGGAAGGTTCCAACGTGAACGCGATTTCCGAAGTCAGCCGGATGATCGAAGTGCAGCGCGCCTATGAGATGGGCCAGAGCTTTCTGCAAACGGAAGACGAGCGCATCCGCAATGCCATCAAAAACCTGATCAAGTCCTAGGAGAATCCAGATGCGTGCCCTCAAGATCGCAGCAACCGGCATGAGCGCCCAGCAATTGCGGGTGGAGACTATCTCCAACAACCTCGCCAACATGAACACCACCGCCTACAACGCCCGCCGCGCCGAGTTCGCCGATCTGCACTACCAGCAGATCTCCCGGGCCGGCACCGTGAATGCTTCGGACGGCACCGTGCTGCCAACCGGCGTGCAGGTTGGCCTTGGTGTGCGCCCGGCCGCTGTCTCCGTTCATCTGTCGCAAGGGGCGCTGCAGCAGACCAACAACGACTTGGATATCGCCATCGACGGCAAGGGCTACCTGGAGGTGACCCTGCCCTCCGGCCAGACCGCCTATACCCGCGACGGCTCCCTGAAACGCTCGGCCGAAGGGCTGATCGTGACCTCGGACGGTTTCGCGGTGTCGCCGGAAGTCACCATTCCTGACGACGCCACCAGCATTTCGATCAATGCCGAGGGCGAAGTCTACGGGTACTTCGAGGATTCTCCCGAAGGCCAGCTTCTGGGTCAGTTCACCCTGGCCGGTTTCACCAACCCCAAGGGGCTGGAGGCGATCGGCAGCAACCTGTTCACCGAAACCGAAGCCTCGGGCGCCGCCACCGTCTCCACCGCTGGCGAAGACGGGCTCGGCACCCTGCGCCAGGGCTACCTGGAGGGCAGCTCGGTCGATGCAGTGCGCGAGGTGACGGAGCTGATCGAAGCCCAGCGCGGTTACGAAATGAACGCCAAGGTCATCTCGGCTGTCGACCAGATGATGGGTGCAACCACACAGGTGCGCTGATGAAACTTGCTCTTGCCTGCCTTACTGCCGCCGCACTGTGCGCACCGCCTGCCTGGGCGGACTACCTGATCCCGCTGCGCACAATCCGCGCCAAGGAGATCGTGAACGCCGAAGATCTGGCGCTCAAGAAAGGCGAGATTCTCGGCGCGCTGTCGGACCCGGCAGAGGTTGCAGGCATGGAAGCACGCGTCGCGCTTTACGCCGGGCGGCCCCTGCGGCCCGGCGACATCGGCCCGCCGGCCATCATTGAACGCAACGACCTGGTCACCCTGATCTTCCGTCAGGGCGTGCTGACCATTGCCGCAGAAGGGCGTGCCCTGGGCCGCGGCGCCGCCGGTGAAGCCGTCCGGGTCATGAATCTCTCTTCCCGCACCACCGTCACCGGACGGATCAAGGAAGACGGCTCCGTCGAGGTAAACTGATGACTATGAAAATTTCCCCCGTCAAACCGCTGCTTTTCGGGCTGGCCCTCCTGGGCGCCTGCGGCCGGATGGATCACCTGGGCAAGCCGCCCACCTTCACTCCCGCCAATGAAACGCCCGAGCATGTCGCGATGCTCTATCAGGGCCTGCCCGCGCAGACCCAGACCCGGCGCACCGTTGACGGCTCATCGCTGTGGAGCGGCTCGCAGCAATCGCTGCTGGGTGACCGCCGCGCGATAAAGCGGGGCGACATCCTGACGGTTGTGATCGAAATCGACGAAGAAGCGGAAATCTCCAACGACACCCAGCGTTCGCGGTCGGGGTCCGAAAGCCTGAACATGCCGCACCTTCTGGGCCTGCCGCAGCGGCTGGACCGGAAACTGCCGGAAGGCGCCACCTCGGCAGACGCGGTGGAGCTGGGCAGCTCCAGTGCGGCCGGCGGCAAAGGTTCTGTCAAGCGCAGCGAGAAACTGGAGCTGCGGGTGGCGGCCACCGTTGTCGATGTGCTGCCTAATGGGGTTCTGGCGATCAGCGGGACCCAGGAGCTGCGGGTGAATTTCGAACTGCGCGAGCTGCTGGTGACCGGCTATGTCCGGCCCCAGGACATCAGCCGCCAGAACGAAATCACCTACGACAAGATCGCCTCGGCCCGCGTGTCCTATGGTGGCCGCGGCCAGATCACCGATGTGCAGCAGCCGCGCTACGGCCAGCAGCTGCTTGACGCTGTCCTGCCATTCTGAGGGTTGCCATGCTGTCGAAACTCCTGCCAGTCATCCTTCTGATCCTCGGAACCGGAGGCGGTATCGGTGCCGGTATCATGCTGATGCCAGCGCCAGAAGAAAAGCACGCTGCCGAGGCTGGCAGCGCCGCAAAGCCCGCTGAGGAAGCCGAAGAGGAAATCGCCGAAGATAGCGAAGAAAATCAGCGCGAATACATCAAGATCAGCAACCAGTTCGTGGTGCCTGTTGTGGAGCGCGATCAACTGACGTCGCTGGTGGTGCTTTCGCTGAGCCTGGAGGCCAAGCAAGGTATCGGCGAGAAAATCCGTGCCTTGGAGCCAAAGCTGCGCGATGTGTTCCTTCAGGTCCTCTTCGACCACGCCAACATGGGCGGCTTCCGCGGCGCTTTCACCCGGTCAGATGTGCTTGATCCGCTGCGCACGGCGCTGCGGGAGGCGGCGCGGAAATATGTCGGCAAAGGCGTTTATGATGTTTTGATTATGGAGATTTCCCGGCAGGACGTCTGACCCGGCAAGGCAGTTCAAACACAAAACGGCCGGCCCCTGGAGGCCGGCCGTTTTCCTTTGCCAAGGAGTGCCCGGAGAGCTCAGCCCTCCAGCAGCCGGGCCATCAGGGCCTTGGCCTTCTCGGCCTTGTGCCGTTTGCGTTCGGCAGCGGCCATCGTTTCAACCGCATGTTTGCGCCCGAAGGCCTTGCGCAGCTGATCCATGCTCCGCAGTTTTTGCGCAGTGGCCTTGGCCAGTTCCTGGTTCAGCTGCCGCCGGGTGCGCGTATGCCAGCCCTGCCACAACAGATCGGCCCCCAAAGCCTTCATCGCGTGATCGCCATCAGCATGCTCGCGCGCGGCCTGCACCTGATCGTTCAGCTTGGCCAGCTGTCCGCGCAGCTGAGCCTCCCGGGCCAGCACGGGCTGAATTCTGGCATGCTCCTGCATGTATTGCGCAGCGGTCACCGCTGCCATCTGATCCAGCATTTTCTGCTTCATGTAACCTTCCCCTTGGCACGCTGGCGCATCTCCTCGGCAAAGCGGATTGCCGCAGCTACCGGCGCATAATGCTCTTCCAGAATTTCATCCCCGATCTCGATCGCCGCGTGCAGCGCCCGTGCGGTCGGCGGATCGCTGTGGATCGGAATCGCGTTTTCATTGGCAACCCGCCGGATCGCCGCGGCAATTTCATCGACACCCTTGGCAACACAGACCGGCGCAGCACCCGGCTCGCGGCTCCACTGCAGGGCAACCGCATAGTGGGTCGGGTTGACGATCACCACATCCGCCTTGGGCACATCGGCCAGCATCTGCCCCATCGCGATCTGCTGACCGCGCTGGCGCCGCTGGCCCTTCATATGCGGGTCGCCCTCGGCTTCCTTCATCTCGTCCTGGATTTCCTTGCGCGACATCATGTTCTTGCGGCGGTGCTCGGCGTGCTGGAAGGCGGCGTCGACGATCCCGATTGCCAGCGCGATGATGAGCGCCAGGAACAAGAACTCCATCGACAGCTGCGCCAGCATCATAACCACCGATTGCGGGCCAGTGCCGGAAGAGGCAATCATCTCGGGCAGCCGGTGGGACAGATAAACGCCCAGGCATACCGAATAGAGCACCAATTTCAGAAAGCTCTTCAGAAACTCAAACAGGCCGGACCGGCCAAGTTTGTTCTTGGCATTGGAGACTATCGAGATGCGCGACAGCTTCGGCTCCAGCTTGCTGGGCGCAAACACCAGCGCGCGCTGGCCGACAATCGACAGCAGCACAAGTACAAAGGGCACCAGAAACCACGGCAGCACCGGCCGGAACGCGCTGCCGATGAACCCGCCCACAGGCGCCGCGGCGGAGCCTTCGAAAAACAGCGGCGCCAGCCGGTCCGGCTGGTCAAGGTAGGCCATCAGTGCGGTGCCGATCCCTTCGATGCTGCTGCTGCCCGCCGCGTAGAAGGCAATGATCAAACCCAGATAGGCTGCTGCCACCGACAGGTCGGTGGATTTGGCAACTTCGCCTTTTTCCCGGGCCTTGCGGAGCTTCTGTTCCGTTGGCTCGAATGACTTGTCTGAGTCGTCGTCCTGGCCGCTCATGGCATGCCGCCCCCTGGATCTGCAAAGAATGTCATCAAGGCCCGGGACCAGACATCCAGGATCACCGGGCTGCCGACCATCAGGATGAACAGCCCCATCAGGGTGATCACCGGCGCACCGACCATAGCCACCATAAGCTGCGGCATCGCGCGGTTGATCACCCCAAGGGTGAGGTTGTAGATCACTGCGGTAATCACAAAGGGCGCTGCCAGCGTGAACGCCAGCGAAAAGCTCTGCGACACCCGGAAGACACCCCATTCCGAAAGCCCTGAAGCAGCCGGAAACTGGCCCGCGGGAAACATCTGGTAAGAGCCGATCAGCAGTTCCGCCACCCGCACATGCAGCCCCATCATCGTGGCAAGGGTCACGCCGGAGATCATCAGAACAGCGCCAAGGGCGGGCATCGGCTCCGCCCCGATGCCGCCCAGCACCTGCGACAGCGACGTGGCTTGCGCCGCCATTGTGCCTGCCGTCTGCAGTGCCAGCACGAAGATCCGGACACCAATGCCCAAGGCCAGGCCGATGATGGCTTCGGTCACCGCAAAGCGGGCGTAGGCCAGCACATTGTCCGGTTCGGGAAATGCAGGCAGCGCCGGTGCCACGACGAATGTAAAGGCAGCGGCGACCGCCAGCTTAACCCGCGCGGGAACATAAAGCTCCCCCATTGCAGGCAGCACCGACACCATCGCTGCCACTCTCAGGAATACGATCGCGGCGTGCCAGAACCCTGCCCCCAGCATCAAAACAAGCTCTGGCGGCAGAAAGTCCAGGTTCATGCCTGCACCATGCCAACAAGGGCAGGCCGAGCCTCGAGACCGATTTCCTCGAAGGACAGCACCGGATTGGTGATGCCGCGGGATTTCAGTATCGTTCTCAGATAGCGGCGGCGGCGGGTCGAGGTCACCACCGCGGCGAACACGCCCTGATCGGTGATTGTCGAAAGCTTGTCGCTCAGCCCGTCGGCCAGACGGTTGAACAGATCCGGCGGCAGCGCGATGTCCAGCCCGGCCCCCTGCGCATCAACTTGATAGGTCGAGAACTTGTCTTCCCATTCCGGCGCCAGCTGGATCAGCGGAATGGTGCCATCCTCTCGTTTCATCTCGGCTACCAGCTGGAAACCCAGGCGCTGGCGCACATGCTCGCAGATCAGCTCAGGTTGCGAGGTGTGCGTGCGCGCCTCGGCAATCGATTCCAGGATCAAAGGCATGTTGCGGATGGACACCCGCTCCTCCAGCAGCAGCCGCAGGACCGCATGCAGCGTGTCCATCGGCACCTTGTCCGGCACCAGCGCATCCAGCAGCTTGCGGTTTGCCTCGGCGCGGAAGCTGTCGGACAGCTGCGTCATTTCATCAAGCAGGCGGCGCAGGGATTTGAGCGTCAGCAGGCGGCTGAAGTTCTGCTTGATGATTTCCAGAAGGTGGGTTGCCAGAATTTCCGGCGGCGTGACCACAGTGGCGCCGGCCAGCGCCGCCTGCTCCTGTGCCTTGGCAGAAATCCAGCGCGCCGGGGCGCCATAGACCGGCTCGGTCACATCTGTGCCAGGGGGCAGCGCATCATGGTTGTCGGGCATCAGCGCCAGAACCATATCGGGATGCAGAGTGCCGCGGACCTGTTCGACGCCTTGCACCTTGATCACATAGGTGCCCCGCTCCAGATCGTGCTGGTCGGTCAGCCGGATCTCCGGCAGGATCAGGCCAAATGTCGTTGCGATGTGGGACCGCATGTTTGCGATCCGCGCGTCCAGGCCGGTGCCGGCATCCAGCACCATGCTGACCAGGTCGGGCGCAAACTCCAGATGCAGATCGTCGAGATCCAGAATGTCGCCAAGCGGCCGCGAGGCGGACGGATCAGACGCTTCCTCGATCTTCCCCTCTATCTCGGCTTCCTCGTCGTCCTTCTTCTTCTTGGCCATCCGGAAGGCGGTGTAGCCCAGAACTCCGCCGCCGATAACGAAAGGCAGAAACGGCAGGCCCGGAACCAGCGCAAACAGCACCATCAGCACGGCGACAGTGGTCAGCGCGGCGGGGTGGCGGCCGAACTGGTCAAACAGGGCGGTATCGGTGGCGCCGGTGGTGCCGCCGCGGGCCAGCAGCAGCGCCGCTGCGATGGAAATGATCACCGAGGGGATCTGCGACACCAGGCCATCGCCAACCGTCAGAATGGCATAGGTCTCAAACGCGCTGCCGACCGGCATGCCATGGACCAGAACGCCCATGATCAGCCCCATCACCAGGTTCAGCAGGGTGATCAGCAGGCCGGCGATGGCGTCGCCCTTTACGAATTTCGAGGCACCGTCCAGCGAACCGAAGAAAGTTGTTTCCTGCTGCTCGCGCTCACGGCGTTCCTTGGCGGTCTGGTGGTCGATGGCACCCGCGGACATATCCGCGTCAATCGCCAGCTGCTTGCCCGGCATCCCGTCCAGGGCAAAGCGGGCACCCACTTCGGCCATCCGCGCCGCACCCTTGGTGATCACCATGAAGTTGACGATCAAGAGCACCCCGAACACCACCAGGCCGAGGAATACGCTGCCGCCCATGACGAACTGGGCGAAGCCTTCGATCACATTGCCGGCCGCATCGGTGCCGGAATGGCCCTGGCCGATGATCAGCTTGGTGGAGGAGACGTTCAGCGACAGGCGCAGCATCAGCGACGCCAGCAGAACCGTCGGGAAGGAGGAGAAATCCAGCGGTCTTTCAATGAACAGGGTGATGGTGAAGATCAGGATGGCAAGCGCAAAGGAGGCTGCCAGCCCGACGTCCAGCACCCAGGCCGGCATGGGAAGGATCATCATCACGATGATCGCCATCAGCGCCAGCGCCAGCAGGACAGTAGGGCTGAAGAGTTGTTCCGTCGTCAGCTTAGGCACGGTTCTGGCCCCATTTATTATTGCAAATATTCAATTGGTTGAGCATCTGACCGAGAGCTGGGGCATGGCAGTCCAAGCCATTCAGCTGCTGGCGGGATGGCAAGCACCGCAGCCGCCCGGTTTCCCGCCAGGCAACTGCCCGGAGCAGGCCTGCTGGCACCGCGGCAGCAGCTGACGGCACAAAACCGCGGAAAAAGTCTGTGAAGAAGAAAGTCGGAAAGGCACTGGCAAGCGCCAAAGCCCCTCGCGCCGCGCGTGTTGCGTGCGGACTCAGCCCTTGCAGGCAAAGTTTTGAATAGTTTTCCGGCATTCTGCCCGTTCCAGATCAGGATTCACCCGGTCCTCACGTTAGCGGCAGCCAGTTGACAAAGTGTTATCAGCCAAATGCAAAAGCCGCCCGGACGGGGCGGCCTGAATGCAGTGATCCGGCACCCGGATCACTCATCTTCGCCGGGTGTAGTCAAAGCCGTGCCAACCTGGTTCAGCAAGTCGGCGATACCGCCCCGTGTCCCCTCGCTGCTCTCCACCAGGGCCCGCGCATATGCCAGCGGCGGCAGGCTGTCCGGATCCTGGGCGGTTTCGCCGATTTTGGTGGTGACAGAGGCGACAGTGCCGAATTGCGCACCCTCCTCAGGTTCGATTTCCTCGATCGCCCCCAAGTTCTCGGAGTGCCAGAACCCGCGGGCCGCTGCATCTTTTTCGTCCTCGGCCAGCAGGTACTCCCCGGCGCGGGCATATTCACCATTGCGCCACAGAGCCTCGGCGCGCAGGCGGTTGGCCCTGGACCCATCCAGGCCCATCAGCTCAACCAGCGCCCGGTGCGGTTTATCCAGCGCCAGCGCGGCTTCGGCCATCATCAGGCGGCGGGTTTCATCCTCCGGCGCCAGGGATAGCTTGTTGAGCAGCTCCTGTGCCTGGTCCGCAAAACCGAGATCCAGCAGCCGGCGGGCCACTGGCGCAGCGACCGGGGCTGCCTCAGCTGCCGTGGCCTGCCCGGCAAAGACCAGCCCGTACTGCAGGAAGGTCACATCGTCCGCGCGTTCCGCCAGCAGCAGCATCAGCGGCTCCAGCGCTGCGGCCCTGGCGCCGGGCCCATCATGCTCCGTCAGCCCCTTGAGTTCCTGAAACGCGTCCTGGAACTGCCCCATCAGCGCCAGCGAGGATACTTGGGCTTTGCGCAGTTCGGCACCAAGCTCCGTGTCCCGGTTTTCCAGCTCGTAGGAAGCAATCAGGTCCGGCACATCCGGCGACAGCGCCTTGCGCTCCTTGACGCTGAGGGCAACCAGATCGATCAGCGCGGCCGGTGCATTGCCCGTACGCTCCGCAACTTCGCTGGTCAGCTCTTCGGCCACCTTCTCGGTATCGCCCTCCAGTTCCGCGATCGCCGCCTCAGCCAGGTTGATTTCCGGCACTTCCGCAATTCCGGTCCGGTCCACCGCCCTAAGCACCGCTTCCGCGACATGGTGCTCCCCGGCTTCGGCAAACATCTTGCTGACCCGCGGTCCCAGGTGCACCCGCAGATGCGTCGGCAGCTTGGAAAACGCCTGCTGTATGGCGTCGCTATTGGCATTTTTCTTGACTGCGCCGTCAGCCAGAACTCCCCAGAGAGCGCTGTTGCCTTCGCACCCCTGCTGCCCGGACAACGGGTGGGAGGGCGGTAAGGCCGCACCATCCATCAGCAGCGCCATCGCCTTCAGCAAGGCCGCATCCGGGCTGCCCTGCTCCGAGGCCGGCAGGATTGCCAGCATGGAGCGGGCTTCCGCACCAAAGCCGAAATAAAGATATATCCGCGCCAGCGCATAAACGCCCGCCGGGCTGATGTCGTCGAATTCCCGGACCAGCGCGCTGCGCAATGGCCCGATCTGATCGGAAAACGGGCTTTCGTTACCCCAGAAACGGATCGCCACATCCCTGTCAGGCAAACAATGCGATGCTTCGCTACTGCCATCGCTGAGAGCCGCCATCAGTCCGGTTTCACGGTCAATTGCAGAGGTGACGGACATATGGTCGAGCGGATTCAAGGGCCTGTCCGAACGCCCTAGAGGATCCAGCCCTGCCACCGGATTCGCGTCTGGCAGCCCGTCCGCTGCCACGCTCACCAGACCCTGGTTGGCCGCCCGGCCGATCTGCTGCAGCAACCGCTGCTCGGATTCCCTGACCACGGCCGCGCGTTCAGTCTCCTCCATATTGAGCAGCATTCCAGCATCCGGCAGCCCCGGAAGCGCGCCTTCGGCAACGCCTTCCGCGGCCTCGGGGGATCTGCTTCCATCCAGCGGCAAAACGATATCCTCTGCCGCCTTTTCTTCCTCCACGGCAGGTGCAGTTGCCGGATCCGGCGCCTTGAGGGTCTCTTGAGGCCGGACTGAGCGCGCTGGATCAGACCGCCCCGCAACGGCCGCGGCCAGCGCCATCCGCGCATCCGCCGCGGCCGACTGGGAGAAACTGAACCGGTAACCGCCGCCAGCAGCGGGTGTGGTAACCGGAAGGATGCTGCCTGCCGAGGAATACTGAGGCTGCGGCGCCGGTTTCCCGCCATCGCGGATATCAACCACCAGGTAGCCATCTTCCTGCACGTAGGAGGTGACCGTGCACTCGCAGCCCAGCTGCAGCCGCAGCGGCTGGCCGGGGCTGTTCTGCCCCAATGATTGCAGCCGGGTGCGGGGAATCAGGTTGAAGACCCTGGAGGTATCAAAAACCACCTCAGGCGCGTCAATGTTGACCGTCGCCGTAGTGCCGCTTTGAGTCAGCGACCAGTCCGCGCCATCCGGCAGGCGCATCACCAGGCGCGTGAACCCCTTGTGCTCGCCCGAGCGGGTCACAATCGTCTGTGCCTGGACAGTGCCGGCCGTCAGGACAACGGCCGCCGTGGCAAGTGCTCGCCAGATCATGCTGCGTCCTGTTTCACCGATTTGAGGGCTTCTTCCAGCTCCGAGAAGCCGGGGCGGAAATGCGACGGGGTGTTCTGGCGGCCGACTTCGATGCAGATCGCTGCGGCGTGGTTGTGCAGGTTGGCCACCAGCACCTCGCGGATCAGCTGGTAGAAGTGGGCATCTTCCTCAACCACAGCCTTCACCTTGCCCGCAAAGGGCGCAACCAGGCCATAGGACAGAAACACGCCGAGGAAGGTCCCCACCAGGGCGCCGCCGATCAGCTTGCCCAGAACCTCGGGCGGCTGATCGATTGAGCCCATGGTCTTGATAACGCCCAGAACCGCCGCGACGATCCCAAGGGCGGGCAGGCCGTCCGCCATGGTCTGCAGCGCATGGCTGGAGTGCAGCGCATGATGCAGGTTGGCCTCCATCCGCTTTTCCAGCACTTCTTCGACCTGATGCGGGTCGTCATAGTTCATCGACGCCGAGCGCATGGTGTCGCAGATCAGGTTCACCGCTTCCTTGTCGCCCAGGATCTTGGGGTATTTGTTGAATACCGAGGAGTTTTCCGGGTCTTCGATATGCTGTTCCACCTCAACCGGATTGGCCCGGGCGATCCGGATCAGCGCGAACAGCAGACAGAGGAGATCGCGGTAGTCATCAGGCTTCCACTTTGGGCCCTTGAACACCTTGCCGACGTCCTTGAGCGTGTGCTTGACGCCGCCCATGTCGTTGGCAATCAGGAACGCCCCGACAGCAGCGCCGCCGATCATCATCATTTCAAACGGCAGCGACTTCAGAATGATCGCCATCTTGCCGCCGGCCAGAAGGTATCCGCCGAACACCATGGCAAAGATCACCACAATGCCTACAATCCCGATCATAGGTCCACTCCGAATTCCATTGGTTTTTATAAGTTTAGGCGAGTCTTCCTAAGGAAAGACTAAGCCTGCGCGCCCAAGTCACTCCTTGGGCACTGCTCCGTTGCGTCCGGCCAGGACAACGCTGATTGTATAGGCGGCCTCCGGGCTCAGGCCCGCCATGATTCCCGCCGCAGCCTCCGGCTGCATCCGCGCGAGGAAGCCAGCCGCAAACGCGGGATCCATTTCCTCGAACAGGGCTGCAGCCTCCTTCGGCTTCATCTGCTCATAGACAGAGGTCAGCCGGGTCACATCCGCCTCGGTGGCGCCATCGGCCAGGGCGAGGGTCGCGCGCAGCTTGTCTTCAGCCTGCTCCAGCGCCGCCAGCTTCTTGTCAATCGCCTGATCAGCGATTTCCAGCGCCTTCATCCGGTCCTGGATCTCCGCTTCGCGAGCGGCCAATGCCTGCTCCCGCTCCTGGAAGGCAGCCAGCATCGTCTGCAGCTCAGCCGAAGTCGGCATCGATTCGCGCTGCGGCTCGCCCTTGTGAACGGGCTCTTCACCGCCCGGCTCCTTCAGGCTGGCCACTTCGCGGGCGATTGCGGGACCGGCCTCCAGGCCCAGCCGCACCGCGGCAGAGCCCATCAGCAGCACCGCCAGCATCATCAGTGTGCTTCCACGCCGCAAGCGCTTGGATTTCTTTGCCGTCTTTGCCATTACGCCACCCGGTTATGGCTGCGGTTATGGCGGACGAACATCAGGCCGGAGGGCTTGGCCTCATCCTGCTCTGCCGCCGCGGGCTGCGATTCGGCCTCATAGGCGGCTGCCATCGCTTCATCTTCCGCAGCAGGTTCTGCCGCCGGGGCTGCAGCTCCGGCCTCGGGGATGTCATGCATGGACGCCATCATCAGCTCCAGCCGCTGCGCCACCGATTCGGCCCGGCCCGTCAGCTGCTGCAGCGCCTTGCTGGAGCCGTCAGACACCTGTTGCGCCGCCTGCAGCGACTTGTTCAGGTCATCCACCTGGGCAGACAGAACGGCAACCGCGCCGCCCACACCCTTTTCCAGGTCATTGAACCGCTTCAGCCTGCGCGACAGCACCAGACAATAGAATCCGGCGCCCAGCGCTCCGGCCGCAAGCAGGATATCAGCAATAATGTCCATCCTGTCCTCCTAGTTCAGTACGAAATCCATGATCAGCAGATCACGCACCCGGCCCTGGCCGGTCGCAATATTGATCCGCCGCAGCATCTGCGCTCTCAGTTTCGGCAGAGCCATCGGATCGGTCAGATCCTCAAGCTCCAGTGCTCTCAGGTAGCTGTTCAGGACATCGATAACCCGCGGGAGGATTTTCTCGACCTCGGCCTGGTGCGCCAGGTCGACCTCAAGTTGCGCGCGGAACCGCAAATGCTTGATACCGCTGGCTTTGCGCAGGGTAATCACAATCGGGTCCATTTCGATAAAGGCAAGATTGGCGATATCCTCCGCCGTCTCACCAGTGTCCACGCCTTCTGGCGCCTCTTCGGCCGCATGCGCCGGTTCTGGCGCTGCTTTCTGACCAAAGGGAAGAAGGCCTGACTGAACGGCAAAGAATCCGCCGCCGCCGCCAACCAATGCCAGCACCACCCCGATGATCAGGGGCAGTTTGCTTTTCTTGGCCGGGGCTTCTGCTTCTGTATCCACTGCAGCGTCTGTCATGGCTATCCCTAAAACGTCGTGCAGCTTCTTCATAACCTGTGAGGAACTAACCGAATGTTAAGGCCGATCCGTCAAAACGGTTGCACGCCGGACAGAACGCCGGTGCGACGGAGGTTAATGTGCAGCAGATCAAGAATGTCTGGGCAGAAATGGACATGCGAAAGCGTCTGATAGCCGTGGGCGCC
Organism: Leisingera coralii; assembly: GCF_049056525.1. Lineage (NCBI taxonomy): Bacteria > Pseudomonadati > Pseudomonadota > Alphaproteobacteria > Rhodobacterales > Roseobacteraceae > Leisingera > Leisingera coralii. Next base: position 184,113 of record NZ_JBHUPT010000002.1, on the reverse strand, counting down.
ACGGTAATCATGATTCTCAGCGTCATCGCGATGTCCCATGTGGCAAGCAAGCCATCAATGACACTGCTTTATGCCGGGCTGGAAAGCGGCTCGGCCGGAGATGTGGTGCGGGCGCTGGAACAGCGCGGCACTCAATATGAAGTGCGTGGCGGCTCGATCTACGTGCCGTCGACGCAGCGCGACGAACTTCGGATGACCTTGGCCAGCGAGGGCCTGCCCGCCAATGGCGGCAAAGGGTATGAGCTGCTCGATTCGCTCAGCGGCTTCGGCACCACCTCGCAAATGTTCGACGCCGCCTACTGGCGTGCAAAGGAAGGCGAATTGGCCCGCACCATTGTCGCCAGCCCGCATGTGAGCCAGGCCCGGGTGCATATCGCCAACACCGGATCGAATCCGTTCCAGCGCACGGTTGAGCCCACCGCATCGGTCTCCATCGTGCCGATGGGCTCGCCGATCACACCTGCGCAGGCTAATGCCATCCGCTTCCTGGTGTCCTCCGCTGTCACCGGTCTTGCAGTGGAAAACGTTGCCGTGATCGACGCCAACGGCGCGCTGATCGGGTCTTCGGATGCCACCGCGGCGGCTGGCGCCGGCACCGATGACCGCTCGCAGACGATTCGCGAGCGGGTGATGCGCCTTGTCGAGGCCCGCGTCGGCCAGGGCAATGCCGTGGTCGAAGTCAGTGTCGAGACCGTCACCGACACCGAATCTATCCGGGAAAAGCGGGTGGACCCGAAAAGCCGCGTCGCCGTCAGCACCGATGTCGAAGAACGCGCCGATTCTTCCACCAACCAAGCGGGCGAAGTCACCGTTGCCTCCAATATTCCTGATGGTGATGCCGCTTCCGGCCAGGGGTCCAAGGCCAACACCAGCGCAACCCGCGAGCGGATCAATTATGAAATCTCCGAAACCGAAAAAGAGATCCTCCGCGGCCCCGGTGCCATCAAGCGCCTGACGGTCGCGGTGCTGGTCAACGGCACCGCCGTCACCAATGATGCCGGCGAAACCGTATTCCAGCCCCGGCCGGAAGAAGAGCTCGCCGCCATGCGGGAGCTGATTTCCGCAGCAGTCGGCTTTGACGAGGAACGCGGCGACGTTATCACCCTTAAGTCCATGGAGCTGCCGGCAGTTGAGCCGAAGGGCACTGTGGCCACCGCGTCTTTCCTCGACAACCTCTACTTTGACGCGATGTCGCTGATCCAGATCGGTTCGCTGGCCCTCGTCAGCCTGATCCTGGGCCTCTTCGTGGTGCGCCCGATCCTGTCGAATCAGGCTGCGCCGGTGGCAGCGCTGCCGGGCCCTGACGGCGGTGAATTGCCTGGGTTGCCCGGGGTTGGCAGCGACGGCTTCATGACCGCTCCGGACCTGGGCGCGGGCCTCGCGCTCGATGGTGAAATCGAAAACAACGAAACCGGGCAGTTCGAACCGATGGGCGGCCTGCCGGCCATGGGCACGGGCGACATGATGGGCGCGGCCGGGTTTCCGGCCTTGGGCGGCAGCATGGATGACCCGGTCGACCGTCTGCGCAGCCTGATTGGCGAGCGTCAGGAGGAAACCGTCCAGATCCTGCGCGGCTGGCTGGAAGAGAACAAGGAGCAAGCCTGATGACAATTGCTCATTTGCTTGAGGACTTCGGATTCGAAACTCCGGCGGAGCCAGTGCTGCCGGCGGTGTCCGAGGAAGTGATGGAAGAACAGCGGCTGGCCTCCTTTGAAAAAGGCTACAGCGCCGGTTGGGACGATGCAGTGACGGCCAAGGATCAGGAAACCATCCGGATCTCCACCGAACTGGCCAACTCACTGGAAGACCTGAGCTTTACCTATCACGAAGCGCAGAGCCAGCTGCTCGATTCGCTGGATCCGATGTTCAAGGTGCTGACCAGTGCCGTGCTGCCGGATGCGATGGCTGCCTCTTTCGGGCATCACATCGTCGATCAGCTTGCCGGAATGGCGAAGGGGCAGACCGACCAGCCGATGCAGATCGTGGTGTCTCCGGGCGAAGGGGCGCCGGTGCGCAGCCTGCTGCCGCAGAACTTCTCCGTGCCTGTAACCGTGCGGGAAGACAGCGCGCTGTCCTCCGGCCAAGCCTATCTGAGCGTCGGCAGCACCGAGTGCGAAATCAATTGCGACGCCCTTCTCGAATCGATCCAGGAATCGATTGAAGCCTTCACCTATCACGCGAAAGAGGACAGCCAGTATGGATGACGCCGCCGATCAGAACATGAAAGCCGCTGATGCAAGCAATCCCTTTGTTTCGGTTCCTGTCGAAGTGGTTGTCTCGGTCGGAAAGGCTCGGCCGCTGATCCGCGACCTGATGAGTCTGGGTGAAAACGCGGTTTTGACTCTCGACAAGCGGGTCGAGGACCCGGTCGACCTCTACGTGGGCGACCGGCTGGTCGCGCGTGGCCAGCTGGAGGAGCTGGAGGGCGAACAGGCAGGCCAGCTGGCCGTGCGGCTGACGGAAATTGCCGATCTGCAAAGCGGTTTGGGATGACACACAAGACCTTTGTGCGGGCGGCCCTGGTTTCAGCGCTTCTGCTGGCCTTGCCGCAAACCGCCCTGGCTCAAGAATTGAGCCTTTCGCTGGCAGACGGCGAGTCGATTTCGGCCCGCTCGATCCAGCTGATCCTGTTGATTACCGTGCTCAGCCTGGCCCCCGGCCTGCTGATCATGATCACCTGCTTTCCGTTCCTGGTGACGGTCCTGTCGATCCTGCGCCAGGGCATCGGGCTGCAGCAGGCGCCGCCGAACATGCTGATCATCAGCCTGGCGCTGTTCCTGACCTATTTCGTGATGGAGCCGGTCTTTACCGAGGCCTGGAGCACCGGGATCAGCCCGCTGCTGGAAGAGCGTCTTGAACCGGGCGAGGCCATTACCCGCAGCCTGGAGCCGTTCCGGGCCTTCATGGCCAACCGGCTGGATCCGGACACGTTTTACGCGATTGCGGATCTCAGGCCGGAAACACAGGGCATGGACCCGGTGCCGGAGGCGCCGCTGTCCGCACTGGTCCCGAGCTTCCTGCTGTCGGAAATTGCGCGCGCATTTCAGATCGGCTTTCTGGTCTTTCTGCCCTTCCTGGTGATCGATCTTGTGGTCGCCGCGATCCTGATGTCCATGGGTATGATGATGGTGCCGCCGGCCATCGTGTCCCTGCCGTTCAAACTGGCGTTCTTTGTTGTTGCCGACGGCTGGAGCCTGATCGCCACCGCCCTTGTGCGCAGCTACTACCCCTGACGTTCCAATCCGCTAACAAGCAAAATCCCGGGCCCATTGTGTGGCCCGGGCTTTTCTTATGCAGGCGCTCACGCCGCCGGCAGAAGCAGTGTTCGCTGATATCCGCAGGAGGCGGGCTGGAGTTGCAGCAAGCTGGGCATAGCCCCGGCCGGCTTCTCCGACCGCTGGCTCCGGCCCTGGACAGCGGCGGAGCGTTACCGGCCCCCTAATGAGCAGCTGCACATGTAAAGCCCGTCTGCGGGAAAGCTTCCTCTCCGACCTGCCAAAGACCCTCAACGCTCCAAACTCTTAAACAGACCGTCTCCGGCCGTGATGCGCTTCGATGGATCGCAAGCAAAGTTCAAGCACACGGCCTGATCTGCAGGCACAGCCTGGTGAGAGCCGGGACCGATTGGCTTAGCAGCCAGCAAAAAAACCCGGCTTCAGCAAGTGAAGCCGGGGCGTTTCCTGTCAGGGCTAGCGAAACTGTCAGCGGACGACAAATTCCGCGTGCAAGGCCCCTGCGGCCTTCAGGCTCTTCAGGATGTCGATCATGTCCCGTGGCGACACTCCCAGCGCGTTCAGGCCTGCCACAACTTCCGAAAGCGAAGTAGTCTCCGGCACCTCCGCCAACTGGATCCCCTCCTCTTCCTCGATGGCAGCACCGGTACGCGGCACGACAACCGTTTCGCCATCCGCGAAGGGATTGGGCTGCACAACCAGCGGCGTCTCTTCAATCCGCAGGGTGAGGTTGCCCTGGGCGACGGCCACGCGGGAAATGCGCACGTCGCTGCCCATCACGATAGTACCGGAGCGCTGGTCGACCACCACCCGCGCCTTGCGCTGAGGTTCGACCAGAATGTTTTCGATCCGGCCCACCGCATGCGCCGTTGAGCGGGTATTAGTGCGGCGGATGTCGACTTCGACGGTGCCGGAATCCCGCATCAGGGCAACGTTTCGGCCAAACTCGTTGTTGATCGCACGTTCGATCCGCCCGGCAGTGGTGAAATCCGGCTCCCGCAGCGCCAGCCGCATGGAGCTCAGCGAGGCCAGGTCAAAATCGATCTCCCGCTCGACACGGGCACCCGAGGGAATAACGCCTGCCGTCGGCACCCCCTGGGTAACCGTGGCAGCTTCGCCTTCGGCCACCGTGCCGCCAGCCAGGATTGTCCCCTGGGCAACGGCGTAGATCTGACCGTCCGCAGCGTTCAGAGGTGTCATGATCAGCGTGCCGCCCATCAGGCTCTTGGAATCGCCGATGGCCGACACGGTCACGTCAATAGTGCTGCCGACGCGGGCAAAGGGCGGCAGGGTAGCAGTCACAAAGACCGCCGCCACGTTCTTTGGCCGGAACTGCTCGCCGGTCACGTTGACACCAAGCCGCTCCAGAATATTGGACATGATTTCTTCGGTGAACGGCGAGTTGCGCAACCCGTCACCGGTGCCGTCCAGGCCGACAACCAGGCCGTAGCCGACCAGGTCATTGCCTCGGACGCCGTCGAATTCCACCAGGTCCTTGAGCCGGATAGTACTTGCCTGTGCCACCGCGGGCAGCAGAAACAGGCACGCAAGGAAGAGACGCAAAAAACCCATCATGAGAGATACTTCAGCAGGGACAGCTGCGAGCTGCGGGCGGTGATGGTGTAAAGGCCTTCGAGCTGCGTCTGCGCTTCCTGCAGCCGGGTGTAGGTTTCATACGGATCGGCAGAGACCAGGTTGTTCTTGACGATGCTCAGGCTGGTTTTCGAGGCTTCGTTGCGGGTATTGACCGCCTCGAGCTGGCCTTCGATGAAACCAACATCGGCCTGCAGATCAATCAGCCGGCCCTCACTTTCAGACAGCTCGCCGCTGGCCTGGATAACCAGATCGATCTGCACGTCTTCGGTCAGGCCGAGGCTGGGCTCATCCGCCAAAGCGGTGATGACATAACTTTGCAGGGTGTGCTTTAGGTTGTCATCGTCGGCGCGGATGCCCAGGGTCACCTGCTCCCCTTCCCCGACAGTAACCGGCTGCAGGGAAGTCGTTGAGCCGCGGTACATGACCGTGTCGAAACCGGCCGGATCATCGAACCAGTCCTTGACGGCCTGAATGATGTCATTGCTGGTTGTCAGCCCCGACACCTCCGCGAGGATGGCAGTCATAAGCGTGCCGGAATCGTTCAGCGGCTTGGTATCCGTCGCAGTGCCCGCAAAGATCGTCCGCCCCCCAACTGAGGTGTTCATCAGATTGATGGCGCTGGACATCCTCTGCTTGGCCTGGCTGCCGAACTGCTCCGCGTTTTCCACATCAAGGGCCGGCGACAGCCTCAGGATGTCATTACGCATCGCCTGCACCTGGCTGTGCACTTTATCAAGGCTGCCTTGCGTGGTGGTTGCAAACAACTGCACTTCGCTGTTGGCGACCATATAGCTGTCGATCCGGTTCAGGGAGTTTTCGAGATCTGCCAGATAGGTGAAATCGCCACCCAGCCGTTCGGTCAGATTGGCCGTTTTCCCGGTGGCAAACTCTTCGGACAGGGTGGTGACGTTTTCCTTCAGCTCCGTATTGCGGCTGCGGAGAAAGAGGTGCTGCGCCATATCGCCATATGAATTCAGAATCATGGGTCAGATCCTCAAGAGTGTTTCCATAAGTTCGTCGACAACGCTGAGCACGCGGGCATTGGCGGCATAATATTTCTCAACCAGCATCAGGTTCTGCAGCTCGGCGTCGGTGTCGACGCCCAGCGCCATTTCCGCTTGGCTCAGCTCATTGAAACTGGTGGCGGCAAAGGTCGCGACACGCTCTGCGGTTTCATTGTCCTGTGCGAACCGGGACAACAGGTTCGCACTCAGTGTCGCAGCCGTCATGTCTGCGGTGCCAAGCCCGACCGAGGAGACCGTCCGGGCGGTGTTCAGAGCATCGGAATAGGCCTGCAGCAGGCTCGAATCGCCCGGATCACCGGGTGCCGCGGCATAAAGGCCATCACGGAACCGCCAGGTCTCTCCGGTGCCATCCAAAGCCACCAGGTCATTCAGTTCGATCCGGTTGGAGATGCCAACAGTGTTCGCCGGATCGAAGAAGGCACCATCATCGGTGAAAATACCTGCATCCGTGATCCCGATCGTGGCATCCAGCGCCGGATCCTGGAACCGCTCGATGAGATCGACAGCCATGGCGTCCAGATCCTCCTGGGCCTCTACCGCGGTCACATCGCGGATTTCGAACTGCGCGGTCAGTGTGCCGCCGCGCAACGGGCCGTCCGGACTGGTGTCGATTGATTTACCGTTGACCTGGAGGCCGGAAATCAACCCGTTGCCCAGAGTCATATGCGGCATGATATCCCGCGACGGCGTGAAGCTCAGCTCAGACGCATTGTGATCCAGCAGCATCACCCCGCCGGCGGAATAAAGCGTGACTTGGCCGTTGTCGCGGCGGACAACATTGACCGGAATGATCCCGTTCACCTGGTCGATCAGCTGGTCGCGCTGGTCGTGCATGGCCACGGCATCCATGCCGCCGGCCTCCACCACCATGATCCGGGCGTTGAGCTTTTCGATTTCCTTCAGTGCCTGGTTCACCGTGTCGACCTGGCTGCCAATCGCACTGTCCGCATTGATCCGCAGGTCCCGCAGCCCTTCAGCTGTGCGGGAGATCGAGTCCGCCAGGGCATTCGCCTTCACTGCCAGATCATTCAGCCGGGGCTGCGAATCCGGGCGCGACACCGTTTCGATCAGCGAAGACTCGAAGTTCGAAAGCTGGGACGCCAGCGACATCTCGTCATCAACCGTGCCCACCAGATCGGACATCCGGCTGAAGAAGTTGGCCTCCACCTTGGCGGCACCGTATTCTGCCTCGGCAACCCGGCGGTTGGAAATCAGCACAGGGTCATTGATGCGCTGGACATTGCCAACCTGGACGCCGGGAACGCCGGCGCCCGGGCCGTTCAGGTCCAAAACCCGGCGCGTGTAGCCCGGGGTCAGCGCGTTGGCCAGGTTTTCGGAGACCACTTGCGAGGACCGGCCGGCCGCGGTCAGCCCGCTCATCGCGCTGTTAAGGGCGGAATATATAGACATGTTCAGCCTGCTTTCGTGAAGCCAATGTCAGGGATCATCAAGCGCCTTAGCGCTTGATGTTGGTGGTTTCCTGCAGCATCTCGTCAACAGTCTGGATGACCTTGGCGTTGGACGAATAGGCCCGCTGTGTCTGGATCATGCCGGTCAGCTCGGTGGCGACATCGACCGCCGATTCCTCCTGGGCATATCCCATAATTTCGCCGGTCGGCCCGTCACCGGCATCCCACAGGTAGAAGTCGCCGGATTCGTCGGTGGGCATGTAGGTCTGCGAGTCCAGGGCCCGCATGCCATTGATGTTGGAAACATCCGCCAGCGGCACTTTGTAGATCACCCTGCTGTCACCAGAGTCATATTCGGCAATCACTTCTCCGGCCTCGTTGACCTCCACCGAGACAAAGGAGCCAACTGCGTTGCCGTCTTTCACAGTGGTGCCCGGCACAAACTCGTCGCCAAGCTGGCTCAGGCCTGTGTTGCCGCCGATTGTGCCAATGTTAATTTCGATCGGTCCGCCCGCGACGTTTATGGTCACAGAGCCAGCGGTCGCATCATAGGCGCCACCGGTTACGGTTGTCACACTTGCCAAGGATCCGCCGGTGGTGCTGCTGTCATCAAAGGTAAGCGTATACTCGCCAATGACGGCCGCGCCAGTTGCAGAGTCCACAATCTCTACGGTCCATTCATTGTCCGCCGCACCAGTCGGAGTATACGTCACGGTCAGCTCTTCGGACCGGCCCATATTGTCAAAATACTGCACGACCTGCTCAACGGCGGCACCAGGCGCGGCGGCCAGAGCACTGTCGGCAGGCAGGTTCGCAGCCAGGCTGATTTCGGTCGTCGGTTCAGCGGACAGGCGGTTGAGGTCGATGTGGATAGGCTCCAGCGCATCGTCTGTATCGCGCGCTGCGTCCGGAACGGTACCGTCTGCCAGTGCAGGCCAGCCTAGAAGCACCAGCCCGGATTCGGTCGACAGATAACCATTGGAATCGGTCCGGAAGGATCCGGTCGTGGTCAGCATCATCGACGGGCTGCCGCCCGCCTCCACCTCTGTGATCGAGGCCACCGGCAGCATGCCCCGGCCGCGCACCGCCAGATCAGTGGCGTTGCTGGTCGAAACCAGCGGGCCGCGCTCATCGATCAGCCGGACGTTGGTCGCGCGCACGCCGCCCGCCGAATAGGTGCCGCCTGATCCGGACAAGACCATCGAATGGAAATCGGTTTGCACCCGCTTATAGCCGCGGGTCGAGGAGTTGGCGATGTTATCGGAAATGGAAGCCAACCGGCTGGCGTTGGCGCTCAATCCTGAAACGCCCGCGTTCAGCGACGAAGAAATGGTCATAGCACGCCTTTCTGCTGCATCTAATCATTCTGGATGCAACAGCTAGCGCAGGAGCGATTAACGGGCGGCTAACAGATAAAAAATGACTCATCTGTCAGCTACCGGTTCCAATTTTTTCAGTGGCTTACTCGCGCAGAAAGATGATTTCGATCCGGTCGTTGCGGGCGGCCATCGGATTTCCGACAGCCAGCTTGCGGTCGGCATGGCCGGTCACCCGGTGAACCCGGCCCGCGGCCAGCCCGCCCGATTCGAGCAGCCTGCGGGTTATGTCCGCCCGCGCGTGGGACAATTCCCATACAGGATTCTTCGCCAGTACAACCGGATGAGACCGGATGTGGCCTCCGATGGCAACATTGCTGGTTACCCCTTCCGAGACCCGCGCGATCATCCTGACCAGGTCCCGGAACAGAGGTTTCGGCTCAGCCTGGTCTTCTTCGAACAGCGGCATGTCCTCTGTGGCGAACAGCTCGATGATCAGCCCTTCGTCGGTGACCCGGGTCACGATATGGCGGGCCATTGCAATAGAGACCATGCTCTCGCCACCGCGCCCGGACAGCTGTTCCTCGATGGCGCGGAACTTGGAATCGTCTGCTTCGCGCTTCTCGTTGGACTCGACCCCGGTTTCACCCTGCGCCTGCTGGGCATCCATCGGATTGATATCCGTTGCCCCGGTGCCAGACTGCGGCTGGATATCCTCGGTGAACATGCTGTCCCCTTGGAACGCGCCATTGCCGCCGCCGGACACCCGGCTCAGCGGAATCGACGGCGAGAAATAATCCGCCAGGCCCTTGCGTTGCTTTTCAGTTGTCGCGTTCAGCAGCCACATCAGCATAAAGAAGGCCATCATCGCGGTCACGAAGTCGGCATAGGCCACCTTCCATGCGCCGCCGTGATGGCCATCGCCACCACTGACTTTTTTCTTCTTGATGATAATGGGCGCCACATTGCTCTGTGCGCTCATATCCACCACCACTATTTTCACCCATCCCCGGAATAGCAGGCGGCGCGTTAAACGGGCCTTAACAATTAAATTTGCCGGCAGTTCACGCCATCAGCCGCGCCCCTGGCCAGGAATCGCTCCGGTGGAAAATGCTGCATCTTAAAAACCGCTTATCTTGACATCGAGCAATCTTATCGAAGGTTGATCAAGGACAAACATCCGCTCAGGACGCGGCGCTAGGGTCCCCTCAACACGGCACATGGGACACTGAAAGGAGATCATCATGCTGACCCGCAGAGCCGCACTGATGGGGGCAGCCGGCGTAGCAGCGCTGCCTGTACTTGCCAAAGCCGCCAAGGCCGAAAGCACCACAGTTCACGAGGCCGCCGCACCGGTGGACCTGTCCAGCTTGCAGCGCATCAAGCGCGAACTGGTTGCACCGCCTTTCGTGCATGAGCACGAGCAGGTCGCTCCGGGCGAACCGCGCATTGTCGAATTCGAGATGAAGATCATCGAGAAAGAGATCGAGGTCGACCAGGGCGCCTACCTGCAGGGCATGACTTTTGACGGATCCATTCCGGGCCCGATGATGGTGGTGCATGAGGGCGACTATGTCGAACTCACGCTGATCAACCCGCCGGAAAACATGCTGCAGCATAATATCGACTTCCACGCAGCCACCGGCGCCCTGGGCGGCGGCGCGCTGACCCTGGTGAACCCGGGCGAAAAAACCGTGCTGCGCTTCAAGGCCACCCGCCCCGGCACCTTTGTCTACCACTGCGCGCCGGGTGGCCCGATGATCCCCTGGCACGTCGCCTCGGGCATGGCCGGAACTATCATGGTGCTGCCGCGCGAAGGGCTGTCGGACCACAACGGAAATCCGGTGAAATACGACCGCGTCTACTACATCGGCGAAAACGAGTTCTACATTCCCAAGGATGAAAACGGCGACTACATCCGTTATGAGGACGTGGGTGAAAGCTATCCCGACACGCTGGAAGTCATGAACGGGCTGATCCCCAGCCATGTGGTCTTCAACGGCGCAGTTGGCGCGCTGACCGGCGAAAACGCCATGAAGGCGAAACAGGGCGAGAAAGTGCTGTTCGTGCACAGCCAGGCCAACCGCGACAGCCGTCCGCACCTGATCGGCGGCCACGGCGACCTGGTCTGGGAAGCCGGCAAGTTCAACAATGTGCCGGACCGCGATCTGGAAACCTGGTTCATCCGCGGCGGCTCAGCCGGGGCTGCGCTCTATGAGTTCCTGCAGCCGGGCGTCTATGCCTATGTGAACCACAACCTGATCGAGGCGGTGAACCTCGGCGCAACCGCGCATGTGGTGGTCGAAGGCGAATGGAACAACGACCTGATGGAACAGGTGGTCGCCCCGACCGAGTATTCCGGCTCCTGACCTTCGGCCGGATCGGAAACTGGATCGGGCGGCTGCATCACGCGGCCGCCCGTTTTTGCCTTGAAGGGACGCAGACATGAAAGTTGAGCTGATTGCCGCCGGGCTTGCCGCCGCCATTGGCCTGCCGGGGCTCTGGTATTCCGCTGTCAAGGAACCGGCACCGCAGGCCGAAACCGTATCCATCGCTGCAGACACAATCGCCTACCGCCCGATCGGAAACTTTCACCGCAACGGCAAAAGCGTGGTGCCGCCGGAACAGCGGCGGCCTGTTGCGGCATTTGAAATCATGAAACATCAGGTTTCAGGCGCGGAATATGCGGCCTGCGTGGCAGCGGGCGCCTGCAAGGAAGCGGACAGCACCCCGGCAGAAGGCAGCCAGCCGCAAACACATGTCAGCTGGCACGACGCCACCGCCTATTCTCAATGGTATTCCAAGGAAACCGGAGAGAGCTGGCGGCTGCCGGACGAAGCCGAATGGCAGCTCGCTGCGGCCGAAATCTTTGGCGACGAGGCGGTCGAGACGGATGGCGGCGACCCGGCTCAGCGCTGGCTGCGCCAATACGCCCGCGGCGTCACGCTGCGCGGCCTGCCAGGACCCGCTCAGGACCCGAAAAGCGAGCCCGGGGCCAATAGCAACGGCCTCACCGGGCTCGGCGGCAACATCTGGGAATGGACCGGCGGCTGCATGCAGAACGGCGAGGTGCTTAAGGACGGCAGCCTGGAGCTTGGCGATCCTTACTGCAGCGCCCGCATCACCGGCGGCCGCCACCGGGCGGTTGTGATCGACTTCATCCGGGACGCCAGCGTCGGCGGCTGCGCCGTCGGACTGCCGCCGGATTACCTGGGGTTCCGGCTGGTGAAAGACAGCTGAGATGATTCCAGCCGGGGTACTCCCGCGCCCGCAGGTGCCCCGGCTGCGCCGGCGCACCTTGGCGGCCTTGGGCCCGGCAGCTGCGCTGCCTGTTCAGCCAAAAATACCGTTGCAAGGCAGGCCGCGCCGTGACTTGCCGGCAAACACGGCATTTGACCCGGCACCAGCAAGCGGCGGGTTCATTGAGGAAAGCAGCGCTGTGCGTCAGCACAGCGCCATGCCCAACTGTGAAAGGCCTCCAGCAGGAGGCCCTGGAACAGGCGGGAGCGCCCCGCTCCCGGTTCAGGACGCCCGGCTGTAGCGCACGCCTTCGGGCACATGCGCATCAAAACAGCTGGCGATGATCCGGGTCAGCGGGCGGCCCTCGGGGAGGATCGCCAGCGCTTCATCGTCCAAATGCACCAGATCGCCGAAGCGGGCCGCGATCTGCGCCAGATCTGCATCCAGGCTTGCCGCCAGATCCCCAAACCGCTGCCGCAGTTCAGCCCGGTCGAGCCGGAATTCGCACATCAGCATCTCAATGGCGCGGCCGCGCAACAAGTCCTCCTGGCTCATGACATGGCCGCGCGCACCGGGCAGCTGGCCTGCCTCAACCCTCTGCACGTATGCAGGCGTGGCCGCCGCGTTCTGGATGTAGCCGCCGGCAAAGCGGGAGATGGACGACGCCCCGAACCCGATCAGTGTCGGGCAAGTGTCATCCGTGTAGCCTTGGAAATTGCGGCGCAGGTGGCCGGTGCGGGCTGCCGCCGCCAGCCCGTCACTGGGTTTGGCGAAATGGTCGATGCCAATGGCCCCAAAACCTTCCTCAGAGAACTTCTCCGCCGCCAGCCCGGCCAGATGATACCGCGCCAGATCGTCCGGCAGCGTCTCTTCCTTGATCAGCTTCTGCCGCTTGGCCACCCAAGGCACATGCGCATAGCCGAACAGCGCCAGCCGGTCGGGGTTCAGGCTCAGCACCTTCTCCACCGTGTCCGCCATCCGTGCCTGCGTCTGATGCGGCAGGCCATAGACCAGATCGGCATTCAGCGAGTTGATGCCCGCTGCGCGCAGGTCCTCGACACAGGCCTTGGTCACCTCAAACGGCTGGGCCCGGCCGATCGCCTGCTGCACCAGCGGATCGAAATCCTGGATGCCGATGCTGGCACGGTTCATGCCTTCCGCCGCCAGCGCCGCGATCTTGTCCCGGTCCACCATGGTCGGGTCGATCTCCACCGAGAACTCCCAATCGTCAGTATGCGGGAACACTGCCTTCACCGCCTGCGCCAGCCGGTGAATCAAAGCGGGCGGCAGGATGGTCGGCGTGCCGCCGCCCCAATGCATACGCCCCATCCGCAAGCCTTTGGGCAGAAGCGGCGCCACCAGCTTCAGCTCCTGCTCCAGCGTGCCGATGTAACTCTCCACCGGGCTCAGCGTCTGGGTGCCTTGCGTGCGGCAGGCGCAGAACCAGCACAGCCGCTCGCAGAACGGGATATGCAGGTACACGGAGACCGGCACATCCGGATCCAGCGCCTGCAGCTCGCGGGCCTGCTCCGCGGCGCCAACGGCTGCAGAGAACACCGGCGCGGTCGGGTAAGAGGTGTAGCGGGGCACCCGGCTGTCGAACAGCCCAAGGGCTTGGAGGCGGTCAATCTGTTTCATGACTTTCCTATGCCCCTTTTGCAAATCCGCCACTTTGCGCAGGATCAAACCGGCACCCGGAATTCCGGGAAGACCAAAATCCGGCCGCTTCCGCCAAAGCACTGGATTCACTTGGGAAAACAATCATCAGGCAGATTTTCAGGAAATTCGTCAAAGACGCGCATTTTGCGTTTGACGCTGTTCGCGACTCCCCTTATACGCCCTCCTCACGACACCTGCCCAGGTGGCGGAATTGGTAGACGCGCTAGCTTCAGGTGCTAGTGTCCGTATGGACGTGGAGGTTCGAGTCCTCTCCTGGGCACCATCCCCCCTCACTCGAAAAACAGCGCATCGCAGCAGCAGCTCCGTGACCGCTAAAGCATGTGCGCCCGCCGTTTCCGGCAGGCGCAGGGGCGGGCCTCAGGCCGCCTGATATTGCGGCGCCGTCGCCAGAAAGCGGCCATAGGCGCTGGCGTCGGGCGGTGCGAATTGCTCGGCCAGCGGATTCGACCGTTTCCATTGCGTCGCGCCCATATCCATCAGCAGCTCGTCGAAATGCTTGAAATGGAACGGGGCCGAGCACAGCCCTCCATAGATCTGTGCGGCCGGGCGCTCCTTACGGCGCCAGTCGAGCATCATCTGGATGTTCTCCTCCATCTCCGCCCGCGACGGCTGCCGTGCCAGCTTGCCGTCGGCATAACGCACCAGCCAGTTCGCCACCATCTCCGCCGACAGAATCGTGCAGAAGCTGGAGTTGAAGCCGACAAAGCCCATCTCAGGCAGGTCCGGGTTCACCGCCAGGCGGTAGGTCCGGTACTGGCCATCCGCCTCGATCAGCTTGTCCAGATGCTGCTGCGCCAGATAGGGAATGCCCAGTTTCCACCCGACGGCCGAGATCACCAGATCGGCACCGATACGCTCACCGTTTTCCAGCACAATTTCGTCACCGTCATAATGCGAGAAGGTGGTGCGGTGCGGCAGGATCGAGCCGTACTTGAAGCCTTCGTACAGTCCCGGCGTCACGATGGGCACCGAGCAGGAAACATCCTTTTCGATCGGGATATCGGGCACCATGTCCCACTTCTTCAACCCCAGCTGCAGCTTCAAAAGCGTCTCTAACCCGCGGAAATTTGCCCAGATCAGCGGCTTGGCCAGGCCATAGAAGGCCTTGTGCAGCCAGCTGCGGCCCCAGCCGTTGAACTGAACCTCCTGCGCCCGCATGTAGAGCAGCCGCTTGAAGTTGATGCCGCCGACGAAATACGGCACCCGCCAGACATTCTGCCGGTAGACAAGGTGGACTTGCCTGGCACCGTTCTGCGCGGCGTTCACCGCCACGTCGGTGGCGGACTTGGAGCCGCCCAGCACCACCACCCGCTTGCCGCGCGCATGTTCGGGATCCAGATACTCAGAGGAGTGCATCACCTCCCCGCCCTGCGCGGTGAAGGCCTCCTGCCCGGGATGGGTCAGGATGTTCTTCTCGGAAAACTGTCCGGTGCAGACCACGGCAAAATCCACGTCCTGCACCCGGGTCTCGCCGCCTGTCTCGATCACCAGCCGCCAGCCCGGCTGCCCGTCCGGGCGCCGGTCCATTTCCAGCACATTGGTGTTCAGCTGGAACAGGCGGTGCAGATCATGCTTATCCGCATAGGAATGCAGATAGGCATGCACCTGCGGCCCCTTGGGCCATTCCGGATAATCTTCCGGCATCGGATGGTCGGTATAGCAGTACAGGTCCTTGGGCGATTGCGTCTGCACCCCGGGATAAGAGCGAGAAGGCTCCCACACCCCGCCCAGGTCATGGCTGCGCTCATATCCCAGAACCTGATGCCCCCTTTCGGCAAAGGCCTTGGCCGCGGCCAGCCCGCTTACCCCGCCCCCGATCACGGCGACCGTCTTGCGTTTTACCATGTCTGCCTCCCTTATTCCGACGGGGGCGGCAGGAAATCGACCTCATGCAGCGCCGACAGCCGCACCAGCTCTTCCGGGTCGGTCACCCCGTCCAGCGCGCAGAACAGCTCGAACAGCTTGCGCGACGGCGCCACCCCGAACACGCAGGTGGCCTGCGCCCCGGAGCGGTTGAAGATGCCATGCGCCACCCCCATCGGCATCCGCACCGTGTCGCCCGGCCCGGCCTGATAAACCTCACCGCCGAACTCGACGTCCAGCGTGCCATCCAGCATGGTAATCCACTCATCCTGGGTGGGGTGCACATGCGGCGGCACAAAGGTTCCGTCCGGAATGACCGCGTGCCAGATAAAGGCGTTCTCGCTGTGCAGCTTGGGCGTATAGGTGTGCCCGACGACATTCCAGGACAAGCCCTCCAGCCCGCCGGCCGCCTTGGTGATTCCCTGATCCAGAGCCATGGTTTCCTCCCTTATCGCTCATTCATCGAGCCTAGGGGCAGCAGTGGAAAAGGATTATCCAGAATGCGCAAAATAGCGCAGACGCGCGCGATTGCCTGATTTCGGTACCGTGTTAGGCTGCGCAGATGACCAGACAGCAGACGGCACATAATCGCGAGCCCTTACGCGCGTGGCGGCAATTTCACAGCCGCGACATCGACGAGGCCCGCGCGCTTGTGGCGCGAAAATTCTGCGACCACAACCTGCGGCCTGTTGCCGAGACCCCCAGTTTCGGTACCCGGCACAACCATGTACCCGGGCGCAACCTGTCGCTCAATTTCCTGAGTTACGGCTCTGCCGTGCAGATAGACCCCGGTGAGCTGCAGGACTTCTATCTTGTGCAAATGCCCATCAGCGGCAGCGCCCAAGTCGCCAATGGCGCGGCGGCAGTGGACTCGAACACAGGCCAGGCCACCGTGCTCAACCCGACGCGGGCAACACAGATGACCTGGCACGCCGACTGCCGGATGTTGCTGCTGCAGATCGACCGGGACGCGCTGCACGGAATCGCCGAACGCGCCGCCGGGCTGCCGCTGTCCGAGCCGGTGGTTTTTACCACCGCGGCACCAGTTAGCGCGGGCCCTTTGCACGGCTGGGCCCGGCAATTCATCGCCTGTGTCCGCGCTACCGATGCCCGGGCCGGTTTCGGCCACTGGAGCGCACTGCAGCAGCAGGTGATCGAAGAGCAGCTGATCCTCGGCCTGCTGACCCATCAGCAAAGCAACATCCGCCATCTTCTGACCCCGCGCGCGCCGCAAGGCAGCAGCCTGCAAATCCGCCGCGCGCAGGACTATATCCATGCCAATGCCGCCGAGCCGCTGACCGTCTCTGCCATTGCCGCCGCGGCCGGCTGCAGCATCCGCACCCTGCAAGCCGGGTTCCGCCGGCATTTCGGCCTGACTCCGGTGGAGTACCTGCGTGAGTTGCGGCTGGATTTGGCCCGCTACCTGCTGCTGTCCCGCCCCGCCGGGACGCCGGTCAGCAGCATCGCCTATGACAGCGGCTTTTCCCACCTGGGCCGCTTTTCCCAGCTCTACCGCGCCCGCTTTGGCGAACTGCCCAGCGCCACCCGCGCGGCGTCCTGCTTTCCAGAACATTCCGCTTGATCATTACTTCCCTGAAACGCCATGTTTGATTGGCAGGCTGGATCCAGCTTCCGGTTTGGGCTTTGGAGCCAATGACAGCCCTCCAACTCCGGAAACTGGCACGCGGTTGAAGCTGGAACAGGCAACCCCAAAGCCCCCCGGCCAGAATGCGTGTTTCAACGGCCAAGGAAGCTACACTTCAATCCATTGATTTCAGGAAGTTTACTGGCGACCCCGGCAGGATTCGAACCTGCAACCTGCCCCTTAGGAGGGGGCTGCTCTATCCAGTTGAGCCACGGGGCCGCGCGTGTTTACGCGATAGCAAATCCATCCTGCGATCACAATGGGATGGACAGCGCCAGCAGCCGATTTGCCGCGCGCAGTTTCCATTGTGCAGCAGCAGATGTCTGCGCTAACCTGAATGCAGCAGTAACAAGAGGCTCAATAACGTGACAACGGACAGCAAGCGCCCGCTCACCCTTCGCGATGTATCTGAGGCGACCGGTGTTTCCGAAATGACCGTGAGCCGCGTGCTGCGCAACCGCGGGGACGTGTCGGAGAAGACGCGCACCAAAGTGCTGAGCGCCGCCAAGGAACTGGGCTATGTGCCCAACAAGATTGCCGGTGCGCTGGCCTCGAACCGGGTGAATCTGGTGGCGGTGATCATACCGTCGCTATCCAACATGGTGTTCCCCGAGGTGCTTACCGGCATCAACAAGGTGCTGGAAAACACCGAGCTGCAGCCGGTTGTCGGCGTCACCGACTATCAGCCCGAGAAAGAGGAAAAGGTGCTGTACGAGATGCTCTCGTGGCGCCCCTCCGGCGTGATCATTGCAGGGCTTGAGCATACCGAAGCCGCCCGCGCCATGCTGAACAGCGCCGGCATCCCTGTGGTGGAGATCATGGACACCGACGGCAAGCCGGTGGACGCGATGGTCGGCATTTCCCACCGCCGTGCCGGCCGCGAGATGGCCAAGGCGATCCTCAAGGCGGGCTACCGGCACATCGGCTTCATGGGCACCAAGATGCCACTCGACCACCGCGCCCGTAAACGCTTCGAAGGCTTTACCGAGGCGCTGGCCAAGGAAGGTGTGGAAATCGAGGACCGCGAGTTTTATTCCGGCGGCTCGGCCCTGGCCAAGGGCCGCGAGATGACCCAGGCCATGCTGGAGCGCTCGCCGGAACTGGATTTCCTCTATTATTCCAACGACATGATCGGTGCAGGCGGCTTGCTGTACCTGTTGGATCAGGGCATCGACGTCCCGGGCCAGATCGGCCTCGCCGGTTTCAACGGCGTGGAGCTGCTGCAGGGGCTGCCGCGCAAGCTTGCCACCATGGATGCCTGCCGCCTGGAAATCGGCCGCAAGGCGGCTGAGATCATTGCCGCGCAGCTGGAGGATCCGGACGCGGAGATCGAGACTCACGTCACACTGACCCCGACCATCTCTTATGGCGATACGCTGAAACGGCGCTGATGGCGCTGCAGCGGCTCGGCAACCAAAGCGCGCGGCGGCTGTTCCTGGACCGCCACGCGCTGCTGGAACAGCCCGCAGGCCCGGCCAAAGGTGCGGATCTGCTGGAGCTGATCCAGCGGCTGGGGTTCGTACAGCTCGACAGCATCAACACTGTTGCGCGCGCCCATGACGTGATCCTCTATTCACGCCGGCCGGGCTACCGGACGCAGAACCTCAAACGGCTCTACGAGCGGGACCGGGGGCTGTTTGAGCATTGGACCCATGACGCCGCGATGATCCCGATGGCGTTCTATCCGCACTGGCATCTCAGGTTTCAGCGCGATACCGAACTGCTGCGCAAGCGCTGGCGCAACTGGCGGCGCGACGGGTTTGAGGCGCAGTTTGAAACCGTCCTGAACCACGTCCGCGATCACGGGCCGGTCAGCTCTTCCGACGTCGGCAAGGACGAGAAAAAGGGCTCAGGCGGCTGGTGGGACTGGCACCCATCCAAAACCGCGCTGGAATACCTTTGGCGCTCTGGTGCGCTGACGGTGGTAGGGCGCGAGGGCTTTCAGAAACGCTATGACCTGACGGAGCGGGTGATCGAGGAGCATCTGCGCCCCGGCGCCCGCTGCGATGAAGCGGCGACGGTCAACTGGCTGTGCTCTGCCGCCTTGGACCGGCTGGGCTTTGCCACATCGGGAGAGCTCGCCGCCTTCTGGGACACCGCCTCCGCGGCGGAAGCCAAGGCCTGGTGTGCGGAACAGCTGCGCCAGGGCGAGCTCGAGGAGATCGAAGCCGAGCAGGCGGACGGCAATCTGCGCAGGGTGTTCGCCCGGCCCGGCACCATTGAAGCGACGGCAGAGCTGGGGCCGGCTCCGGGACGGATGCGGGTGCTCAGCCCCTTTGATCCGGCCCTGCGCGACCGTAAGCGGGCCGACAGGCTGTTCGGCTTTCACTACCGGATCGAGGTTTTCACCCCCGCCCCAAAACGGCAATACGGCTATTATGTCTTCCCGCTGCTGGAGGGCGAACGCCTTGCGGGCCGAATCGACATGAAAGCAGACCGCGACGCAGACTTGCTGCGCGTGACCGCCGTCTGGCCGGAGAGAGACGTAAAATGGAGCGCGGCCCGCACCAGACGGCTGGAGGCAGAGCTGGACCGGGTGGCGCGGTTTGCAGGTGTAACCGGGGTGGCGTTCTCTGATGGCTGGCTGCGCTGATCAGCCTTACTCGGGCCGCAGCTGCGCCTCGATCACCGCCCGGTAGTCCTCGGGTGCCGGTTTGGCGGTGAAGGTTTCAGGTGCAATGAAAACGCAGACAAATTTGCCCTCGAAACACAGCTCCCCGTTTTGCCGCGCATTGACCCGGAAAGTCACCGACTTGCTGCCCAAGGCAGCCGGCCAAACTTCGCACATCAGCCGGTGGCGGGGCGTGACAGGGGACCGGAAGTCGATGCTCATATGCACAAACGGTGTGCCGGTGCCGCGGTCCAGTTCCATCTGATACCAGCCGTCACCGTCCAGGTGATGCTCCCACCAGGCGTCGATCGCTTCCAAGGCAAAGGCAGGCAGCCGCCCGGTATAGGCAATCCGCGCCGGGTCGCAATCGCCCCAGCCCACGCGGATTTCATGAACGAATGTGTCTTGCCCTGCCATCTTCTGCCGCCCCGCATATTTCTGCAGGCGCATCCTACCGGCGCTGGACTGCGGTATCAAACGGCAAAGGCAGCCAGAGCCGCTGCGTCACGAACCGCCGCGTTTGCGGGACAGGATCAGATCCGGCAGCACAAGCGCGTCAATCAGCGCCTCGCACAGCCCAACGCAGTTTCTGCAGCCCACACAAGGCCCCTGCAGCCCGGAAACCTCGGTGGCCAGCGCCTTGACCTTGGATGCGGCGGCTTTGCTGCGGTTGATTTGCATGGCGGGTCTCCCCTTGTGCGTGGTGTCGGACAGGACCAGCGGAACCCCGAAAGGTGATTCAGGTCAATCCGGGCCGGTGTCACAAAATATTTCCATATCCTGCACCGGCTAGCGGCAGGCCCTCCCCCGCGCGGGGCGGGAGAGGGCAGGCCGTTACTGCATCAGCATCAGCGGCAACAGCGTGATGATCGGGAAGGCCACCAGGATGACCACCCGGATCAGGTCGGATGCGACAAAGAACATGACTGCCTTGTAGGTGTCGATCATCTTGGTCTTGCGGTCCATCGCGTTGATGATGAACAGGTTCATGCCCACCGGCGGGGTGATCAGGCCAACTTCCACCACGATCAGCACCAGCACGCCGAACCAGATGGCGACATATTCCGCCTCGATCCGGTTCACACGGCCTTCGGTGACGCGGATGCCCAGTTCCTTCATCTGCTCACGGGTCAGTTCAGCACCTGTGGCAATGGCATCCTGTATCGAGGCTAGCATTTCTGCTCCCATCCCCTCTGGCACGCCTGCCTTCAGCACCTCCATCGCCGCGTCCGCCTGCATCGCAGGCAAGGACAGCAGACCAAAGTCCATGGCAGAGATCACCGGGAAGAAGATCGGGATGGTCAGCAGGATCATCGAGAGCGAGTCCATCAGGCAGCCGAACACCAGATAGAACGCAAGGATCAGCGCCAGCACCATCCAGGGGCTCAGGCCCTGGCTCACGACGAAATCGGCCAGTTCCTGCGGCACCTTGGTCAGCGCCAGGAAGCCGTTGTAGAAGCCAGCGCCCAGCACGATGAAGAAGATCATCGCGGTAGACCGCGCCGTCACCAGAAAACTGTCCGCCAGCGTCTCGCGGTTCAGCCCGCCATTGGTCCAGGCAATGAAGCCGGTGCCAAAGGCCCCCACGGCCGCGCCTTCGGTCGGGGTGAACCAGCCCAGGTAGATACCGCCGACAACCAAGCCGAACACCAGCAGCACCGGCCAGACATGGAACAGCGCGGCAAAGCGGTCGCGCATCGGAACCGGCGGACGGGTGCCCGCGCTTTCCGGAAACAGCCGCACATAGATGGAGATCGCGATCACATAGCCCAGCGCCGCCAGCAGGCCGGGAATGAAGGCCGACAGGAACAGCTTGGCGATATTCTGTTCGGTCAGGATCGCATAGATCACCAGCACGACCGAGGGCGGGATCAGGATGCCCAGCGTGCCGCCCGCCGCCAGCGTCGCGGTCGAAAACCCGCCGGCATAGCCGTATTGCTTCAGCTCCGGCAGCGCGACCCGGCCCATGGTGGCCGCGGTCGCCAGCGACGAGCCGCAGATCGCGCCAAAGCCGGCACAGGCGCCAATCGCTGCCATGGCAACGCCGCCCTTGCGGTGGCCCAGGAACCCTTCGGCCGCCTTGAACAGCGCTGTGGACATGCCGCCCAGCGTCGCAAAATGGCCCATCAGCAGGAACATCGGCACAATGGTCAGCGAATAGGAGGAAAAGGTGGTATATGTTTCGCTTTTCAGCCGCCCGAACGCGACCTGCGTGCCATCTGTCACCCAGATCAGCCCGCCAAGGCCGACCAGAAACATCGAAAGCCCAATCGGAACCCGCAGAAAGATCAGCAGCATCAGAACCGGGAAGGAGGCGATGCCAATTTCAAGAGCCGTCACTGTTCACCCTCCACGCCGTCCCAGATCAGGATCCGGCCGGTAAAGAATTCGATGGTGCGGATTGCACCCATGTAAATACCCACAGTGGCGGCCACGACCGCTGCCACCAGGCTGATGGCGTAGGCCCACCAGATCGGAAACTCGAGCAGGAAGGAGGTCTCGCCATTGGCATACTTGCCTGCAAGCCCTGCTCCCAGCCGCCAAGCGATCAGCACCAGCACCGCAGCAAAGACCACTTCGGTCACCATCCGCAGAAACCGTTTCACGCCGCGCGGAAACGCATTGGCCACCACATCGACCGAGGCATGGCCCGCCGTGATCTGGCACAATGGCAGGAAGGCGAAGATGGCAAAGGCCACACCGGCCTCGACCAGTTCAAAGTCGCCGTTCACCGGCCCGACCCAGCTCGTCATCCATTTCGAAAACCCTGGTGCAATCCGCTCCATCAAATCGCCATGGAAGAAACCGTTGAGCAAGCGCCCAGCGATAGAAACACATGTCAAAATGATCAGAAGTGTGAGGACCGCACCGCCCAGGTAGGCCATTGATTTGGCCAGCCGCATCATGAGCTTGTGCATGGTTCAGTTGCCTTGTTCCGGTATGCAAAGGGCCGCAGTGCCAATGCCGCGCGGCCCCTTACCTTTATCAATTCAAACGCCTTACTGGTACTGCGGCGTGTATTTCTCGATCAGCGCGCTGGCTTCCTCGATCAGCGCGGCACCGTCGATGCCCTTTTCCTTCATGTCAGCGATCCACTGGTCATAGATCGGCTGCGCACGCTCGCGCCAGATGGCGGTCTGGCCTTCATCAAGGGTGATGACGTTGTTGCCCAGGTCCAGCGCCATCTCGCGCGAGGGGCCGTCCGAATCCGCCTGGGTGCCGCCGGCAAAGACCGAGAACTCCAGGCCGGAGTTGTCGTCGATGGCCTTCTTCAGGTCATCCGGCAGGCTCTCGTACTTCTCCTTGTTCATCGCCAGAACGAAGGTGAGGGTATAGAGTGCCTTGCCGGTGAACTCGGTGTGGTTCTCCACCAGCTCCGGAACCTTCAGCGCCGCGGTCACTTCCCACGGAATGGTGGTGCCGTCGATCACGCCCTTGGACAGGCCTTCCGGGATCGCCGGAACCGGCATGCCCACCGGGGTCGCGCCCAGTTCGGTCAGCAGCGCGTTGACCGAACGGCCGCCGCCGCGGATCTTCATGCCTTCCAGGTCTTCCGGAGTCTCCACCGGATCGGCGGTGTGGATCATGCCCGGCCCATGCACCCAGGTGCCCAGGATCTTCACATCCTTGAATTCGGTGTCCTTCATGTGCTTGTCGAACATTTCCCAATACGCATGCGACACGGCGCGTGCGTTGGTCATCATGAACGGCAGCTCAAACACCTCGGTCGAGGGGTAGCGGCCCGGGGTATAGCCCACCACGGTCCAGACGATGTCAGCGACGCCGTCAATGGCCTGGTCCATCAGCTCCGGCGGCTTGCCGCCCAGCTGCATCGACGGGAAACGGTCGATCTTGATGCGCCCGCCCGAGGATTCCTCGACGTTGTCCGCCCAGACATCCAGGATCAGTTTCGGCACATTGGCCTGCGCCGGCAGGAACTGGTGCAATTTCAGCGTCACCTCCTGCGCAAATGCCGGTGCCGCGCAGAATGCTGCAACAGCCGCCGCGCCAACGGCGCCCAGTAGCTTTCTCCGAGTGGTCATATCGTCCTCCCTTTGACCTCATCCCTTGCCGGATACCCGCCTTCGCAACTTTGCTGCGGAATCCAGCGATTATCTTTCCGTTTCTGCCGTCAGAGCCCTGCAAAAGGTTCGTTTATCGAACCGGCTGCCTCCCTGCTATTAGGTGCGTTTGTAACCATCAACAGCAGATTATGCATTTTTTACTCATGAAATCCGCCTGCCGGCTTTTACCTCAGGCAGATTCTCCGCTTGATATGTTACGAAGCCTCCGCAATCACATTCAAATTGATACATATTGAAACCGCCGCAAAGCAACAATATTCGTTCGCTCCCCAGCCTTGCGTCATTCCGCTGCAGTCAGGGCCAGCTCCACCGGCACCAGCCCGTTAATCCCGCCGCGCATCCGGTCGCCGCTCTGCACCGGGCCGACCCCGGCAGGCGTGCCGGTCAGAATCAGATCCCCGGGCCGCAAGTGGTAGAACCCTGACAGATGGCAGATGATCTCCTCCACGGACCAGATCATCTCATCCAGCGTGGCGTCCTGCCGGGTCTCCCCGTTCACTTCCAGCCAGATCCGCTGCTTTGCCGGGCCGCCCCAGTCCGCCGCCCGGGTCAGCGGTGCCAGGACCGTGCCGTTCTCCAGGTCCTTGCCCAGATCCCACGGCCGCTGCTTCTGCCGCTCGCGGATCTGCAGATCACGCCGGGTCATGTCCAGCGCACAGCCATAGCCAAAGACCGCATCCCGGGCGTCCTCCGGCGCCGCCCGGAACACCGGTGCCCCGATGGCCACGGCCAGCTCCATTTCATAATGGAAGTTCTCCGTGCCCGGCGGGTAGGGCACCTCCGCACCTGACAGCACCGCATTGGCCGCCGCCTTGGTGAAGTAGAAGGGCGCCTCCCGGTCCACTTCGTTGCCCATTTCAGCGGCATGGGCCGCATAATTGCGCCCGACGCAAAACACCCGCCCAGCCGGATAGCCCGCGGCCTCCCCGGCGACAGGAATCACCGGCGCCTCCGGCAGTGCAAACAGAACCTCACCCATTTGAAAATCCTTTTGGTATGGCCTTCCACCTAGTCAGACCCCCAAACAATGAGCCTGTAAACCCTGCTTGCAGCTCCTAATGAGTTGAATTTCCTAACCCATGCGCTTGCCAGCGACGCCCTTGTCGCAGTTCCGCCAGATGCGCAGGCCCGTTGCGGCAGCTTGCTCCCCCAACACAGGAGACGCGCATGGCTGTAACAAACACAGACGCACCGGGGTTTGCCCCAAAGGTAAGCCAGGCACTGGAGGCGCCCGATTCGCGGCCCCTCGCGGGTATTCTCTTCCTGCTTCTGGCCACCACCCTGTTCCCGATCCAGGACGTGATCATCAAGAGCCTCAGCGGCGGCTTTGCCGTTCATCAGATCGTGTTCTGGCGCGGCCTCTTCGCCCTGCCGATCGTGGCCGCCATCGCCTGGTACGAAGGCACGCTGTGGCCGCTGAAGCTGGGCTCCATCCCGCTGCAGCTGTTGCGGGCAGCGGCCGGGTTCAGCTCCTATCTGGTTTATTACATGGCACTGGCCGCCATCGGCCTGGCGGAAACAGCAGCCATCACCTTCTACATCCGCCTCTTCGTTCACGAGCACTGCAATTGTGGTGGTCCGATTCAGCATTCGGTCAATTTCGTTGATGCGGCTCGTCAGCCAGTCCGAGACTTGAGCATGATCGCTGAGACCGTCCTGCCAAACGGGTGCCAAACCCTCGGTGTCTAAGCGGTCCGGCAGAATGATGTCTTCTGTTTGAGATCCACCTAGAGACGCTACATCTTTTGCTAGATCAACTAGGCGTTGGCTTTGTCTATACGACACGGTGATCGACTTACGATCAATACCGCTCGCCACCCAATCCAGTGCTTCATTTGACTTCAATCCCCAATATGTCAGCCGTTGATTCATATCGCCACAGAGGAAGAAGGAACCTGCAATTGGATGGGCAATCTCACGCATGCTTGCGATCTGCACACGCGAGAAATCTGTAGCCTCATCAACCAGTACTTGCGCCCTATGCAGATTACGCAGCGTTCCCAACTGTCCGGCCTCCGGTAGATCGCCTTTGGCACGTGTCCGGTAGTACTCAAGCAATTCGTTTGCGACTTGCAACGACGCAAGCACAACAAGATCAAGCTCTTGCCAGAAAATGTCAGAAGGCTTTGTGGGCGTTGAACTGTACCAACGCGAGGCCTTCGCCCGGTCCGCCCGAAAACGCTTGTACTTCGGCGCGACACTTCGAAGAAACAAACGTTCCAGCCGCTCGAACTTCCGAATGCGCGCCTGCTCCATAAGCAACTCACCCATTCTTCTCAAATCGTCGTCTGACGGTAGGCGTTGCGGGAGATCAAATCGCTCCTTGTCGATACCGCTTCTCTAATGTCGGAAATCAGTTCAGTGACACTGCGCAGCGCGTGAGCGTAAATGTCCTTGCGAGACTTACCGATACTTGATCGGGCAATGACGCGTGCGCCCATATGCGCAATATGGCGGGTGCAAGCCCGTTGCCAGGGACAACTGCGCCACCCGTACCGAGACGGTCCTCCGCTTGAAAGATCGCGTGGCGCAGAAAACTCTCGGTTGCCCACCCATATTTTTTCAACGTCAGCATCTGCTTGACAGTCACGAGTTTGCGCTCCGACGCAGGTGCGTTTTCGTTCAGTGCTGTTCCGTGATCATAGTGAGAGGGTGATTTCAGTGCGCTGGTCTGCGGTTTGTCTTTCTTGAGCATCGAACTATCCTCCTTGAAAACTCGATGCCCCAATTTTTTGTGGGTATTTTGGTGCTGTAAACAAACCCACCAAGATAAAAAACATTATTTTACAATATTTTAAGAACGTCTGGCTGGGTATTTATTAGCGACGTTTGATGCCCCAAAGACCCAAGCTAACCACGCCATTTAGCGATTCGCTTTCGAAGCGTTTCAGCTTTAGCAGCGTGTTGCTTACCGACTAATCGTTTCGCTAAGTCGTCTGCCAACTCACGGGTGCTCATCTTTGCAGCCGCTGGGCCGCAATCTGCCAACAGTTTCTCAAACTCTGCTTTGATCGCGGCCCACTTCATTTCTGCTGGTGACTTCTTGGTACTAAGGAACCCCGTCGAAGACTTAGCTTTTTTCTTCGCGTAGTAGTCTTCGGCTTTCTGCAAGTATCCTGTGGTATCGGGCCACTTCTTCAATGCCCACGTCACGAAGGTCCGCGTACTCATCATAATATCACGAGCATCCTTCACCTCTAATGGTAAAGGCTGCGCTGGGTGGAGCGGATGTTCCGGGATTTCTCCCCTCAACGCCCTCAATGCTACAAGAAACGGGCGCCTAGTGTAGTCGTAAACCTCTGGCTCAGGCTGAGTATCCCACTGCATATACCCCTTACCAACGGGCTCCTCCTTAAGTGCCGGATTCACCTTTGCTACCAGGCAGCACGCTGTGTGAAGGTCGATGAAGTTTCGTTGGAAGTATTTTTCCGTGGCTTCAACATAGTCGCTATCGGTCATGTCGAGTGACCATTGGATCTCGCTATTCATCGCCCAACACACCCTTCATAGTCTTCTCGAGAATAGTCTTGGTGTGGTCGTCACTCAGGTGCGCGTACCTGGATGCCATCTGAAACGACTTGTGCCCAAGGACGGCTGCAATTTCAGGCACTGAGCCCCCATCCATCGCAATGTAGCTCGCTGCGGTATGCCTGAGGTCATGGAAACGGAAATCCTCTAGACCAGCTTCTTCAACCGCGCGGTACCAAGCGGACTTAATGTCAATTGGACGCAGGCCGCTACGGCCAGGAAACACGAGACCCGAGTTTGCTTCTTTCTGTTTGTAGAGCTGTTTTAGCCTATCCAAGATAGGCACAAGTAGATGCGTAGATCGCCGTGTGCCGTTCTTTGTCTCTTCTATGATGACTTGCCCGGTTTCCAGGTTCACCCGATCCCAATCTAGCTCCAGAATTTCCCGCCTGCGCAACCCCGTGGTAATCGCAATCAGAACGATGGTTTCGAGGAACTGGTTTTCGCTCTTGGAGCAAGCGGAAAGAAGGGCTTCTCGCTCGGCTGCGTTCAAGAACCTTACTCTTCCTTGAGGTTCCTTCAGCTTCTTGACCCGCTTCATCGGGTTTTGCTCCAGCCATCCGTACTCCCGAACTGTGATCTCAAGTACATGGTGGAGGGCCGCCCAGTAGCGGTTCACAGTCGCGTTTGAAACGTTCCCTCCGCGTCTGCCACGATGCTCCGATATAGAGGTCCTTGCCTTCAGGAGCCGGTCAGTCGTGACCTCAGATAGCTTCAAGTTGCCAATGAGTGACTTCCAAACTGACAGTTGCTGCGTCTGGTCCTTGGCCGACTTCTTGTCGGGTAGAACCTCGAGTACATAGCGATCTATGGCGTCAGCCAATGTGTGCTTTTTGGCTTCAGATCCAATCGGTTTCTTACCGGCGTCGATTCCCGCTTCGATCTGCCTGGCCCAAGCTTCAGCATCGCTTTTGCGATCGAAGTATGCCGACTGCTGCTCATAACCCTTGCGGCGAACCTGGGCTCGCCAACGAATACCTTTCGCACTTTGCACTCTTTGAACGGACGCCAAGCTCGCCACTCCGTTGGCAATGTTGGTTATTGTCAAGGATAGGGGAATTTGGGGAGATTTGCACCGTTTTTGCACCAAAAACCGTGTCAGTCCCGAAGACTTGTCCTACCAAGCTGGTAGGTAATTGATTTTTTTGGAGGAAGTGGTGAGCCGTGCAGGATTCGAACCTGCGACCCACTGATTAAAAGTCAGTTGCTCTACCAACTGAGCTAACGGCCCACTTCTTCGTCGCGGTCTAAGTGTTTTTTCCAGAAGGTTCAAGCACTTATTTCGCTTCGGAACTGCTTGGCAGCGTGTGTCTTGCTGTCCCGATAGGCGGCGTATCTAGGGGGAGTAGCGCGGGGGGTCAACCCCTTTTTTCAACTTTTCTCACCGAAGGCTGGATTCATCTTTGCGCCGGGTCTATATGCCCGCCATGAGCACCTCCGCAGATACCGCACTCCCCTTCATGAAGATGCACGGGCTGGGCAACGACTTCGTCGTTGTCGACGCGCGCGCGCAGGACATTGCCATCACTCCGGCAATGGCCAAGGGAATCGCCCACCGCCAGTTCGGCGTCGGCTTCGACCAGCTGACGGTGATTTCAAACGGCCCGGGGGATGCGCATCTGACCTTCTACAATGCCGATGGCTCCACCTCCGGCGCCTGCGGCAATGCCACCCGCTGCGTTGCCCGCCATCTGATCCTGGAAACCGGCAAAGCGGAGCTGCACCTGACCACCGACCGCGGCGACCTCTATGCCCGCGATGCCGGCAATGGCCTCACCTCCGTCAACATGGGCGCGCCGCAGCTCGACTGGCAGGACATTCCGCTGGCCGAGGAAGCGGACACGCTGGAGCTGCCGATCGAAGGCGGCCCCACTGCCACCGGCATGGGCAACCCCCATTGCACCTTCTTTGTCGAGGACGCAGAGGTCATTCCGCTGGAGGAATTCGGCCACCGCTACGAGCACCACCCGCTCTACCCCCAGCGCACCAATGTGCAGGTCGCGCAGGTGACCGGCCCCGACCGCATCCGCATGCGCGTCTGGGAGCGCGGTGTGGGCGTGACACTGGCCTCCGGCTCTTCCTCCTGCGCCACCGCCGTTGCCGCCGCCCGGCGCGGGCTGACGGGCCGCAAGGTGCAGGTGGATCTGGACGGCGGTACCCTGTGGATCGACTGGGCCGAGGACGGCGTCTGGATGACCGGCCCGACCATGCATGTGTTCGACGGCACCTTCACCCGTGAATTCCTGGAGTCGCTGGCATGACCGTGCCCAAGTTCACGACCCTTGGCTGCCGCCTGAACGCCTATGAGACCGAGGCGATGAAGGAGCTGAGCCAGCAGGCGGGCCTGGAGAACGCCGTGGTGGTCAACACCTGCGCGGTGACGGCGGAGGCCGTGCGCAAGGCGCGCCAGGAGATCCGCAAGCTGCGCCGGGAGAACCCCGAAGCGCCGATCATCGTCACCGGCTGTGCCGCCCAGACGGAGCCGGAAACCTTCGCCGCGATGGAGGAGGTCACCCGCGTCATCGGCAATACCGAGAAGATGCAGCCGGAAACCTGGCAGCAAATCGCCAAGGGCCCGGATTTCATCGGCACCACGGAAAAAGTCCAGGTCGACGACATCATGTCGGTGACCGAGACCGCAGGCCATCTTATCGACGGTTTCGGCACCCGCTCCCGTGCCTACGTGCAGGTCCAGAACGGCTGCGACCACCGCTGCACCTTCTGCATCATTCCCTACGGCCGCGGCAACTCCCGCTCGGTGCCCGCAGGCGTGGTGATCGACCAGATCAAGCGGCTGGTGGACAAGGGCTACAACGAGGTGGTTCTGACCGGGGTGGACCTCACCTCCTGGGGTGCCGATCTGCCCGCCCAGCCGCGTCTGGGCGATCTGGTGATGCGGATCCTCAAGCTGGCGCCGGACCTGCCGCGCCTGCGCATCTCCTCGATCGATTCGATCGAGGCGGACGAGAACCTGATGCAGGCGATCGCTACCGAACCGCGGCTGATGCCGCATCTGCACCTGTCGCTGCAGCACGGCGACGATTTGATCCTGAAACGCATGGCCCGGCGCCACCTGCGCGACGATGCCATCGCCTTCTGCGAGGAGGCCCGCAAGCTGCGCCCGGAAATGACCTTCGGCGCCGACATCATCGCAGGCTTCCCAACCGAGTCTGACGCCCATTTCGAGAACTCTCTGAAACTGGTCACCGACTGCGATCTAACCTGGCTGCACGTCTTCCCCTATTCCAAGCGCGAGGGCACCCCGGCGGCGAAGATCCCGAACCAGGTGAACGGCAACGTGATCAAGGACCGCGCCGCCCGCCTGCGCGCAGCTGGCGATGCCCAGGTCGAACGCCACCTGGCAAAGCAGATTGGCAAGACCCACCGTATCCTGATGGAAAACCCGCACATGGGCCGGACGGAGCAGTTCACAGAGGTGGTGTTCTCCTCGCCGCAGGAAGAAGGCCGGATTGTCTCCGCAGCCATCACCGGCATCGACGGCAGCCAGCTGACGGCCTGAGCAACGCCCTGCTCGTTTCAGCAGGCAGCGGCTGCCACCGACGCCGTGTCATAGAACTCATGCAGTTCGCAGATGCGCCCGTCCCGGAACCGGCACACCACGGCGATAGGCGTCTCCACGCGCTTGCCAGTGGCCTTGCAGGTCCAGGCAGTGGTGCCAAGCCCCACCACCCGGTCGCCTTCTGAAACCGTTTCCTCCAGCGTCCAATGCTCCATTTCGAAGGCGCTGGTCAATTCGGACAGATAGCTTCGCAGTTCTTCGCGCCCGTTGCGCGCCGCACTGAAATCCAGGCCGTGGCCCCCCTCCGCCAGCGAACGCAGGCACATGTCCTCGCTGGTGTAATCGTCCCACATAGCCAGATCCCCCGCTTTGCAGGCATTCCAGCGGCCCATGGCCTCGCGCAGGATCTCTGCATTCGATTGACCGGACATTGCAACT
Organism: Leisingera coralii; assembly: GCF_049056525.1. Classification (NCBI taxonomy): domain Bacteria; kingdom Pseudomonadati; phylum Pseudomonadota; class Alphaproteobacteria; order Rhodobacterales; family Roseobacteraceae; genus Leisingera; species Leisingera coralii. The sequence continues at coordinate 152,924 of NZ_JBHUPT010000002.1, read as the reverse complement.
CCTCCCACTCACAAAGATACAACTCCTAAAGGGTGCGCCGCGGCCTTCCGGTCCGTCAAGCGTGTCCCGGGCAAGACGCGAGGCGCGAAAGTTCCAGCGCGAGAGGAGTGGCGCAGGCGCAACTGCCCCGGCAGCCCGTTCTTTGAAGATTTGCACCCCGGCACTGGCCACGCTATGACCTTGCAACGGTCCCGGATACCTGCCGCTCGCGGCCTCTGGCCATGGTGAAATCCGGAAAAGGTTTATCCTGACGCCTGGGTGCACGCCCGGACAGCAACGCGAGCCCTGTCTGCCACGGCATTTGCACCCTTTTGCGAAAGGTCAATCCATGCAGACTTCCTCTGCCCTTCCATCCGTTCAACAGCTCAAGACCGAAGCGCGGCTGCTGCGCAATCATTCCAAGGCCCAGGGCCACCCCATCAGCCACAGCACCGCTTTGGAGCGGATCGCCCGGTATTACGGCTTCCGCGACTGGAACACCCTCTCTGCACGCGCTTCCAACACGCCAGAGCTTCAGGTCGGGATGCGGGTCGAAGGCCGCTACCTGGGACAGCCGTTCACGGGCTATGTCCACGGGCTCGCCGCTTGCGGCAGCAGCGGCCACCGGCGGATCACCCTGCAGTTCGATACGCCCGTGGATGTGGTCCAATTCGAAAGCTTCTCGTCCTGGCGCCACCGGGTGTCCGCAGTCATCAATGCCGAAGACCGCTCGCCGCAGAAGACTTCAAACGGGCTCCCGCATCTGACGGTCAGCCCGCTGGCATGATCCGGACCTGTTTCTTTCTGGTCCCCAATACCCCGGGGTGAATGCGCGCGCCGCGCGCAGGGGGGCAGCGCCCCCTTCCCCTCAGAAAGGAAGAACCCCCGCAAGCCACGCCTGCGGGGGTTCCTGTTTCACTCTGTCAGCGATCCGCCAGGGATCACTCTTTGCCCTTGTGCGGCGCCCACAGCTTCTTGTTGGTCAGGTACAGCAGCACCGACAGAACGGTCAGGAACAGCACGCCGACAAAACCGGCCTGCTTGCGCGCCATCATCTTGGGCTCGGCAGTCCACATCAGGAAGGCCGCGACGTCCTGCGACATGGCTTCCACGTCGTTGGCGTGGCCATCGGCAAATTCCACCTGCTCATCCGACAGCGGCGGCGCCATCGAGATCCAGCCGCCCGGGAAGGCGGTGTTTTCATAGAAGGTGGTGCCGGCTTCCTCTTTGGTCTCGCCGGTGTAGCCCGCCAGCAGCGAGGCGATGTATTCGGCACCGCCCATGCCCTTGAACAGCTGGTTCAGGCCCAGGCCGTAGGGGCCGTGGAAGCCCGCGCGCGCCTTGGCCATCATGCTGAGGTCCGGGGCGCCAGCGTTGTTGTTCTCCGGGAAGTTGTCGACCGGCTTGGCCGGGCGGTCTTCATCCAGTGCCGGATCATAGACGCTGAAGTTGTCAGCTGCGTAGGCCCGCACCTGGTCTTCGGGCATCTGCGGCCCGCCCTCGTCGGACAGGGTGCGGATCGGAACCAGCTTCAGCCCGTGGCAGGCTGCGCAGACTTCGGTGTAGACCTGCAGGCCGCGCTGCAGCTGGTTGCGGTCATAGGTGCCGAACGGACCCTCGAAGGAGAAGTCGTAGTCTTCGATGTGGCCTGCCCCGCCTGCTGCGAAAGACGCAGCAGGGATCAGGGCCAGAGCGAAGGCGGCACCGGTTGCCAGTTTCTTGAACATTGCTAGGTGTTCCTTCTTCTTACTCGGCAGGAGTGGCTTCAGCGGAAGACTTCTTGACATAGTGAGCCTCGAAATCCTCTTCGATGGTCGCCGGTTGCGGCAGCGGCTTCTCGATCACGCCCAGCAGCGGCAGGATCACGAAGAAGTAGCCGAACCAATAGGCCGATGCGATCAGCGAGAACGATGCATAGGGCTCTTCCGCCGGCATCGCGCCCAGCCACATCAGGGCGAAGAAGTCGATCACCAGCAGCGCGAACCACCACTTGAACATCGGGCGGTAGCGGCCCGAACGGACGCGCGAGGTGTCCAGCCAGGGCGCCAGGGCCATCGCCAGGATCGCGCCGAACATGGCGATCACGCCAAAGAACTTCGCATCCACGATGCCGCCGGTGATGAAGGAGGCGAACTGCACGACCCAGACTTCCGAGGTGAAGGCACGCAGGATCGCGTAGAACGGCAGGAAGTACCATTCCGGAACGATGTGCGCCGGGGTCACCAGCGGGTTGGCTTCGATGTAGTTGTCCGGGTGGCCCAGGTAGTTCGGCATGAAGCCGACGATCGCCCAGAAAATCACCAGCACAACGGCCAGGCCCAGGAAGTCCTTGATCACGAAGTACGGCCAGAACGGCAGGGTGTCTTTCTCGGCTTCGGCCTTGGAGCCCTTGCGGACGTCAACACCGGTGGGGTTGTTGTTGCCGGTGGTGTGGAAGGCCCAGATGTGCACGATCACCAGCGCTGCGATCACGAAGGGCAGCAGGTAGTGCAGCGAGAAGAAGCGGTTCAGGGTAGCGTTGTCCACCGCCGGTCCGCCCAGCAGCCAGGTCTGGATCGCTTCGCCGATGAACGGGATCGCGCCGAACAGGCCGGTGATCACGGTCGCGCCCCAGAAGGACATCTGGCCCCACGGCAGCACGTAGCCCATGAAGGCGGTGCCCATCATCAGCAGGTAGATCAGCATGCCGACAATCCAGGTGATCTCGCGGGGCGCCTTGTAGGAGCCGTAGTACAGGCCGCGGAAGATGTGGATGTAGACGGCAACGAAGAACAGCGAGGCGCCGTTCATGTGAAGGTAGCGCAGCATGTGGCCGCCGTTCACGTTGCGCATGATGTGCTCGACGCTGGCAAAGGCCATGTCAACGTGCGGGGTGTAATGCATCACCAGGACGATGCCGGTGACGATCTGCAGCGCCAGGCAGAACGCCAGGACGATGCCCCAGATCCACCACCAGTTCAGGTTCTTGGGGGTGGGGATCATGATGGTGTCATAGATCAGGCCGACGATGGGCAGGCGGCTGTGCAGCCACTTCTCTGCGCCTGTCTTCGGCTCGTAATGGTCGTGCGGAATACCGGACATGAGCGCGTTTCCTTATCCCAGCTTGATGGTGTTGGCGTCGGTGAACTCAGCCACCGGCACGTGCAGGTTCTCCGGCGCCGGGCCTTTGCGGATGCGGCCTGCGGTGTCGTAGTGCGAGCCGTGGCAGGGGCAGAACCAGCCGTTGAATTCGCCGGCACCGTCGCCCAGCGGCACACAGCCCAGATGGGTGCAAACACCCATCATCACCAGCCATTCGCCGGCTTCGTCCATGGTGCGGTTGACGTCAGCCGCGTCGGTGCCCGGCTTGTTCGGGTTTTCCGACCGCGGGTCGATCAGCTCGGACAGCTCCACGGCACGGGCGGCGTCGATCTCTTCCTGGGTGCGGCGGCGGATGAACACCGGCTTGCCCAGGAACATGACCGAAATCTGCGTGCCAACTTCCACGCCGCTGACATCGACCAGGATCGAGGACAGCGCTTTAACGTCGGCGGAGGGGTTCATCTGGTTGACCAGGGGCCATACGGCGGCACCCGCAGTCACTGCCCCGGCGCCGGCAGTGGCGTAGTAGAGGAAATCTCTCCGGGTTCCTTCGTGGTCTTCTGCGTGGGACACGAGGTTTTCTCCAATTCCAGCGCCCGTTTAGGGCAAACATGCGCATGCACCGCGATCGCTCGCAGTGACTCTGGCGCGTGTCTAGCGGGGAGAAAGCCGTTCGTCCAGCGGTCATGGGCGCGCAGAAAGCCGCAGACGGCAATTCTGTCACGCCTGTGTGACAGTGCCGCACCCATATCTGTGCGGCACATGCATGTTTCAAGGGTCAGCGCTCAGGCCGCGGGCGGTTTTGTCGCCTGCATTGCGGGACGCGATTCGAACTCGGTGAACCACTCCGCAAGCGCCTCGTTGCCCTGGCGCCAGTTCGTGTCCGGGTGGCGGAAGTCCACATAGGCCAGCGCGCAGGCCACCGCGATCTGGCCGATATCCAGCGGCCCCCGCAGATGGCTCATCCAGCGCGCATTCAGCGCCGCGCAGCCGCCCAGCACCTTATCCCGCTGCGCGTCCAGCCAGCCGTCCCACTGTTTTTCCTCGGGGCGCAGCCGCTTTTCATAGGACATCAGCACCGCCGCATCCATGATCCCGTCCGCGGTTGCCTCCAGCACCTTGCTGTCCCAGCCGCGGCCGTACAGCTTGCCGCCTGCCCGCTCATCCAGATAGGCGCAGATCACCCGGCTGTCATACAGCGCCGGCCCGTCATTGCGCTCCAGCGCCGGGATCTTGGCGAGCGGGTTGCTGGCCTTCACGTCCGGGCTGGGCTTCAAGGGCGTGGTTGTGACATCCTGGATTTCGACATCCTCCGCCTGCCCGGTTTCATGCAGCAGCACGACGACCTTGCGGGCAAAGGGGGATGCTTGGGAATAAGTGAGCTTCATGGGAAATCCTCCGGTGTTTTGCCGCAGCGTACTGAAAGCCGGGCTGAGGGGAAGGGGCATTTGCCGCTCTGCGCGCCTGTGGCCGCGCGCAATCACACGTTAAGACTTGGCCGGGACCCGGCGCATTAGCGCCGCCAGTTCCTCCAGCTCCGCACCGATCCCGCCGGCAATCATCTCTGCTGCCGCGTCGCGTGCGGCCTCCGGTTTGTTCTGGCTCAGCTTCCAGGTGCCATCGACGCCCGTGATCCGCATCCGGGCGGGCACGATCATCCGCATCATCCGGGCCAGTGCCTCCGCATCCATCTTGCCCGTGGTCCAGGGCGGTTTCGGCGCCAGCCGCGCCTCGTAAAAGGCCGCCTGACGGTCCAGCAACCCACGCAATTCCGCGTCCGGGCGCAGCTCCAGCTCGCCGGTCAGATGCACCGCGACATAATTCCAGGTCGGTACCTGATCCGGCACCCCGTACCAGTCCGGCGAGACATAGCCGTCAGGCCCGGTCACCGCGAGCTTGGCCTGCCGCACTTCCTTCAGTGCCCGCACGATGGGATTGGAGCGCACCAGATGCAGGTCTGCCCATATCCCGTCTTCGGAAATCAGGAACGGCACATGGCTGATCAGCGGTGCGCCTTCGGTGGAAACGGCCAGCACGCCAAAGGCCCGCTCCCGGGCAAAACCGAGGTTCTGCGCGGTATCGGCATCGTGGAAAACCGGATTGGGATGCATGGGCGGTCTCCTTCACAGCAACTCTTGAAAATCCCGGCACCTGTTGGCAAGGTCCATTTCGTTCTCAGGGCGGGGCGGAATTCCCCACCGGCGGTAAGCAGGCAAGACCTGTAAGCCCGCGAGCGGCTTCTGCGTTTGACGCGTCCACAGCCCGAAGTGAGTGATGAACGCCATTGGTTCAAGTTCAGCACGAACGGGAACCGGTTTTCGGACCAAGCTGTGGAGCCAACAAAGAAGTGTCAGCAGATCTGGTGCGATTCCAGAGCCGACGGTCACAGTCCGGATGGAAGAGAACGTGCAGACGAGCCACGGATGACGTGCGCCCGTCTGTTCGTGATCGCCTTGGGTGACGTGTCAGACACACAAGGAGATTACGACATGACACACACCCGCTATGCCTTCATCAAGGCGCAATGGCACGCTGATATCGTGGACCGGGCGCTGGAAGGCTTCCTGCAGCTGATCCCGGCGGACCAGGTCGATGTGTTCGATGTGCCCGGCGCCTTCGAGATGCCGCTTCTGGCGCAGGAGCTTGCCAAGACCGGAAAATACGCTGCAGTGGCCTGCGCCGCCTTTGTGGTGGATGGCGGTATCTACCGGCATGACTTTGTGGCCCAGGCGGTGGTCGACGGTCTGATGCGCGCCGGCATGGACACCGGAGTGCCGGTGCTTTCAGTTTCGCTGACCCCGCATCAGTATCAGGAGACCGAGCATCATAACGCCATCTACCGCGCGCATTTCGTGGAGAAGGGGCGCGAGGCCGCCAATGCCGCACTGATGATCACCAAAACACGGGAAGCGGCGCTGGCCGCGTAAATCAGAGGCCTGCGCCTGCCGGGGCTGGCGCGAATGCGCCTGCCGGGGGCAGGCAGGCGCAGGCCGGGCCGCAAGCGACCCGGCCAGGGTTCACCCCAAATACGCCTTCAAGGCAGGCGGCGGGTTGTCCAGCAACTCCGCTGTCTGCTGCGGCGGATACGCCTTGCCCTCCGCCACCAGCACAACCTGGTCCGCAATCCGGCGGGCGTCATTCGGGTCATGGCTGACCATCAGCACTGTCGCCCCGTTTTCGCGGGCAAGCTCCGCCACCAGGTCCAGCATCTCAGCCTTCAGCGCCGGGCCAAGCGCGGCAAAGGGTTCATCCAGCAGCAGGATGTCGCGCCCCTGCACCAGCACCCGCGCCAAGGCCACCCGGCTTTGCTGACCGCCCGACAGCGCCGCAGGCTTGCGGCCGCCCATGCCGCCAAGGCCGACCCGCTCCAGCGCCGCCTCTACCTGGCGCCACTCCGCCTGGCTCAGCCGCAGGTTTGCTTGCAGCCCCAGGCCGACATTCTGCGCCACGGTCAGATGCGGAAACAGGTTGCCGTCCTGAAACAGCATTGCCACCGGCCGCTTGCCCGGCGGACTGTGCGTCAGGTCCGAGCCGTTCCACGATATCCGCCCTCGGATGACCGGCAGAAAACCGGCAACTGCCTCCACCAGCGTGGATTTCCCGGCACCGGACGGGCCGATCACCGCCACGCAGGCGCCGGGGCTGATCTCCAGATCCGCCTCCACCGCGTAATCGCCGTTCATGATCCGGCAGGTCTCAAGCCTCAGCATGCCAGCGCCCTCCGCGGTCCAGGATCCAGAATGCCCCCATCGAGAGCATGAGCAACAGCAGCGCCGCAGCCGCCGCGGCCTCCATCCGGTAGGCCCCCATCAAACGGTAGATCTGCAACGGCAAGGTTGCGAAATCCGGATCGGCAAACAGCGCCACCACCCCCAGATCCCCCATCGACAGGGCCGCGGCCAGCCCGGCGGCAAATCCCGTCTGCGCCCTCATGCGCGGCAAATAGACCCCGCGGACAAAAGCCCAGCCCCGCATGTCCAGCGACAGCGACAGCCGGCCATAACGCGCCAGCACCTCGCGCGCGCGGGGCACCAGGATTCGCATGGCAAACGGCAGCGCCATCACCGCATTGACCAGCGCCGTCACCGGCAGCGCCAGCGCAAAGGGGTCGGCAACCGGGTAAATCAGAATGAACAGCCCGGTGCCGATCACCAGCGGCGAGGCCGCAAGCCCCAGGATGCCCGACAGCTCGGTCAAGCCGTTCCGCCCCGCCGCGACGGCAGCGGCCATCGGCAAGGCCAGCGCCAGCAGGATCACGGTGCTGAGCGCCGCCACCAGAATGGAAGTCCCCGCGGCCAGCCAGACCGTGCCCTTCAAGCCCATGAGCCCCGGCAGCCCGGCCAGCACGATCGCAGCCAGCGGCAGCAGCAGAAAGGCAGCGGACGTGATAATCCAAAAGCCATCCAAGGCGCGCGCCAAGGCGCTTTGCCCGTCCCAGCGCCGCACCACGCGGTCCAGCCCGGCGCCAAAGCCCTCCCCTGCCGAAACCCGCAGCGCCACCAGCGCGGCGGCGCCTGTCAGCACCAGTTGCATGCCCGACAGCAGCGCCGCCCGGCCCAAGTCAAAATCAAACCGGAACGCCTGATAGATCGCGAGTTCTATGGTAGTTGCCCGGGGACCGCCGCCCAAAGTCAGCGCCACCGCAAAGCTCGACAGGCAAATGGCAAAGACCACCGCCAGCGCGCCAGGCGCAACCCGCCGCAGCATCGGCCCTTCCAGCAGCCGCCACATCGCCAGCGGCCCGGCATCCAGCTGCGCCGCCAGGCGGAAGCGCTCGGCAGGGATCTCCTGCCAGCCCTGCAGGATCAGCCGGGTGGCCAGCGGCAGGTTGAAGAAGACATGCGCCAGCACCACCCCGTGCAGCCCGTAGATCTGAACAGGCTCTAACCCGAGGAAAGTCAGCCCCTGGCTCAGCCAGCCAGCCCGGCCGAAGACGGCCAGCAAACCAAGAATGGCAACAATGACAGGCAGGATGAAGGGCGCGCCCAAAAGCGCAACCAGCAGCCGCCGCCCGGGAAACCGCCGCCGCGCCAGTGCGCGGGCGACCGGGATCGCAAGGCCAACGCTCAGCAGCGCCGACAGGCTCGCCTGGGTCAGCGTGAACCGCAGCGCGGCCCAGTCGCTGGCGGCAAACCCGCTCCCGGCCTCAGCCCGAAGGGCAACGGCCCCCAGCGTTCCCAGGATCAGCGCGGCGACAAGCAGAGCCGCGCTGGTCCCGGCAAACGCGCTTACTGGCTGAGCGCGTCCAGCCATTCGCCCAGCGCCGCATCACGTACTGCAGCGGCTTCGGTCTCGCTCAGCAGCAGGGATTTCTCCGGCGCGATCAAAGTGCCGAACCCTTCGGGCAGCCCGCCCTCGGGCGTCACCGCCGGATACATCCAGTTGGTGGTCGGGATGATCGACTGGAACGCGTCCGACACCATGAAGGCCAGGAACTGGTCCGCCAGCTCCGGCTGATCGGTGTTCGCCAGCTTGCCGGCAACCTCCACCTGCATGTAGTGGCCTTCGTCGAAAGCCGCGGCAGCCTTGGAGGCATCTTCCTCCGCAATCAGGTGGTACGCAGGCGAGGTGGTGTAGGAGAGCACCATGTCGGCCTCGCCTTCCAGGAACATGCCGTAAGCCTCGGACCAGCCCTTGGTCACGGTCACCACGTTGTCAGAGAGGCCCTTCCAGATCTCCGGCGCCTCATCGCCATAGGCTGCTTTCACCCACAGCAGCAGGCCCAGCCCGGGGGTCGAGGAGCGCGGGTCCTGGATCACGATCTTCTTGTCGCTGGCAGCCAGCGCCTTGAAATCCGCAGGCGCCGCCGCATCGGCGTTATGGACAAAGGCAAAGTAGCCCCAGTCATACGGCACAAATGTCGCGTCGTTCCACTCGACCGGCAGCGCATAGTCGGCGCTGACCGAATGATCGGCAAACAGGCCGGTTTCCTTGGCCGCCGCGGTCAGGTTGGTGTCGAGGCCCAGCACGACGTCGGCGTCCGAGCGTTCGCCCTCCAGCTTGACCCGCGCCAGCAGCGCCGCGCCGTCGCCCGCGCCGACCAGTTTCAGGTCGCAGCCGCAAACTTCCTCAAACGCTTCTTCCACCGCCGGGCCGGGGCCCCAATCGGAGACAAAGCTGTCATAGGTGTAAACGACCAGTTCGGGCGTTTCGGCAAAGGCTGCCGAGGCGCCGAGCAGTCCCGCTGCAAATGCAAGATGTTTCATGCCATCCTCCTTTGCGGCTTTGGGCAAGGGTGGAGGCTGTCCAGTACCTTCCCTCCGCCGGTGTGATCCGGTTCAGGTTCAACGGGTGTCATCTCAGCGCTCGCGCGCACCCCGAGGTGGCGCGGACATTATGCCTCAGGCGCAGCAAACACAAGCCAAACTCCGGCCAGGACCTACGGTTCAGGCAAACTGGACCGCCCGGAACCAGGATCCCCTGTTCTTCTGGCTGAAAATATCCCGGGGGAGCCGCCGCAGGCGGCGGGGGCAGCGCCTCTGCCCGGTGTGCCGCACAGGAATCCTCTTGAGAGACAGGCCCCTGCCCGCTAAGCACGGCCCAAAGGAGACCGCGCCTCATGTCGATGAACAGCTTTGGACACCTCTTCCGCGTCACCACCTGGGGCGAGAGCCACGGGCCCGCGCTTGGCGCCACCGTCGACGGCTGCCCGCCAAACGTGCCGCTGGAGCCGGAAATGCTGCAACAGTGGCTGGACAAGCGCCGCCCCGGCCAGAACAAGAACACCACCCAGCGCAACGAGCCGGACGCGGTGAAGATCCTGTCCGGCGTGTTCGAGGGCAAATCGACCGGCACCCCGATCCAGCTGATGATCGAAAACACCGACCAGCGGTCCAAGGACTACGGCGAGATTTCCCAGACCTTCCGCCCGGGACACGCCGACATCACCTATTTCCAGAAATACGGCAACCGCGACTACCGCGGCGGCGGCCGCTCCTCGGCGCGCGAAACCGCAGCGCGGGTTGCGGCCGGCGGTGTTGCACGTGAAGCAATCAAGGCGCTGGTGCCGGGGCTGGAGATCAAGGGCTACATGACCCAAATGGGCGAGCTGGAGATCGACCGCAGCCGCTTTGACTGGGACGCGATCGAGCAGAATGACTTCTGGATCCCCGATGCAGGCGCAGTGCAGGAGTGGGAAGACTATCTGCAGGCCCTGCGCAAGGCGCATGACTCGGTTGGCGCCGTGGTCGAGGTGGTGGCGCGCGGCGTTCCCGCCGGCATCGGCGCGCCGGTTTATGGAAAGCTCGACACCGATCTGGCGGCCGCGATGATGTCGATCAACGCGGTCAAAGGCGTCGAGATCGGCGAAGGCATGAATGCCGCGCGGCTGAAGGGCTCGGAAAACGCCGACGAGATTTTCATGGGCGAAAACGGCCCTGAGTATTCGTCGAACCACGCCGGCGGCATCCTGGGCGGGATCTCCACCGGGCAGGATGTTGTGGTGCGTTTTGCGGTCAAGCCGACCTCCTCGATCCTCACCCCGCGCAAGTCGATCCGCAAGGACGGCTCCGCCACCGAGGTGATCACCAAGGGCCGCCACGACCCCTGCGTCGGCATCCGCGCGGTGCCGGTGGCCGAGGCAATGATGGCCTGCGTGATCCTGGACCACCTGCTGCTGCACCGCGGCCAGATTGGCGAAAACCAAGGCCGCATCGGCTAGGGATCAGGCTCTAACAAAGAAGTTTGCCCGGATATGGTTCGGGCAGATCCTCTCAGCCTGCGCCCTCAATCATGCTCGCTTGCGCATTGGCTATGGTCGCCCAGCGCGGTCAGCACCTTGCAGCAGCCGCCACTGCCGCCGTCGCACAGGTGGCTGATCCGCTCCAGCTCCGCGGCCAGGCGCTCCAGCCTGGCAATCCGCGCGCGCACGTTCTGCAACTGGCTGCGGGCAATCCGGTCGGCCTCGGCGCAGTCGTCCCCCAAGTGGCCGTCCAGCCCCATCAGCGCCTTGATGTCCTCCAGCGAAAACCCAAGGTCGCGGGCGTGCTTGATGAAGCCCAGCGCATCCATGCCGTCCTGCCCGTAGCGGCGCTGGTTACCGGCATTGCGGCCCGGCTCCGGCAGCAGGCCGATCTCCTCGTAATAGCGGATGGTGGGAACCTTCACGCCAGTGGCCTTGGACAGCTGACCGATGGAAAACATTTCAGAGACCTCTTGATGCTCTAGTGACTAGAGGCCCTACATTGGTCTCGAATCAGGAATGAGGACAAGAGCAATGGCAGGCTGCTGCAATCATGAGGCCCGGTTTGAGGGGGTATCGGCGGACTACAAACGCAGGCTTTGGCTGGTGATCGCCATCAACGCCGGCATGTTCGCGGTGGAAATGGGCGCGGGCCAGCTGTCCGGCAGCCAGGCGCTGAAGGCGGACGCGCTGGATTTTCTGGGGGACGCGCTGACCTATGGCATCTCGCTGGCAGTGATCGGCGCCACCCTGCGCACCCGGGCGCTGGCCGCGCTCGGCAAGGGGATCAGCCTCCTGCTGATGGGGCTCTGGGTGTTCGGCTCCACCGTCTATCAGGTGTTCTACGTCGGCGTGCCGCAGGCCCATATCATGGGGGCGATCGGCTTCATGGCGCTGGCGGCCAACCTGATCTCGGTACTGCTGCTGGTGCGCTACAAGGACGGCGACGCCAATGTGCGCTCGGTCTGGCTGTGCTCGCGCAATGACGCGATCGGCAATGTCGCGGTGATGATTGCGGCCTTGGGGGTCTGGGGCACGGCCACCGGTTGGCCCGACCTGATCGTGGCCGGCATCATGGCCGGGCTGTTCCTGAACTCCGCCTTCCAGATTCTGGTGCAGGCGGTTCGCGAGTGGCGCGAGGAAGAAGCGCACGCGTAAACCCATTGACCCTATTCGCCTGTGCCGCTTGCGGCACGGGCAGCGCCCGTCCGCCCCCATGGGCGGGCGCTTCGCTTCCGCCCGCGGACAGGCACCGCCCTATGTCGCTTGAGCAAACAGCCCTGCGTATGCTTCGCGCAGGGCTTTTTTCTGCACCTTGCCCATGGTGTTGCGCGGCAAGGCCTCCAGCAGGATGATCTCCTTGGGCTGCTTGAACTTGGCCAAATGCCCGGACAGAGCCGTCTTGATGGCCTCAGCACTGGTGCCCTCGCCCTCCGGCACCACCACGGCCACCACACCCTCGCCGAAGTCGGGATGCGGCACGCCGATCACCGCGCTTTCCAGCACGCCGGGCAGGTCGTCGATCAGGCTTTCCACCTCCTTGGGGTAGACATTGAAGCCGCCGGTGATGATCAGATCCTTCTCGCGCCCGACAATGGTGACATAGCCGTCGGCATCGATCCTCGCCATGTCGCCGGTGATGAACCAGCCATCGGCCTGCAATTCCTCCGCCGTCTTTTCCGGCATCTGCCAATAGCCCTGGAACACATTCGGCCCCCGCACCTCCAGCACGCCGATCTCTCCCACCGGCACCTCGGCCCCGTCCTTGATGACCCGCGCCTCCACCCCCGGCAGCGGGAAACCGACGGTGCCGGCCCGGCGCTCGCCGTCATAGGGGTTCGACGTGCTCATATTGGTTTCGGTCATCCCGTAGCGTTCCAGGATGCGGTGGCCGGTGCGGGCCTCCCACTGCTCGTGGGTGTCCACCAGCAACGGTGCGGAGCCGGAGATGAACAGGCGCATGTTTGCAGCACGCTCCGGCGTCAGCCGCGCATCCGCCAGCAAGCGGGTGTAAAAGGTCGGCACCCCCATCAGCGCCGTGGCCTTGGGCATTGCCTCAAGAATGGCATCGGCATCAAACCCCGGCAGAAACACCACCTGAGCGCCTGCAAACAGCGCCACATTGGTCGCCACAAACAGCCCGTGGGTGTGGAAGATCGGCAAAGCGTGGATCAGCACGTCGTCCTTGGTGAACCGCCAGTAATCCCGCAGGGTAAGCGAGTTGGAGGCCAGATTGTCATGGCTCAGCATCGCGCCCTTGGAACGGCCGGTGGTGCCGGAGGTATAAAGGATCGCCGCCAGATCATCCGCCTGCCGGGCCACCGGATCAAAGCCGCCCTGCCCGTCCGCCAGATCCCGCAAGCTGCCCTGCCCCGCCGCATCCAGTGTCAGCACCTTGGCCTCGCCGGAGACCGCGCTGATCTCCTCCAGCCGCGCAGGATCGCAGACCACCACCCGGGGCGTTGCGTCGCCAACGAAATAGGCGACCTCCGGCCCGGTATAGGCAGTGTTGAGCGGCAGAAAGATGCCGCCCGCCATCACCGTGCCCAGGTACAGCTCAATCGCCTGGATGGTTTTCTGAACCTGCACCGCCACCCGGTCCCCGGGCTGAACGCCCTGCCCCGCCAGCGCCGACGCCATCCGCTCCGCCCCGGCAAACAGCGCACCGAATGTAACCGTGCCGCCACCGGGAAGCCGGGCAAAAACATCGTCCTCGCGCCCAACAGAAGACTCACGCAGCTGGCGGATCAGGTGGTTGGCGTCATACATCGGCGGCTCCTTCATCTGTCGACGCCATTTGCGCCCCCCCGCGAGCCGAAATCAAGCCATTGATCTTTGCGGCGCTTGGGCGCAGGGTCGCGCCATGGCGGAATCCTTAACATCGCATCGGCCTGTGCTGGCGGTCCTGCTGAAGGTGACCGCGATTGCGCTGTTCACGGCGCTGTCCGGGATCATCAAGGCCACCTCCGAGACCGTGCCGGCGGGCGAGGCGGTGTTCTTCCGCTCCTTCTTTGCGATTCCGGTGATCGTGGTCTGGCTGGCAGCGCGGGGCCAGCTGCGCCAGGGGCTGATCACCAAAAAGCCGATGTTTCACGTGTGGCGCGGGCTGGTCGGCACCTCGGCGATGGGGATGACCTTCATGGGGCTGGCGCTGCTGCCGCTGCCGGAGGTCACTGCCATCGGCTATGCCACCCCGATCTTCACCCTGATCCTGGCGGCGCTGTTCCTGGGCGAGACCATCCGCATGGTGCGGATCAGTGCCGTGGCCATCGGCCTCTTGGGCGTTCTGATCATGATCTGGCCCCGCCTTGGCGGCGACCTCGGCGATGGCGCCATGCTGGGCGTTCTGCTGGTGGTCGCCGCCACCGTCGCCCGCGGCTTCGTGCAGATCCACATCCGCCGCATGGTGCAGTCGGAGCATACCGCGGCCATCGTGTTCTACTTCTCGCTGACAGCCTCCGGCCTCGCGCTGCTGACCGCGCCGTTCGGCTGGGTGATGCCGGACGCACAAACCGCCGCGCTGCTGGTCAGCGCCGGGCTGGTCGGCGGGGTGGCGCAGATCCTGGTCACCTCCTCCTACCGCTTTGCGCCGGCCTCGATGCTGGCACCCTACGATTACGCCTCGATGATCTTTGCCATCGTCATCGGTTATGTCTGGTTCGATGAATGGCCAACGCTGGTGATGCTGGCAGGCGCGGCGCTGGTCATTGCCGGCAATGTGCTGGTGATCTGGCGCGAGCACCGGCTGGGCCTGCGGCGCGGCAAGGCCAAGCCGCTGATCGACCCCAAGGGCGGATAACAGGCTCTAACAAGGGGTTTTCCGACAGTTGAGCCTGCTCCCCAATCAGCCTGGCTCAAATCGCGCGGGTCAAACCACCGTCCACGCGAATGTTCTGCCCGGTGGTATAGGCCGCATCATCCGAGGCCAGATAGGCCACCAGCGCAGACACCTCGCGCGCGGTACCGTAGCGTCCCATCGGGATCCGCGCCTTGCGGTCCTCAGTCTCCGGCAGGCTGTCGATAAAGCCCGGCAGCACGTTGTTCATCCGCACGCCCTGGGCCGCAAACTTGTCAGCAAACAGCTTGGTAAAGCTCGCCAGCCCGGCCCGGAACACGCCGGAGGTCGGGAACAGCGGATCCGGCTCGAACACGGCAAAGGTGGAGATGTTGATGATCGACCCCTTGCCCTGCGCCGCCATGATCGGCGCCACCAGCCGCGAAGGGCGGATCACGTTCATCAGGTAATATTCCATCCCCAGATGCCAGTCGTCGTCGCTGATCTCCAGGATATCGCCCTTGGGCCCGTGGCCCGCGGAATTGACCAGCACATCAATACGCCCCCAGCGGCCCATCGCCTTGTCCACCAGCGCCTGCAGATCGCTTTGCTCCAGATTGGAGCCTGTATGCCCCACCCCGCCCAGCTCCTGCGCCAGGGCCTCGCCCTTGCCGGAGGAGGAGAGGATCGCAACCTCATACCCCTGCGAATGAAGATGGCGGGCAGCATCCGCGCCCATACCGCTTCCGGCGGCGGTGAAGAGAGCAACCTTGGTCATATCCATACTCCTTTGCTTGCCCCCAAGATGGCGGCGAAGGGCGCGCTTGACCAATCATGTCTCATCGCGCCAGACTGTAGCAAATCTACTGGCTGAGACCTCATGCGCCTGCCCAACCTCAATGCCCTGCGGATGTTCGACGCCGCCGCCCGCCACCTGAACTTCGGCCGCGCGGCAGAGGAACTGCACCTGACGCAGGGCGCGGTGGCGCAGCAGGTGCGCAGGCTGGAGGCGGATCTGGGACACAAGCTGTTCCACCGCCACGCCCGCGGGCTGACGCTGACCGACACCGGGCGCAGCTACCATGTGCCGGTGCAACAGGCCCTGGCGCTGATCCGCGAAGCTACCGACAAGCTGGCCCCGGCAGTGCAGCGGGTGACGCTATCGGTGCCGCCTTCCTTTGCCTCAAAATGGCTGGTGCCGCGGCTGCCGGAATTTGAGGCGCGGCACCCGGACATCGACCTGAGGGTGGTCGCCGAGGAAAATCTGACAAATTTCAAGCGCGACGGCATCGACATTGCCATCCGCCAGGGCAGCAAACCGCAGGAGAGCAGTTTGAACTCCGCCCTCCTGTCGCTGGTGGATCTGGTGGCCGTGGCCAAACCGGATTCGGCTCTAACACAGGAAGAATCCTTGGAGTTGGCTGATCTCGCCCAGCATACGCTGATCCAGGACGGACACCGGCACTGGGACCTGCTGCTGCGGCAGGAGGGGCTCACGGCCAAGGGACGGGTCCTGCAATTCAACCAGACCGCGCTCGCAATGGATGCCGCGGTGAATGGCCAGGGCATCGCCCTGGTGCCGCGGATTTTCCTGGGCGGCCAGCCGCTGGAGATCCTGTGGCAGGCGCCGCGCCTGGGCGATCAGGGGTTCTACGTGCTGTGGCCCAGCGCACAGGGCCGGGCCAAGGCAGTGGTGGACTGGCTGCTGCGCCAATAACGGTCAGGCGGACGCTGCCTCGGTCTCTTCCGGCGCGCTGAGCGAAATCACCGCAACCACCGCAGCCCCGTTCAGCAGATAAAAGGCCGAATCCAGCCCGGCAAAGCCGAAGAGGAAAGGCGCCGCAAGGAAAGTGATGCCGACAATCAGGTCAACGGCCAGATGCAGCTTGTAGGGCAGCACCCGGATCAGGCCGAGGTGGTGGTCGGTCAGCACCGTCAGGACAAAAGCGGCGATGCCGGTTGCCACCGACAGCCACAGCGCCAGCGGATTGCTTTCGCCAAGTCCCAGCAGAAACGGCAGCCCCATCAGGGCGGCGGCCACAGGATAGTCGAGATAAGCATGGATGGTACGGGTCACGAATCGCAGGGGCATGGGTCAGGTCCTTGTTACTGAGGTGTCTTGGCCGCTGTAACGGCTCTGGCCCCAGATTGGCCCAATCACCTGGAACGGTGAATTTCAGATCCACCCCCAAATCTTGCAGATCGTTCAAACGGTGGACGCCTCAGCAAGTCAGGCCGCGGCATGCTGCTGCCGGTAGGCCGCGGGCGACATGCCCACTTGCTTGCGGAACACGCGGGAGAACGCCGCCTCGGAAGCATAGCCGGCAATCTCCGCCGCATCGGCCACATTCAGCCCCTGCTCCGCCAGCCCCTGACAGGCGATCTGCATCCGCCAGCTGGTCAGGTACTGCATCGGCGTCACCTCCATCTTGGCGGCGAACTCCTGCGCAAAGGCAGTACGCGACATGCCGGCCTCCCGCGCCAGGCCTTCAACGCTCCACTCCCTGGCAGGCGCCTGGTGGAACGCCGTCAGCGCCCGCGAAATGCGCGGATCGGCAAACCCCGCCAGCGCCGAGCCGCTGGGGCTCTGATGCTCCAAATAGGCGCGGATCGCCTGGGCAAACAGCACCTCGGACAGTTTCAGCGCAATCAGGTCGCCGCCAATGCGGGCACCATTCACCTCGGAACCGATCATCCGCAGCGTCGCCTCGATCCAGGCCCCGGCAGCCTCGCCGTAGTTCTCGATCACGATATAGGGCGGCAGCCGGTCGATCAGCATATGGCCGGCACCACGCCGCCCCGGCAGGGCAGCGAAAGAGAAATGACCGCAGATCAGCTGGGTATCGCGCACCTCCTCCGCGCCGCCATAGACCAGCACCCCGCCGCCGTCATAGCCCGCCTCCTGCAGCACCTGCTCCAGCGGCAGTGCCTCCAGCGGCTGCACCTCGTTGCACAAGAGCATATGCGCCGCGCCATGCGGGATCAGCACCAGATCGCCCTGCTTCAGCCGCAGCGTCTCCCCGCTCGCAGGCACATGCACATTCAGCTCGCCGCGCTGAACAAAGTGGAACCGCGCGACGTTTTGATAATCCGGCACCTGGACCCCGAACGGCGGCGTGAAGGAGGTGCGGAAATAGAGCGTCCCCTTGAGGGACAGCCGGGTGAGGATATCGCTGAGCAGGTCCAACATGGCCTTGATGTTAAGCGTCTGGCACCCGCCGTCCATGGTCCCGGACGATCTGCAAGGGAATGTGAACGCCCGGGCAAAGCCTCGCCACGGCCGCAGGAACGGCGCAGCCTAGCGGCAATACCCCAGCGCGGCGTCAGTCATGGATGTCCGGCCGGTCCTCACTGCCGCGGTTGCTCATCAGCCGGCTCATCGCGAGAATGCCGGCAGCGCCCAGCGCCAGCAGCATCGCGTGCACATAATACCCAAGCCCCGATGCCATGCCGACGCCTCCGGCCACCCACAGGCTGGCTGCCGTCGCCATGCCCCCGACCCGCTCATCCCCCTGGATGATCGCCCCGGCGCCAAGAAAGCCGATCGCCCCGACAAGCCCCTGCATGATGCGGGTGGGATCAGCCCCCATCTCAAGGCTCAGCGCCTCCATCGACATTTCCATGGTGATCAGCGTGAACCCCGCCGCCCCAAGCGAGACAATCATGTAGGTCCGCATGCCCACCTTGCGGTGCCGCAGCTCCCGGTCCAGACCCAGAAGCGCCCCGGCAGCCGCGGCGCAGATCAGCCGCAGGCCCAGTTCAAGATAACTCACATAGGCAATGCTCAGGTCCATCGCGTTCCCGTTCCTCTTTTGCAGGCAACGGCGCACGGCATGCCCTGCAATGACTTTTCAGCAATATGCCCGACTATGGCACAGCGGCTGAAAATGTGCAGGAAAATGGGTCAAGCCGCTGCAAGCTGTGACATGCGGCCCGGCACTGCATCCGCAAAGAAAAACCCCCGCACGCGGGCGGGGGTTTTCCACTCAGTCCTGGCGGGTTCTTAGGCGCGGACCAGCTTCTCGTAGTCCTCGGCGATCTCGCGGGTCAGGGTGCCGACTTCGAACTTGTAGGGGCCGATCTCGCCCACCGGGGTGACCTCGGCAGCGGTGCCGGTCAGCCAGCACTGCTCAAAGCCTTCCATCTCTTCCGGCTTGATGTGGCGCTCGTGCACGGTGATGCCCTTGTCCTTCAGCATCTGGATCACGGTCTGCCGGGTCAGCCCGTTGAGGAAGCAGTCCGGCAGCGGCGTATGCACCTCGCCGTCCTTCACGAAGAAGACGTTGGCGCCGGTCGCCTCCGCCACATAGCCGCGGTAATCCATGAACAGCGCATCCGAGCAGCCCTTGGCCTCCGCCTTGTGCTTGGAGATGGTGCAGATCATGTAGAGGCCCGCCGCCTTGGCGTGCACCGGGATGGTTTCCGGGCTCGGGCGTTTCCACTCCGCGATGTCGAGCTTGGCACCCTTCATCTTGGCGTCGCCATAGTAGGCGCCCCAGCCCCAGACGGCGATGGCCATGCGCACCGGGTTGCGGGCCGAGGCAACGCCCATGTCCTCGCCCGCGCCGCGCCACACCAGCGCCCGCACATAGGCGTCCTGCAGGCCGGAGGCCTTCAGCGTCTCTTCCTTGGCCGCCTCGATCTGGTCGACGGTGTAGGGCATCGGCATGTCCAGCGCCTTGGCCGAGGCGACCAGCCGCTCGGAATGCTCGCGGCTCTTGAAGATCTTGCCGTTATAGGCGCGCTCGCCCTCGAACACCGAGGAGGCATAATGCATCGCATGGGTCAGGATATGCACCTTGGCATCCCGCCAGTCGACCAGCTCCCCATCCATCCAGATCACACCGTCGCGGTCGTCATAACCTGCCATGCCGCACCCTCCTGAAACTCTGCGGTGATTTTCATTAATTGCGCAAATTATGACCGGTCCGGACACAATATTGCGCCAAAGCTGGGATTCGATACATCTTCACCCTTGGAATGTCAACAACACTGACATAAACTGACCGGCAAGACAAACGAGGGGGCACCGAATGCCTGAAGGCCGGACAGGGCAGGGGTACAGCGGCGAGAGCCTGCTGTTTCTGACAGATGAACAGCTGCGCCAGGGGATCGAGGCGATGTTCTTTGCCTACCGCGGCTTTACCGCCGATCCGGACCGCATCCTGGCGGAACTGTCCTATGGCCGGGCGCACCACCGGGCGATCCACTTCATCAACCGCTCCCCCGGCACCACGGTGAACAACCTGCTCAGCATTCTGGGTGTGACCAAACAGTCGCTGAACCGGGTGCTGCGCACCCTGATCGGCGACGGCCTGGTCGAAAGCAAGGTGGGCGAGCTCGATAAGCGCGAGCGCCACCTCTACCTGACGGAACAGGGCGCGGCGCTGGAGGCCACCCTGTCGGACGCCCAGCGCGCCCGGATGCGCGCCGCCTACAAGGACGCAGGCCCCGAAGCGGTGCAGGGTTTCAAGAAGGTGCTGGAAGCGATGATGGATGCCGACATGCGCCGCGCCTATGCCAAGCTGCGGGAAACGGGTGCATGAGCATGCATGACGCCCATCTCCTGATCGTGGACGATGACGAGCGGATCCGCGGCCTGCTGAAGAAATTCCTGATGCGTTCGGGCTTCCTGGTCACCGCGGCGCGCGATGCGGCGCATGCCCGGCGGGTGCTGGCGGGGCTGGATTTCGACCTGATCATCATGGACGTGATGATGCCGGGCGAGGACGGCATCTCGCTGACCCAATCGCTGCGCGAGACCATGGCCACACCGATCCTGCTGCTCACCGCCAAGGGCGAGACCGAAGACCGGATTACGGGGCTGGAGGCCGGCGCGGACGACTACCTGCCCAAACCCTTCGAGCCCAAGGAGCTCTTGCTGCGGGTGAATGCCATCCTGCGGCGGATGCCGGACACCACGACGCAGGACAGCGCCCCCAAAGTGCTGCATCTGGGCTCCATCCGCTATGACATCGAGCGCGGCGAGATGTGGCAGGGCGATGAGCTGATCCGCCTCACCGGCACCGAAAGCCAGCTGATGAAAATCTTCTCGGCCCAGCCCGGTGAGCCGGTCTCCCGCACCAAGCTGGTCGAGGACCTGGGCCGCGACCGCGGCCAGGCGCAGGAACGCGCGGTGGACGTTCAGATCACCCGCCTGCGCCGCAAGATCGAGCCGAACCCGAAACAGCCGCAATACCTGCAAACGGTGCGCGGCGCGGGTTACATGCTGGCACCGGACTAACACAGAGCCCGCCTCTTCTTCTGGCCGGAAATATCCCGGGGGGGGTGAGGCCCGTCTTGGAAACCGTCCGGGAGGACGGTTTCAGGGCCGAACGGGGTAGAGTCCCACTCCGCCAGGGCCGGGGGCAGCGCCCCCTCCAGTCTGATCAATCAGCACCGCACCGGTGCACAGGGGGTGCACGCCCGGTGCACGCATGTCACCCCCCGGTTTTTCCTTGCAGCCACAGCCCCCCGCCCCCTAGGGTCGCGCCAAGTCCCGCAGCCGGAGGAACGCGCCCATGACCACCGCCCTGATCACCCACGCGGATTGCCTCAATCACGTCACACCGGAGGGCCACCCCGAACGGGTGGCGCGGCTGGAACACATCCTGCACGCGCTGGAGCCGCTGGACCTGAAACGGGTCACCGCGCCGATGGCGGCGGAGGACGACATCCTGCGCATCCACCCGGCCTCCTATCTCTCGGACCTGCGCAAGGCCTCCCCGGAAGAGGGCTGGGCGCAGATCGACGGCGACACCTTCATGTCCCCCGGCTCGCTGGACGCGGCCTTCCGGGCGGCCGGTGCGGTTGTGCGCGGCGTCGATATGGTGCTGGGCGGCGAGGTGCAGAACGCCTTTGCCGCGGTGCGCCCGCCGGGGCATCACGCGGAAACAGACACTGCAATGGGCTTTTGCCTGTTCGGCAATGCGGCCCTGGCCGCCAAACACGCGCTGGACCATCATGGGCTCAGCCGCGTCGCGGTGGTGGATTTCGACGTGCACCACGGCAACGGCACCCAGGACCTTCTGTGGGACGAGCCGCGCGCGCTGGTGATCACCAGCCAGCAGATGCCGCTGTGGCCCGGCTCCGGCCGCCCGGATGAAGACGGAGCCCATGGCCAGATCCTCAACATGCCGCTGGCGCCGGGCTCCGGCCGGGCGGAGATGCAGGCCGCTTATGAGGACCAGGCCTTCCCCCGCCTGCGGGCTTTCAAGCCTGAGCTGGTCATCATCTCCGCAGGCTTTGACGCCCATCAGGACGACCCGCTGGCCAATCTGAACTGGGCGACCGCGGATTTCGCCTGGCTCACCGCCGAACTCTGCAAACTTGCAAGTGAACTGTGCCAGGGCCGTATCGTCTCGACTTTGGAAGGCGGATATGATCTGAACGCGCTGGCCGCCGCAACGCGCGCGCATGTGGAAGAATTGATGAAGGCACCGGCATGACTGAGACCCCCGTAGACCAGATGAGCTTTGAACAGGCGATGCGTGAGCTGGAAGGCGTGGTGGACCAGCTGGAGCGCGGCGACGTGGCGCTGGATGCTTCCATCGCGCTGTACGAACGCGGCGCGGCGCTGAAGAAACGCTGCGAGGATGAGCTGAAACGCGCCGAGGAAAAGGTCGCCGCGATCACCCTGGACGCCAACGGCACCCCCAAGGGCACCCAGCCGCTGGACGCCGGCTGAACCATGACCGCCGCCGCAGACACCCGGACACGCCCCTTTTCGGAGGCGCTGAAAGACGCACAGGCCCGCATCACCGCGCATATGGAGATGCGGCTGGCGGGCAGCGACGAGCTGCACGCTGCGATGCGTTACGCCATCACCGGCGGCAAGATGCTGCGCGGCTTCCTGGTGCTGGAGAGCGCCCGCCTGCACGGCGTCCCGGCGGAGGCGGCCATCGAGGCCGCGCTCGCCATTGAATGCATCCACGCCTACTCATTGGTGCATGACGACCTGCCCTGCATGGACGACGACGACCTGCGCCGCGGCCAGCCCACGGTGCACCGGAAATGGGATGAGGCAATGGCGGTTCTGGCGGGCGACAGCCTGCAAACCTTCGCCTTTGAGCTGCTGGCAGCGCCCAAGGTTGGGCCCCATGCGCTGACCCTGATCCGCGACCTGGCGCAGTCCTCCGGCAAGGACGGCATGGTCTCGGGCCAGATGCTGGACATTGCCGCCGAAACCGCCGACGTGCCGCTGACGCTGGAGCAGATCACCAAACTGCAAGGCCGCAAGACCGGCTGCCTGATCGAATGGTCCGCCACCGCGGGCGCCGTACTGGCGGGCGACGACCCGGCACCGCTGCGGCAATACGCACGCGCCCTTGGCCTTGCCTTCCAGATCGCCGACGACATCTTGGATGTGGAAGGCGATGCCGCCAAGGTCGGCAAGGCCGTGCGCAAGGACGCCGATGCCGGCAAGGCAACCTTTGTCTCGCTGCTGGGGCTGGTGGAGGCAAAAGCCCGCGCAAGCGCCCTGTGCGAGGACGCCTGCGCAGCACTTGCCCCTTATGGCGCTAAGGCTGAAACCTTGAAGGAAGCCGCGCGTTTCGTTATTGCGCGCGACAGCTAACCCCGCGCGCCACGCCCCGCACCCTGCCCGGCGCAGCCCAAGGAGACACCATGCCCGACCGGCCCAAGACCCCGCTTCTGGACCAGATCACGCGCCCCGCGGATCTGAAGGGGCTGACGGATGCCCAGCTGGTGCAGGTGGCCCACGAGCTGCGGCAGGAAACGATTTCCGCGGTTTCCGTCACCGGCGGCCACCTCGGCGCGGGCCTCGGCGTGGTGGAACTGACCACCGCCCTGCACGCGGTATTCGACACCCCACGGGACAAGGTGATCTGGGACGTCTCCCACCAGTGCTACCCGCACAAGATCCTCACCGGCCGCCGCGACCGCATCCGCACCCTGCGGATGAAGGATGGCCTCAGCGGTTTCACCAAACGCTCCGAGTCGCCTTATGACCCGTTCGGCGCCGCCCACAGCTCCACCTCGATCAGCGCAGCACTTGGCTTTGCCGTGGCGCGCGACCTCGGCGGCGTGATCCCCGAGGGCAACGGCGACGCCATCGCGGTGATCGGCGACGGCTCGATGTCGGCCGGCATGGCCTTTGAGGCGATGAACAACGCAGGCCACCTGGGCAAGCGGCTGTTCGTGATCCTGAACGACAACGAAATGTCGATCGCCCCGCCGGTGGGGGCGCTGTCCTCCTACCTCTCCCGCCTTTACGCGGGCGAGCCGTTCCAGGAATTGAAAGCCGCCGCAAAGGGCGCGGTCTCGCTGCTGCCGGAACCCTTCCGCGAGGGCGCCAAACGCGCCAAGGACATGCTCAAGGGCATGGCGGTCGGCGGCACCATGTTCGAAGCACTTGGGTTCTCCTACCTCGGCCCCATCGACGGCCATGACATGGACCAGCTGCTGCCGGTGCTGCGCACGGTCAAGGCCCGCGCCACCGGCCCGATCCTGATCCATGTGCTGACCAAGAAGGGCAAGGGCTACGGCCCCGCCGAGCGCGCCCGCGACAAGGGCCACGCCACTGCCAAGTTCGACATGGTGACCGGCGAGCAGAAAAAGGCGCCCTCCAACGCGCCCTCCTACACCTCTGTCTTCGGCAATGAGCTGGTGAAGCACGCTGCCAAGGACGACAAGATCTGCACCGTCACCGCGGCGATGCCCGATGGCACCGGCCTCAGCCTGATGGCCGAACGCTATCCTTCGCGCTGCTTCGACGTCGGCATTGCCGAACAGCACGGCGTCACATTTGCCGCGGCGCTGGCGGCCGGCGGCATGAAGCCGTTTTGCGCGATGTATTCCACATTTCTGCAGCGCGGCTATGACCAGGTGGTGCATGACGTGGCGATCCAGCGCCTGCCGGTGCGCTTTGCCATCGACCGCGCCGGGCTGGTCGGTGCTGACGGTGCAACCCACGCCGGCAGTTTCGATATCGGGTTCATGGCCAACCTGCCCGGCATGGTGGTGATGGCCGCCGCCGACGAGGCCGAGCTGGTCCATATGGTCGCCACCGCCGCCGCCCATGACGACGGTCCCATCGCCTTCCGCTACCCGCGTGGCGAGGGCGAAGGCGTCGAGATGCCCGACACCCCGGAGGTGCTGGAAATCGGCAAGGGCCGGATGATCCAGCAGGGCAAGCGCGTGGCACTGCTGTCCTTTGGCACCCGTTTGGGCGAGGTCAAAAAGGCCGCAGAATCGCTCGCGGCCAAGGGCATCACCCCGACCATTGCCGACGCCCGCTTTGCCAAGCCGCTGGACCGCGACCTGATCCTGCAGCTGGCCGCGGACCACGAGGCGCTGATCACCATCGAGGAAGGGGCGGTGGGCGGCTTCGGCTCCCACGTGGCGCAGCTGCTGGCCGAAGAAGGTGTGTTCGACAGCGGCCTCAAGTACCGCTCCATGGTGCTGCCCGACACCTTCATCGACCAGGCCAGCCCGGCAGACATGTACGAGATCGCAGCCATGAACGCGCCGCAGATCGAAGCCAAGGTGCTGGACGTGCTGGGCGTGGCGACGATTGGCGAGAAGCGGGCCTAACTTACCCCAACTCTAGGCCAGAGCCTGTCTGGGCGGGCGCGAATGCGCCTGTCCGTTTTTCCACAGGCAAACTTGCGGTTTGACGGGCAGGCAGGCGCAGGCCGGGCCGCAAGCGTCCCGGCTAACAAATTTCACACTCCCGGCGGCTCGGCCGGCGGCACAAAGCTCTCCATGTCCTCGGCCTCCAGCACCGCACGCAGTCCTTCGCGGTAGGTCGGGTAAAGCAGCTCCACCCCCAGCTCATCCTTGATGCGGCGGTTGCGGACGCGTTTGTTCTCGCCATAGAAACTGCGCGCCATCGGGGTCATGCCGGCTTCGTCAAAGGGCACCTCCGCCGGCACCGGCAGCCCCAGCAGCTCGGCGGCATGGCCCAGCACATCCTGCGGCGGGGCCGGGTCGTCATCGCAGACGTTGTAGATTGCCCCCGGGCGGGGCTGCGCGATGGAGGCCGCCAGCACCTGAGCAATGTCCTCGACATGGATACGCGAGAACACCTGCCCCGGCTTGATGATCCGCCGCGCCTTGCCCGCCATCAGTTTGGCAAAGGGGCCGCGGCCAGGGCCATAGATGCCGGCCAGCCGGAAAATATGCAGCGGCAGTCCAGGGACCGCCTGCCATTGCGCCTCCGCCAAGGCCCGCCAGTCGCCGCGCTGGCTCGATGGGGTAACAGGCGAGTCCTCATCCACCCAGGCCCCGTCGTGGTGGCCGTAAACGGCGGTGGTCGACAGATACCCCACCCATTCCAGGCCTTGGGCCTTGGCGATCCTGCCGCCCATCGCCGCCAGTACCGGGTCGCCCTCTGCATTGGGGCCGATCGAGTTCAGGATATGTGTCACCCCGTCCAGCGGCACCTCTTGGCCGGGCCAGGTGATCATCTCCACCCCGTCAGCCTCGACAGGCTCCCGCGAGGTGCCGATGACCCGCCATCCGTCAGCCAGCAGGCGCGGTGCAAGCGCCCGGGCGGTATAGCCAAATCCAAGACAAAGCAGCGTTTTCCTCATGGCTCCTAGATGCGTTGGCCGCGCCCGGGGCGCAAGGGTTGATTCGAATCCCCGGCCGCCTTTTCATGGCCGCCATGGATAATCGGAAACCGGGACTTTCAGACGCCTACGCCCTGCACACAGCTGCCGATTCCAAACGGCTGTACGGGGACTGGGCCAGCACGTACGATCAGGATTTCGCCGCCGGGCAGGACTATCTCCTGCCCGGATTGACTGCCAAGGCCTTTGCCGGTGCCGGGGGATCCGGCCCGGTGCTGGACGTGGGCGCAGGCACCGGCCTTTGCGGCCAGGCGCTTCAGGCGCTTGGCATTGGCCCCATAGACGCCACCGACATCAGCGCCGCCATGCTGGCCGAAGCCCTGCGCAAGGACGCCTACCGCGACGTGATCGAAGCCGACCTGCTGGAAGGCATCCCGGTGCCGCGCGGCTCCTACCGCGGCGTGGTCTCCTCCGGCACCTTCACCCACGGCCACCTCGGCCCCGAAGTCCTGCCTGCCCTGCTGCGGGTGGCCGCGCCCGATGCCTGGTTTGCCCTGTCGGTGAATGCCAGGTTCTACGAAAAAGCAGGCTTTGCCGAGGCTTTCGGCCGACTGCTGCGCGGGCAATGGATCAAGAACCTCACCCTGCCCGAGGTGCGGATCTACGGCTCCCGGGCGGCCGGTGCGCACAAGGACGACACCGCCCTGATTGCCGTGTTCCAGAAGGACCAAGGCCCCCTCTGATCTTTCCGGGTCAAGGACGGCCAAAGGCCGCCATGCGGCAGCATGGGCGCAGCCCCTTGAGGCGGAAAGAACAGACACACACTGGGACTGGCTGCTTGAGGAGCAAACCTGCTCCTCAAGAGCTTCTCAGCAGTAAGAACCGGACAGGGAAGTATCCGGGGGATCCTTCGGGGTTCGAACGGGCGGAGCCCAAACGCCGCGCAACGCGCGGCGCCCGGCCCAACTGTGCAGGCACATCTTCAGATGTTCCGGAGCAGGCGGGAGCTCCCGCGCCTTTGGGCGGCATCTTCGATGCCACCCGCAGCCTTGGGCCCGGCAGCCCGCCTGACGGCGCGCTGCGTCAGCGCCCCTTCCAGACCGGATCGCGTTTCTCGGCAAAGGCGCGGGCGCCTTCCAGGTTGTCCTCGGAGCCGTAGAGAACATCCACCGTCTGCAGCTGCCGGCGGGTGATCCGGTTCATCGCGTCCTGGAACTTGCTGTCCTCGGCATCGCGCACGATCTCCTTGATCGCCGCGTAGACCAGCGGTGGGCCGGACGCGAGCAGCCGAGCCAGTTCCCAGGCGCGGTCCATCAGCTGATCCGCCGCCACGATCTCATTCACCAGCCCCCAGCGGTTGGCCTCTTCGGCATCGAACCAGCGCCCGGTCAGCAGCAGCTCCATGGCGATGTGATAGGGGATGCGCTTGGGCAGCTTCACGCTGGCCGCGTCCGCCACCGTGCCGGAGCGGATCTCCGGCAGCGCAAAGGTCGCGTGATCGGCGGCGATGATCATGTCCGCCGACAGCGCCAGCTCCAGACCACCGCCGCAGGCGATGCCGTTCACGGCGGCGATCACCGGCTTGTTCATATCACGCAGCTCCTGCAGCCCGCCAAAGCCGCCCACGCCATAGTCGCCATCCACCGCATCGCCGTCAGCGGCCGCCTTCAGGTCCCAGCCCGGGCAAAAGAACTTCCCGCCGCCGCCGGTCAGGATCGCCACCCGCAGTTCCGGATCATCGCGGAAGTCACGGAAGACCTCTCCCATCACCCGGCTGGTCTGAAGGTCGATGGCGTTGGCCTTGGGCCGGTCCAGCGTCACTTCCAGAATGGCGCCGTCGCGGCGGGTTTTCACAGGGCTGTTCTCTGGGTTTTCACTCATGTTGTCTCCTCCTGGCATGGGTCATGCCGTTCCTTGTCCAGGCCGAAGCCTCAGTATTTCCGGCGCATCAGCGCATCCGCCGCCACCGCATCCGAAGGCGTGCAGAGCAGCGGGTTGATCTCGATCTCTTCCAGCCCCAGCGCGTTTTCCATCACATAGGCTTCCACCGCGCGGATGGCGCGCAGGATCGCCTCGCGGTCCGCAGCAGGGGCGCCGCGGTAGCCATCCAGCAGCTTCGCCATGCGCAGGGACTTCAGTGCGGTTTTGATTTCCGCATCCGAAGCCGGCAGCAGGAAGGAGGCGCTGTCCTGCATCAGCTCGGTCAGGGTACCGCCCGCCGCCAGGGTCATGACAAAGCCATGCGCCGGATCCTTGACCACGCCGATCAGCAGCTCTGCGACCGCGCCGGTGACCATCTCCTCGACCAGGAAACGCGAGGCCGGCATGTTGAAGGCGGCATCGCTCACCTCCTGTCCAGAGTTCAGGTTCAAAGCCACGGCGCCTGCCTCGGTCTTGTGAGCTACGCCCTCGCCCTTCAGCACGACCGGGAAGCCGACATCCACCGCCACCGCGCGGGCATTGGTGGCCGAGGCCGCCCGCTTGGAGCGCGGAACGCGCAGACCGTAACTTGCCAATTGCCACTTAGCCTCGGCCTCCGGCACCAGGTCGGGGTCCACGGCTGGTGTCGGCAGCAACAGCGGTACCGGCAGGTCCGGCAGCGGCAGGCTGGCGGCCTCGCAGGCGGCGATGGCCTCGCTGAGGCCGGCAAATGGAACCACCCCCGCTTCCATCAGCCGGGCCGCCACATCCTCCGGCAGCAATTCGGGCAACGTCGCCACCAGACCGACGTTGGCCCCGGTCCGCTCGTGCGAGCCGATCGCGGCCTGGATCGCGCATTCCCAGTCCGACGCATCGCAGCGGTCACCGCGCGGGAAATCGACGATCAGCATGGTCATCGCCAGCTGCGGGTCCATCATCGCCGCAAACGCCCGGGTCATCGCCTCGGCATCGCGCCAGATATAAGTGTGGTAGTCGAGCGGATTGGCCAGCGCCACCATCGGACCCAGCGCCTCCCGCAGATCCGTCTTCTGGCGCGCATTCAAGGGCGGGAACTCCACCCCCCGCGTGTGGCCTGTATCCGCAGCCAGGCTTGCCTCCCCTCCGGAGCAGCTGATGCTTGCGATGCGGTTCGAGGGCAAACGCCCCGTCACATGCAACAGCTTCAGCGTCTCCAGGAAGGACGGCAGGTCATCAAGACGCGGAATGCCAAGGCGCGAGAGCAAAGCCCCGGCCCCCGCGTCGCCGCCTGCAAGCGAGGCGGTATGAGAAACAGTTGCGGCCTGGGCCTCGGCCGATTTGCCGACCTTCAGCGCAATGACCGGCTTGCCCAGTTCGCGGGCCCGCGCTGCCAGTGCCTCAAATGCGCGCAGATCGCCAAAGCCCTCGATATGCAGGCCCAGCGCGGTGACGCGGTCGTCCTCCAGCAGCGCCTCGCCAATCGCGGCAATGCCCGACTGCGCCTGGTTGCCCGCGGTCACCACATATGCCACCGGCAGGCCGCGTTTCTGCATGGTCAGGTTGATCGCAATGTTGGAGCTTTGGGTGACCAACGCCACGCCTTTTTCCGCCCGCGCTCCGCCATGCTGGTCCGGCCACAGCAGCGCGCCGTCCAGATAGTTAATGAAGCCATAGCAGTTGGGGCCGAGGAAGGGCATATCGCCTGCTGCCTCCAGCAATTGCGCCTGCAGATCTGCGCCTTCAGCGTCCTCTGCAGCAGCCTCAAGGAAACCGGAGGCAAAACACACCGCCCCGCCGGCACCGCGCGCCGACAGCACCCGCACCACCTCGATGGTGACAAAGCGGTTCACCCCGATGAAGGCCGCATCCGGTGCCTCGGGCAGGCTGTCCACGTCCTTGAAGGCAGGCAGGCCCGCGACCTCGCCGGCCTTGGGGTGGACGGGCCAGATGGTGCCCTCAAACCCCATCTTCTGGCACTGCTCGATCACCAGGCGGCACCATGAGCCACCGCCGATCACAGCTATGGATTTGGGACGGAAAAGGCGGGAAAGGTCGCGTGTCATTTTCTGGCGGTTCCGCTGGTTGAGAGTTCGGGAGCCTCCGGCGGGGAGTGAAGGGCGTCTTGAAAACTGTCCGGGGGACAGTTTTAGCCCTGAACGGGCGGAGCCCAAATTGCCGCAGGCTTGGTTCATGTGTCAATTTGGGCTCCGCCCGTTCCCAGCTGAATTGGTCCCCCGGACCAATTCCGGGACGCTGCTCACTCCTCGCCGAAGGCGAAAAAACTGCTGGGTTTCAAGGTGCCGGCCGGTCGAGATGGCCCAGATCCCGGTCCGGGTCAATCCGGTCTCGCACGCGGGTCTTCAGCTCTTTCACATCCGGAAAGCCGCCGTCCCGTTTGCGTTCCCAGACCAGCTCCTTGTCAACATGGATCTCAAAGATCCCGCCCAAATCTCCGGGAACCAGTGTCACCCCGCCCAATTGGTCCTGGAAAGTCTGCAGCAGCTCCTGCGCCATCCAGCCCGCCCGCAGCAGCCAGTTGCAGCCGGTGCAGTAGGTAATGGTAACAATTGGTTTCCCGGTCTGGGTCATGGATCAGCCTCCGACGGCGCGCAGCATCTCGCGGCTGATGATGTGCCGCTGGATTTCACTGGTGCCTTCCCAGATACGCTCCACCCGCGCGTCGCGCCAGATGCGCTCCAGCGGCAGCTCGTCCATCAGGCCCATGCCGCCGTGGATCTGGATCGCCTCGTCCGCGACAAAGGCCAGCATCTCGGTGGCCTTCAGCTTGGCCATCGACATGTCGCTCTCGGTGACGGTGCCCTGGTCGAACTTCCAGCCGGCTTCCCAGGTCAAGAGGTTCGCCGCCTTCAGCTCCAGCGCCATGTCGGCCAGCTTGAAGGAGATGCCCTGGAACTTGCCGATCTGCTGGCCGAACTGTTTGCGCTCGGCGGCGTATTCGATCGAGTGCTGCAGCGCGCGCTCTGCGCGGCCCAGGCAGGTGGCGGCCACTTGCAGGCGGGTGGCGCCCAGCCAGGTGTTGGCAACCTCGAACCCCTTGTCGACCTCGCCCAGAATGGCCGAGGAGGGCAGGCGGCAGTCGTCGAATTCCAGCACCGCGTTGGTGTAGCCGCGGTGGCTGACGTTGCCGTAGCCGTCACGCACTTCGAAACCCGGCGTGCCCTTGTCGACAAAGAAGGCGGTGATCTTCTTCTTCGGCCCGCGCGGTGTGTCCTCGACCCCGGTCGCCATGAAGCAGATGGCAAAATCGGCAATGTCCGCGTGGCTGATGAAATGCTTGGTGCCGTTCAGGATCCAGTCGTCACCGTCCTTGCGCGCGGTCGCCTTCATGCCGCGCAGATCAGAACCCGCATCCGGCTCGGTCATCGCCAGGCAATCCCATTTCTCGCCCTTCATGCAGGGGAACAGGTATTTCTCCTTCTGTTCCTCGGTGCCCGCCAGCAGGATGTTCGACGGCCGCGCCACGCCGGTCCAGTGCAGCGCATAGTTGGCGCGGCCCAGTTCCTTTTCGTACATCAGCCAGGTCAGGGTATCGAGGCCGGCACCGCCCACTTCCTCGGGCATGTTGGCGGCATAAAGACCCGCTTCCATCGCCTTTTTCTGCACATCGCGGATCACATCCATGTCCAGATGGCCGGTGCGTTCGATCTCCGCCTCATGCGGATAGAGCTCCTTTTCCACAAAGGCGCGGGTGGTCTCAACGATCATCGACTGTTCTTCGGTCATCCCGAACTGCATGGCGGTCTTCCTTCGGCAAATCTGTTGCTGATCAGATTACGCCGCTTGCCGGCACCCATCATGCAGAGATAGACAGAATCATGCGAAGCTGGACAAAAGATACCGCTGCAGTGCAGCAATTGGATGTGCTGCTGTTTGACGCGTTTTCGGCCCATTGCCTCGCCAACACGGTGGAGCCGCTGCGCGCCGCCAACACTTTCGCCGGGCGGCAGGTCTATGCCTGGCGGTTCCTGACGCTGGATGGCAAACCGGCGGTGTCCTCCTCGGGGATGGAGGTGCGGGCGCATGGGAAGCTGGGTGATTGCAGCGGCGATCTGCTGATCGCGATGCCGTCCTATGACTTCCTGCGCCATGCCACCGTGACCACCGCCCGGGCGCTGAAGTCCGCCGCGCGGCGCTTCAAGGTGCTGGCGGGATTTGACACAGGCGCCTGGCTTCTGGCGCAGGCCGGTCTGCTGGACGGCAAGCGCGCCACCATCCACTGGGAGGAATTGAGCCGTTTCACCGAGGCTTTCCCCGAGGTTCAGACGGAACGCGCCCGCCAGGTGTGGGACGGAGACCGCATCACCTGCACCGGCGCGCTGGCGGCCTTTGACACCATGATGGAACTGATCGGTGAGCAGCACGGGGCAGCGCTGCGGCTGGAGGTGGCGACACTGTTCATGGCGCCGGAAGCAACCGAGACCCAGGACCCGATCCTGGTGCGCGGCAAATCCGTGGCCCGTGCGGTTGCGGTGATGCAGGCCAACTTGGAAGCGCCCTTGCCGATTGCTGCCGTGGCCAGGAAAGCAGGTCGCAGCCAGAAGGATCTGGAGGCCCGGATGAAGGCCGAACTGGGGGCGACGCCACAGGCCGTCTACCGGCGGCTGCGGCTGATACAGGCCAGAAAGCTGGTGTTAGAGACTATTTTGAGCGTCTCGGAGATTGCCCTGCGCTGCGGCTATGACGACCCCAGCGCGCTGACCCGGGCCTTCAAGGCAGAGTTTGGTGTAACGCCCAGAACTTTGCGCAGCGGTGGGCAAATTGCCCACACTACGTAGGGTGGGCGATTCCGCCCACCGCCACTGAAGCTCAGACCTGTCTGGCCGCCATCCACTGGTTCAGCTGCCACAGCCCCCAGGCCAGCGGGATCGCCGCCAGACCGCCGATCACATAGGCCAGCGGCTCATCCGCGAAGGATTCGAACATCTGCGTATAGGCGTGGATCGCGGCAAAGGTCAGCGCCGCGTTGAACAGCCCGCGCTGGTGCCGCTGCGCCGCCCAGAAAATCACCGCCGCCAGCACCGCCGCCCAAAGCACCGAATACACGCCTTCGGAGATGAACAGCGCACTGTCGCGGAAGGCGTCGCGCGCGGCGGAGTAGCTCTCCCAGTCCTCATAACCGTCGCTGTACCGGCCCGGTCCCCAGACGGTTTCACCCACCACGTCCCCCCACAGAGAGCCGACCAGCGCGCAGAGGTTGGCGACTACAAACCCCAAAACCGCCAGGATGCGCAGGTGCCGGGCGTCGCGATCTGCCAGCCGGGCCGCACCCCAGACACAGAGCACGATCAGCAGCACCATCTGCAGGATCGTCAGCGTGGATTCCGGCGAATAGAACACATAGGCCGCGTGGAAATAGCTGGTGCCGGTCTCCAGCATCTGCGCAAAAGGCGCAATCGCCAGCGCGGTGACAAAACGCACGTCCACCTGCCAGCCGGCCAGCGCCAGCGCCCCGGCATAGTAGAGCAGCGCCAGATTCCGCAGCGGTGAGCCGATGCCGTATTGCTGCAGCAGCAATTCGATCCCTGCCAGATGCATCGCCAGCCCCATCAGCAGGATCGCGCCCAGCACAAACCCCGCGGACCAGGCCCCGTGCCGCCAGCGCCAGGTGCAGATCAGCGCCACCAGCGCGCCGGCGGGCAGCATCACCCAGCCGGCGATGTCCTCGTATTTGTCCACCAGCTCGATCCCGGCGCCGCCCATCAGCATCCCCGCGCCGATCAGTGTGGCGGAGTTGCCGAACATGCGCAGCATCTCGCCGCCGCGCGCCAGAACCGCCAGCCCGCCGCCCAGCATCAGGATGCCCGTGACAGCCACCGCCAGCGGATCGGCCAGCCAGAAGATGAACCCGGCAGTGGCGGCGATGATCCCGAAGCACAGGATCGCATTCACCGCCAGCGACACCATCACCTCGCGCGAGCGCGTCTCGAGGATGCGGGCCTGGTCCGGGGTCAGAACCCCCTCCTCGACCAGCGCATTTGTGTCGGCAATGGCGTGCATCAGCGGTCCCTCGCGGCATCCAAACAGTTCAGCGCAGCATGGACCGGCTGTCGTCAAGGCGAAAGGGGAGGAATTCCTGCCGCTTACCCCTTGGGGTGGCTGGGCACCCAGGCATAGCCGTTTTCACACAGGATATAGGCCTCGCGCAGGCCGTGCGGCTTGTCCGTTGGCGGCTGAAGAATGGTGAACCCCGCGGCTTCCGCCCGGGCCACAGCCTCATCCGGATCGGTGTCGTAAAGGCGGATCTCTATCCCGGCCCCGCGCGGCGGGTTTTCCGGCAGCAGACCCAGCAGCGGGTTTTCCGCATAGGTGCCGTCCCTGTGCAGCTGAAACACCTGCCCGCCATAGGTGACAATGGCAAAATCCTTGCTCACCTGATGGCCTTTCATGGCAAAAACAGTCTCTAAAAAGGCAACCTCAGCCGGAACATCCCGCACCAGAAGATTAAGACCGATCCCGCGCAGGGAGCGGCCGAAACTGTCCGCGTCTGTCTGTTCATAATCCATGCCCGCAGTCTTCCCCAGCCGCCGCCCTGCGGCAATGCCAAATGCGTCAGCCTTCGGCGCCTTTCCACCTCCTGCATGAAGCTTTGATGGCAATGCAAGCAATCCGCTTGCCTTCCCGCCCGCAATCGGAACAATTGGATTATGTCAGATAATATTTTCCCGAGCTGGCCCGACACCGCCCCGCAATTGATCGAAGTAGCCGCAGGCCGCGCGCCGGCCGATACGGTGATCCGCCAGGGCATCTGGGTCAATGTCCACACCCGCGAGCAGCTGCCGGGCCATGATATTGCGATCAAGGCCGGGCGCATCGCCTATGTCGGGCCGGATGCCTCCTATTGCACCGGGCCGGACACCCAGATCATCGAGGCAAACGGCCGCTACATGATCCCCGGCCTGTGCGACGCCCACATGCATATTGAGTCCGGCATGCTGACGCCTGCGGAGTTCGCCCGCGCGGTAATCCCGCATGGCACCACCTCGATGTTCACCGACCCGCATGAGATCGCCAATGTGCTTGGTCTGGACGGCGTGCGCTATATGCATGACGAGGCGCTGATGCAGCCGGTCAACATCTTCACCCAGATGCCCAGCTGCGCGCCCTCTGCACCGGGGTTGGAGACCACCGGCTATGAAATCTCCGCCGAGGATGTGGCAGAGGCAATGAACTGGCCGGGCATCATCGGCCTGGGGGAGATGATGAACTTCCCCGGCGTCGCCAATGCCGACCCCAAGATGCTGGCCGAAATCGCCGCCACCCAGCGCGCGGGCAAGACCGTGGGCGGCCATTACGCCTCCCCCGATCTGGGCCCGGATTTCGCGGCTTATGTGGCCGGCGGCCCGGCGGATGACCACGAGGGCACCTGCGAGGCCGACGCCATCGCCCGGGTGCGCCAGGGGATGCGGTCGATGATGCGGCTGGGCTCTGCCTGGTATGACGTCGAAAGCCAGATCACTGCCGTCACCGAAAAGGGCCTGGATCCGCGCAACTTCATTCTGTGCACCGATGACTGCCACTCCGGCACGCTGGTCAATGACGGCCACATGAACCGGGTGGTGCGCCATGCGATTGCCTGCGGCTGCGACCCGGTGATCGCGCTGCAGATGGCGACGATCAACACCGCCACCCATTTCGGGCTGGAACGCGAGATCGGCTCCATCACCCCCGGCCGCCGCGCCGATGTGATCCTGACCTCGGACTTGCGCGAACTGCCCATCGAAGTGGTCGTTGCCCGCGGGCAGATCGTGGCGGAATCAGGCTCTATCAAGGTAGAATGCCCGCATTACGACTGGCCCGCCAGCGCCCGCGGCACCGTGCACCTGGGTCATGAGCTGACCGCAAAAGACTTCGAACTCGCCGCCCCCGAGGGCGCCAATGCAGTCACCGCCAATGTGATCGGCGTGGTCGAAAACCAGGCCCCGACCAAGGCACTGCAGGCGGAACTGCCGGTGGTGGACGGGCTGGTCCAGGGCACCAGTGAGGTCTGCCAGATCGCCCTGGTCGAGCGCCACCGCGCCACCGGCGGCGTCACCAATGCCTTTGTTTCCGGCTTCGGCTACAGCGGCAAGATGGCGATGGCCTCCACCGTCGCGCATGACAGCCACCATATGATCGTGGTCGGCACCGACCGTGAGCAGATGGCGCTGGCGGCCAACCGGCTGGCGCAGGTCGGCGGCGGCATCACGCTCTACAAGGACGGGCACGAGCTGGCGCTGGTCGAGCTGCCGATTGCCGGCCTGATGTCCGACAGCCCGGCCACCGAGGTCGCCGCCAAGGCGCAGGTGATGATGGAGGCGATGCAGGCCTGCGGCTGCAGCCTCAACAATGCCTATATGCAGCATTCGCTGCTGGCGCTGGTGGTGATCCCGGAACTCAGGATCTCCGACCTTGGCCTTGTCGACGTCCGCACTTTCCAGAAAATCCCGGTGATCGAGCCCGCGCAATGATAACAACAAAACACCCCGGCCACCCGCCGACCGAAAGCTTCAACGACGCGACAGAGGCCGTCGACCGGCTGGAACTGCTCTACCGGCAGGCCACCGGCTTCATCTGCGAGGAATTCTCCCGGGCGATGGCCGACGGCGCGCCGGACAACCAGCGCATCCGGGCCTATTACCCGGAAATCCGCTTCTCCACCCTGACCTTCGCCCAGGTGGACAGCCGCCTCAGCTTCGGCCATGTCTCCGCGCCCGGCACTTATGCCACCACGGTGACGCGGCCGGACCTGTTCCGCAATTACCTGATCCAGCAGATCGGCCTGCTGATCCGCAACCACGGCCAGCCGGTGATCATCGGGGTGTCGGACACCCCGATCCCGGTGCATTTTGCGGTCGCCTCGCGCCTGGATCTGACGGTGCCCCAGGACGGCGCCGCCGGGTTCACCCTGCGCGACGTCTTCGACGTGCCGGACCTGTCGACCACCAATGACGACATCGTCAACGGCACCCATCAGCCCGCCAACGGCACCGGCCCGCTGTCGCTGTTCACCGCCCAGCGCATCGACTACTCCCTGGCCCGGCTCAGCCATTACACCGCCACCAGCGCCGAGCACTTCCAGAACCACGTGCTGTTCACCAACTACCAGTTCTACGTGGCCGAGTTCGAGGCCTACGCCCGCGCCCAGCTGGCGGACCCCGCCTCCGGCTACACCAGCTTTGTCAGCACCGGCGATCACGAGATCACCGATCCTTCGGGAGAAATCCCGGAAATCGCCAAGCTGCCGCAGATGCCCACCTACCACCTGAAGCGGGAAGACGGGAACGGCGTCACCCTGGTCAACATCGGTGTCGGCCCCTCCAACGCCAAGACCGCCACCGACCACATCGCGGTGCTGCGCCCGCATGCCTGGCTGATGGTCGGCCATTGCGCGGGGCTGCGGAACACCCAGGCGCTGGGGGACTTCGTCCTCGCCCACGGCTACCTGCGCGAGGATCACGTGCTGGACGACGACCTCCCGATCTGGACGCCGATCCCGGCGCTGGCGGAAATCCAGGTCGCGCTGGAGGAAGCGGTGGCGGAGATCACCGAATACGAGGGCTTCGACCTCAAGCGGATCATGCGCACCGGCACTGTCGCCACCATCGACAACCGCAACTGGGAACTCAGGGACCAGTCCGGCCCGGTGCAGCGCCTGTCCCAGTCCCGCGCCATCGCGCTGGACATGGAAAGCGCCACCATCGCCGCCAACGGCTACCGCTTCCGGGTGCCCTACGGCACGCTGCTCTGCGTCTCCGACAAGCCGCTGCACGGCGAGCTGAAGCTGCCGGGCATGGCGTCGGACTTTTACCGGACCCAGGTTGCACGCCACCTGCAAATCGGCATAAGAGCAATGGAGCGTTTGCGCGGCATGCCTCTGGAGCGGTTGCACAGCCGGAAATTGCGCTCGTTCGACGAAACCGCCTTCCTGTAAGGCTGATTTTCGCTGTTTTCCGGGAAAAAATGCCTGTTTTCCCTTATGTCGGGCACACAAGAAGTTGTGTTACCATACAACATAACGATAATGTCTCGCGATGAGGCCCCACAGTTCGGGCAGCTTTAAGGAGACGAAGAATGTCCAAACCGATGACCAAAACCCAGCTTGTAGCCGCACTGGCCGAGGAAATGGGCAGTGACAAGAAAACTGCAGGTTCTGCGCTGGAAGCGGTCTGCTCGCTGATCACCCGCGAAGTGTCGGGCGGCGGTGCCGTGACCCTGCCGGGCGTCGGCAAGATCTACTGCCGTGAGCGCCCCGAGCGCGAAGTGCGCAACCCGGCCACCGGTGAGAAATTCACCAAGGAAGCCGACAAGGTGGTCAAGATGACCATCGCCAAAGCGCTGAAAGACAGCGTTAACGGCTGATCCCGGACAACTTCCGGACGGTTTCAGGGCTGCCCCCGCGGGCGGCCCTTTTCTTTTGCATCGGCCGCCCGCTCCGGCTGACGGTTCGTCCGCCGCCGCAGTGTTCCTGATTTCAAACGCCCGTCCAGAGGCGCACCCTGCCACCAAACCGCAAGGGAGCCGCAGCATGGAAAACGTCAATCTGCTTCTGATCCTGGGTGCTGCACTGCTGGCCGGCGCCAGCCCCGGACCTGCAACGCTGACCATTGCCGGCACCTCCATGCAGCGCGGCCGCGCCGCCGGGCTGGCACTGGCCGCCGGAGTCAGCAGCGGCTCGCTGATCTGGTCTGTCTCCGCCGCCTTCGGCCTCGGGGCCGTGATGCTGGCCAATGCCTGGATGTTCGAAGTGGTCCGCTATCTCGCTGCGGTCTACCTGATGTATCTGGCCCTGCGCTCGGTCCGCTCCGCACTGCGCTCCGGCGCCCCGGAACTGCGCCCCTCGGCCGCACCGTCGCTGCGCGCCGCCTATGCCAAGGGGCTGGCGCTTCATCTGACCAACCCCAAGGCCATTCTGTTCTTCGGCGCGCTCTACGCCATCGGCATCCCGCCCGGCACGGAACCTTCGGCCTTGCTGGTGGTGATCGCCGCCATCGCGGTGCAAAGCACCCTGATCTTCCACGGCTACGCGCTGCTGTTCTCCAGCAGCACCGCCAGCCGCATCTACCTCCGCCTGCGCCGCGGGTTCGAAGCCCTGTTTGCCGCCGCCTTCGGCGCTGCCAGCTGGCAGCTTCTGATGGCGCGGCTCAGCTGATCCCGGCGCCGCGCCGCTTGATCTCTTGCCGCATTTCCCCGAAGGTCCGCCGCGGGAGAAAGGAACTCACGATGGATGCGCGCGCTATTGCCATGGGGCTGGCCTTTGCCCTGATGTGGTCCTCCGCCTTCACCTCGGCCCGGATCATTGTCCAGGACGCCTCGCCGCTGTTCTCGCTGGCGGTCCGCTTCCTGATCTCCGGCCTGATCGGTGTGGCCATTGCCCGGGCCATGGGGCAGACTTGGCGGCTGACGCCGGGCCAGTGGCGGGCCACGGTCATTTTCGGCATCTGCCAGAATGCGCTCTACCTCGGCCTGAACTTCGTCGCCATGCAATGGATCGAGGCGTCTTTGGCGGCCATCATCGCCTCCACCATGCCGCTGCTGGTGGCGCTGGCGGGCTGGGCCCTGTTCGGCGAGCGGCTGCGGCCGCTGGGCTATGCCGGGCTGGCGGCGGGCATCCTGGGCGTCGCGCTGATCATGGGCACCCGCCTCAGCGCCGGCGTCGACCTCCTGGGCGTTGGCCTCTGCGTCATTGGCGTGCTGGCCCTCACCGCCGCCACCCTCGCCCTGCGCGGCGCCACCTCAGGCGGCAATTTCATGATGGTTGTGGGGCTGCAGATGCTGGTCGGCTCCGCCATCCTGTTCGTGGCCGCGCCGCTGACCGAGGAGATTTTCGTGCACCCCACCTGGCCGCTGGCGCTGGCCTTCACCTATACCACCATCGTGCCGGGGCTGATGGCCACCTTCATCTGGGTGCTGCTGCTGAACCGCATCGGCCCGGTGCGCGCCGCCACCTTCCACTTCCTGAACCCGGTGTTCGGCGTGGCCATCGCCAGCGTGCTGCTCGGTGAAAAACTGGGCCCGCTCGACCTGCTGGGCGTCGCCATCGTCACCGGCGGCATTCTGGCCGTCCAGCTTGCCCGCCAGGCCGGCCGGCGCAAAAAGGAACTCTCCCGCGCGGCAAAGCCGGGCTGACGCCCGTCCATGCCCCTTGGGCCCGGCACCCGCGGCCCGTTGCAACCCCTCGCGCTTACGGCTTAACCTGACCCTCAAGACCCCAACAGGAGGACGCAGCATGAGCGCGCAACTGACCCAGGTGCTGGAGGCGATCGACGCCGCCAACGCTTTGGACCCCACTCTGGAAGACGGCCAGCCCGCCGCGCTGCTCTATGGCCAGCGGATGAGCCAGGAGCAGGAACGCCTGTTCCCGGACGCCTCCGAGGTGCTGCAGATCGCCGCCCGCGGCCAGCATGTGGAACGCTGGAAGCTCGCCCGCGATGCCTTCCCCGAAGGCCGGGCCGGCTATCTCGCCTGGCGCAAGGCCGAGGCTGTGCATCACGCCGATGTGGTCACCTCCCTGATGCAGGACGCAGGCTATGGCGCCGAAGATACGGAGGCCGCCGCCAGGATGCTGCGCAAGGAGGGCATCAAGCGCGACGATCAGGTGCAGGCGCTGGAGGACATCATCTGCTTTGTCTTCCTCAAGTGGTATTTCGCCCCCTTCGCCGCCAAGCATCCGGCCGACAAGGTGCAGCGCATCGTCGAGAAGACCGCCCGCAAGATGTCGGCAGACGCCCGCGCCCGGGTGCTGCGGGAGTTCGACCTGCCCGGCGACCTGGCCGGCGCCTTCGCTGCCTGACCGCGCCAGCCCCCGCACCCGCCCTCTGCAGCACACGGCTTTGCGAGCCGCCTGTAACAGGGCTTTGCATTTGCCCATCCAGACCCCATGTTCTGCACCAAACGCGAACAGGCGGGAGGACACCATGACCAAATACTTCAAGAACCCGGACGCCATTGCCGCCCTCTCCGAGGAAGAGTTCTATGTGACCCAGAACGCGGGCACCGAACGCCCCGGCACCGGCAAGCTGCTTTATAACAAGGAGCCGGGCATCTATGTCGACATCGTCTCGGGCGAGCCGCTGTTTGCCTCCTCCGACAAGTATGAGTCGGGCTGCGGCTGGCCCAGTTTCACCAAGCCGATCGAATCCGCCCATATCCAGGAACTGGAGGACCGCAGCCTCGGCATGATCCGCACCGAGGTCCGCTCCACCCATGGCGACAGCCACCTGGGCCATGTCTTCCCGGACGGCCCGATGGACCGCGGCGGCCTGCGCTACTGCATCAACTCCGCCTCCCTGCGGTTCGTCCACCTGGACGACATGGAGGCCGAGGGCTATGGCGCCTACATCAACCAAGTGGAGGTCGTGAAATGAGCACCACCGAACGCGCCGTCCTGGCAGGCGGCTGTTTCTGGGGCATGCAGGAACTGATCCGCAAGCGCCCCGGCGTCATCAGCACCCGCGTCGGCTATACCGGCGGCGACGTGCCCAACGCCACCTACAAGAACCACGGCACCCATGCCGAAGGGATCGAGATCATCTTCGACCCCGCCGTCATCTCCTACCGGGAGCTCTTGGAGTTCTTCTTCCAGATCCATGACCCGACCACCCTGAACCGCCAGGGCAATGACATCGGCATGAGCTACCGCTCCGCGATCTACTACGTGGACGACGCCCAGAAAGCGGTGGCCGAGGACACCATCGCCGACGTCGATGCCTCCGGCATCTGGCCCGGCAAGGTGGTGACCGAGGTCGAGCCCGCGGGCGATTTCTGGGAAGCGGAGCCGGAGCATCAGGACTATCTGCAGCGGCTGCCCAATGGTTACACCTGCCATTTCCCGCGCCCCGACTGGGTGCTGCCCAAACGCGGCGCCGCCGCAGAATAGGCTCTGACAAAGCGCTTTCAGCCCCGCCGAACACCGGCGGGGCTTTTCAAACGCCAGATCTGCAGCCAGCATCCGTGCTTCTTCTGGCCAAAAATATCCCCGCCGGAGGCAGCGGGTTTTCCCGGAAAACCCGCTTTACAGCCCAGGACACCTAGGCGTGCGCCACCCGCGGCCGGCCGCTGGCCTCCACCGTCAGCGTGCCCTCGACGAACACCTCCCGCGATTCCACCTGCGCGGTGCGGATATCCCGCTCCACATGCACGTGAATATCCTCGGCACCGGCATCCTCCGCCGCGCCGCGCGCCTCCTCGGCCAAGGCCGTCTCCAGCGCCGCCAGCGCTGCATCGGAGGCCGGGAAATCCACCGGGCCGCTCTCCAGATGCACCCGGTACTTGCCCTCCGCCGGGGACGTCACGGTGCCGCTGCGCCGCATGGTGACCCGGCCCACAACCGCGCCAATGGCATTGGCCACGCCTGCGTGTTCCGGCAGGATCATGTTGCAGCGCAGCCGCTCCCCCACCGCCGGATAATAGCCGGGGGCAGAGGCGCCCAGCCCCACCACATCCACATTCATCGAGGCATCCAGCGCCAGCAGACCGCGGTGCCGGGCAAGCCCCTTCTGCAGCAGCACATGCCGCGCCAGTTCCCTTTCCGGCAGGCCAAAGCTCTCGGCCTCTTCCGCAAACGCGGACTCCAAGAGGGTCAAAGCGGTCTGTTCGGTCAGCTGATCGATGATCATCTGCGCCATCGTTTCCGCATCCTTCGCCGCCATGTCGCCGCTGCCCACCCGGCGGCGGGCAAAGAGGGTCAGCGCCTTCTCCGCCGCTTGCCCATCCCAGGCATCGACCCGGCCCAGCACATGACTCGCATCCGAAGGTGTCACCCCCGACACCTGCACCAGCCCGCGGTCGACCAGCCGGTTCAGCGAGCCGTGCTCCATCCGGGTCCGCAGAATGCTTCCCAGCGGGTGCACCTGCATCCCGATCCGCGCCAGCAGCCCGGCCTCGCGC
The DNA here is from genome assembly GCF_049056525.1 of Leisingera coralii. Classification (NCBI taxonomy): domain Bacteria; kingdom Pseudomonadati; phylum Pseudomonadota; class Alphaproteobacteria; order Rhodobacterales; family Roseobacteraceae; genus Leisingera; species Leisingera coralii. The sequence continues at coordinate 110,089 of NZ_JBHUPT010000002.1, read as the reverse complement.
TCGCTGAGCCCCGCCACCGGCACCCCCGGCACCGCGCGGACGAACCGGCCGTCAAACTCGCCCACCGTTGTATTGCGCAGCTGTTCGTCCAGCGCCGCGTGCACCACCTCCGGCGCATCCGTGGCAATCAGCGAGACCGGCACCACCCGCCGCGGCCCCAGGGTCAGCCCGCCGGCCAGGCCGCTGGTGTTCAGATGCACCTGGCTGTCGCCGCCCAGGCCGGTGGTGCGCATCGCCACCGCCTCGACCATGGTGCGGAACTCACCGACCCGGGCACCGGCCGGGTCAATCGCCGGCTTGCCGTCCCGGATCAGCGCCACATCGGTGGTGGTGCCACCGATATCACTGACCAGCGCATGCTCCACACCGGTCATCCAGCGCGCCCCCACGATCGAGGCCGCCGGTCCCGACAGAATGGTTTCGATCGGCCGCTCACGCGCCTGTTCGCCGCTCATCAACGCCCCGTCGCCGCGCACCACCATCATCGGCGCCTCGATGCCAAGGTCGCGCAGCGTGTCCTGCGCCCGGCCGATCAGCCGGTCGATCATCCCGATCAGACGCGCGTTCAGCACTGCCGTCACCGCCCGCTTGGGCCCGTTCAGCTTGGCCGACAGCTGGTGCGAACAGGTCACCGGCGCACTGGTCAGCTCATGAATGATCCGCGCGGCCTCCATCTCATGCGCCGGGTTCCGGGTGGCAAAGACACCGGCCACGGCAAAACCCGTCACCCCCTGCCCCTCGGTGCGCAGAAACATCTCCAGCGACTCCACATCCAGGGGCGCCGCCTCGCTGCCCGCATGGGTATGGCCGCCCGCCAGCACCAGTGCCGGATCGCCCTTCAGCGCATCCTTCAGCCCGTGCCGGTCCAGATCGTCCTCCTTAAAGCCGATGTAGATCAGCGCCACCCGGCCGCCCTGTCCCTCGACCAGCGCATTGGTCGCCAGCGTGGTCGACAACGCGGCCAGCGACACGTCCTCCGGCTTCACTCCGGACTGCTCCAGCACCGCCCGGATCGCGCCGCCAACGCCAATCGCCAGATCCTGCCTCGTGGTCAGCGACTTGGCCGAGGCGATCACCTCCTTCTCGTCGCGGATCAGCACCGCATCGGTATAGGTTCCGCCCGTGTCCACTCCCAGCAACAGCGCCATGCCCAGCCCTCTCAAATTCTGTTCGCCGGACCGGGTGTAACGCCTATTTGCGGCCCGTCCATCCTGTTTGCGTCACGAAAGCCTTTGAACCGCCCAGCGCGCCGCATCGGCCACCGCCGGATCCGGATCCTCCGCCAGCCCGCGCGCCACTTCCCGCAGGTCCACCAGGCCGGAATTGCCAATGGCATAGAGCACATTGCGCACAAACCGGTCCCGCCCGATCCGCTTGATCGGCGAGCCGGAGAACATCGCCCGGAACGCCGCATCATCCAGCGCCGCCAGTTCTACCAGCCGCGGCGCCTTCAGCTCCTCGCGCGCGGCATAGCGCATGTCGCTGGCCGCTACCGCAAACTTGTTCCACGGGCAGGCCGCCAGGCAATCGTCGCAGCCATAGATCCGGTTGCCCATCTTCTCCCGCAGTTCCTCCTCCACCGGCCCTTTGTGCTCGATGGTCAGATAGGAGATGCAGCGCCGCGCATCGACCTGGTAGGGCGCTGGAAAGGCATCGGTCGGGCAGCTGTCCAGACAGGCCCGGCAGGACCCGCAGCGGTCCCGCTCCGCCTCATCCGCAGGCAGGTTCAGCGTGGTGAAAACAGAGCCTAAAAAGGCCCAATTGCCCCAATCCCGGCTCACCAGGTTGCTGTGCTTGCCCTGCCAGCCCAGCCCCGCCGCCTGCCCCAGAGCCTTCTCCGGCACCGGTGCGGTGTCGACAAAGACCTTCACCTCGCAACCCTCGCCGGCCTCCGCAATCAGCCAGCGCGCCAGCCGTTTCAGCCGCTTCTTCACCAGGTCGTGGTAGTCCTTGTTGCGCGCATAGACCGAGACCGCGCCGCGGTCCGCCTGCCCCACCACCGCCATCGGGTCCTCATCAGGCGTATAGCTCTCCGCCAGCATGATCACCGACCGCGCCTCGGGCCACAGCTGCGCCGGATCCCCCCGCCAATGGGTGCGCTCCGCCATCCAGCCCATCTGCCCGTGATAACCCGCATCCAGAAAGGCCTGCAGCCGTCCAGGCACCTCCGGCACATCCCACGGGCGGCAGACCCGGCAGGAGACAAACCCCTCCGCCAGCGCCTGAGCGACCAGTCTTTGCTTGATGCCGGATCCGTCTTTCATCTGGCTGAAAATATCCTCGGGGGTGAATTGAGCCGCAGGCTCAAGAGGGGGCAGACAGCCCCCTAACCCCGTTGATATCAGAAATCCAGGTCAGTGTAATGCGGCGGCGGCCGGAAGCCCGGCACCTGATCGGCCAGGATCGAGCGGAACGCAGGCCGCGACTTGATCTTGGCATACCAGTCCTTGACCACCGCCGACCGGTTCCAGTCCACATCCGAGATGTAGTCCAGCGACGACAGATGCGCGGCCGCGGCAAAATCCGCCAGCGTCATCATGTCTCCGGCCAGCCAGCGCCGGTGGTCCAGCAGCCAGGCCATGTAATCCAGGTGGTATTTGATCGCCTTGGCGCCGGCCTTGACGTTGCGGCTGTCCGGATAGCCCTCGCCGGTGATTTTCTTGTTCACCCGCTCATACAGCAGCTTGGAGGTCACCTCGTGGTGGAACTTGTCGTCAAACCAGCTCACCAGCCGGCGCACCTCATAGCGGCCCGCGGCGTCTTTGGGCATCAAGGGCGGCTCCGGCCTGGTGTCCTCCAGGTATTCGCAGATCGCCGCGCTTTCGGCCATCATCTGGCCATCCAGCCGGATCACCGGCACCTTGGCCGCCGGGTTGCGGCGCAGGAAATCGGGATCCTGCTCCCAATAGCGCTCCTCGACCAGCTCAACCTCGATCTTCTTCTCCGCCAGCGACAGCCGCACCTTGCGGCAAAAGGGGGACAGGGGAACGTGGTACAGGCGCGCCATGGCTACAGGGGATCTCCAGAAACGTTACTACGGATACCCAGCAATGCCTTGGCCGGGAGAAAGATTCAATCCTCGAAACAATCCACCCGCCCGTCTGCGCGAATGGTGGCCGCCCCGTCCATGATCTGCCCCGCCCGGCGCTGCACGAAACCGCTGGGGCGGCGGGCGGAGCGCTCCTTGGGATTGGGCAGCACCGCGGCGATCAAAGCCGCCTGGCGGGCGCTCAGCTCATCCGGGCCGACGCCGAAATACTTGCGCGCCGCGGCCTCGGCCCCGAACACGCCCTCGTCCATCTCGGCGACGTTCAGATAGACCTCCAGGATCCGCCGCTTGCTCCAGACAATTTCCACCACCGGGGTCAGCAGCGTCTCCAGCACCTTGCGCGGCCAGCTGCGGCCCTGCCACAGGAACACGTTCTTCACCACCTGCTGCGAGATGGTCGAGCCGCCGCGGCTGCCGCCTGCCTCGATCGCGGCCTGAATGGCGCGGGCATCAAAGCCCCAATGACGGCAGAACTGCGCATCCTCCGCCGCCACGACGGAACGCGCCAGCACCGGCGCCATCTCCTCCAGCGGCACCCACATCCGGTCGACCTCGCCCAGCCGCCGCTGCTCGGCCCAGATGGTATGGGTGACCGGCGGATTCACCACCGAAAACAGCAGGATGAGGAACAGAAAGACCGCCGCAACCGCAAGCACCGCGCGCAAGATCCAGCGCCGCAGCCAGCGCAGCGGCTGAATCTGCCGCTTCGCCGTCTTCTTGCTGCTCTTGGGTTTCTTCTTCTTTGCAACTGCCTTGGCCATGTCCCTCTATAGGACGGCAGAGGGGCATTCACAAAGGGTCAGTTGCCCTGCTGCCGTAATCCGCCGGTTGGGATTTTCCGGGAACAGGGGAAGGGGCGCTGCCCCTCTTGAGCCTGCGGCTCAATTCACCCCGGGATATTTTCAGCCAGAAGAAGACCCGGGCCCGGCAGGACGCGGCCCGCGGGCAAGAAAAACCCCGCAAGCCTGCGCCTGCGGGGTTTGATCTCAGTCTCTGGCCCGGCTTATTCCGCCGGAACCGCAGCCTGCTCCTGCATCACCGGATGCGCCAGCTTGTCGAGCATCTCCTTCGGGCAGACCTGCAGGAAGCTGGCCTTCTCGATATCCCAATGCTGCAGGATCTCCGCGGCCTTGCGGCTGCCGGTTTCCTGCTGGTGGCGTTCGATCAGGCTTTTCAGCTCTGCTTCCCAATGCGCCACGGTGACCGGGCAGGTGACCAGCGATTCCATGTTCATCAGGGTCGCGGCCTTGCCCTCAGGGTCATAGAGATAGGCCATGCCGCCGGTCATGCCGGCGCCGAAGTTGGCGCCGATCGAGCCGAGGATCACCGCAACGCCGCCGGTCATGTATTCACAGCCGTTGGAGCCGCAGCCCTCGATCACCACCTTGGCGCCGGAGTTGCGGACCGCAAAGCGCTCGCCCGCGCGCCCCGCAGCAAACAGGTAGCCGTCGGTCGCGCCGTACAGGACGGTGTTGCCGATGATGGTGTTTTCCGAGGCCACCAGCGGGCTCACCTGCGGCGGGCGCACCACGATGGTGCCGCCCGACAGGCCCTTGCCGACATAGTCGTTGGCGTCGCCCGACACTTCCAGCTTCAGCCCCGGGGCCGCAAAGGCGCCCAGCGCCTGGCCGGCAGAGCCCTGCAGCTTCACCGTCAGGTGATCCGGCTGGAACGAGTTCCGCATGCCGAAGTTGCGCACGATGTGGCTGGAGGTGCGGGTGCCCACGGTGCGGTGGGTGTTCTGGATCGCATAGGACAGCTGCATCTTCTCACCGTCCTGCAGGAAGCGGGCGGCGTCGCGCACGATCTCCGCATCCAAGGTGTCCGGCACCGCGTTGCGCTCCTTGTCACGGTTGTAGACGATGCTGGCGGAGCCATCGACGGTGATCAGCAGCGGGTTCAGGTCCAGGTCGTCCAGATGCGCGGAGCCGCGGGACACCTGCGCCAGCAGGTCGGCCCGGCCGATCACCTCATCCAGCGAACGGGCACCGATGGAGGCGAGGATCTCCCGCACTTCCTGGGCGTAGAAGGTGATCAGGTTCACCACCTTGTCGGCGTTGCCGGTGAACTTGGCGCGCAAGGATTCGTCCTGGGTGCAGACCCCCACCGGGCAGGTGTTGGACTGGCACTGGCGCACCATGATGCAGCCCATCGCGATCAGCGCCGCGGTGCCGATGCCGTATTCCTCGGCGCCCAGCATCGCTGCCATCACGATATCCCGGCCGGTCCGCAGACCGCCGTCGGTGCGCAGCGTCACCCGCTCGCGCAGGTTGTTCATCGCCAGCACCTGATGCGCTTCCGTCAGGCCCATCTCCCACGGCAGGCCCGCGTATTTGATCGAGGTCGCCGGAGACGCCCCGGTGCCGCCGTTGTGGCCCGAGATCAGGATGATGTCGGCCTTTGCCTTGGCCACGCCGGCCGCAATGGTGCCAACGCCCGAAGACGCCACCAGCTTCACCGTCACCTTGCAGCGCGGGTTGATTTGCTTGAGGTCGTAGATCAGCTGCGCCAGGTCCTCGATCGAGTAGATGTCGTGGTGCGGCGGCGGCGAGATCAGGGTCACGCCCTTGGTGGAGTGGCGCAGGCGGGCGATCAGGTCGGTGACCTTCATGCCCGGCAGCTGGCCGCCCTCACCCGGCTTGGCGCCCTGGGCCACCTTGATTTCCAGCTCTTCGCACTGGTTCAGGTATTCCGCGGTCACGCCAAAGCGGCCCGACGCCACCTGCTTGATCTTGGCGGACGGGTTGTCGCCGTTCGGCTCCGGCACGAAGTGTGCCGGATCCTCGCCGCCCTCGCCGGAGTCGGACTTGGCGCCGATGCGGTTCATCGCCACGTTCAGGGTCTTGTGCGCCTCGGGGCTCAGCGCGCCCAGGGACATGCCCGGGGTCACGAACCGCTTGCGGATCGCGGTGATGCTCTCCACTTCCTCCAGCGGGACCGGCTTGCCCAGCGGCTTGATCTGCAGCAGATCGCGCAGGTGGATCGGCGGATTGCTCTGCATCTTCGCCGAATACTGCTTCCACAGCTCGTAAGAGGCGCGGTTGCACGCCATCTGCATCATATGCATCGAGGTCGCTTCCCAGGCGTGTGTCTCGCCCGACTTGCGCGCCTTGTAGAAACCGCCGATCGGCAGCACGCCCTCGGGCGCTTTCCAGGCCTTGGCGTGGATTTCCTCCAGCTTGGTCTGGATGCCGGTCACACCGATGCCGGAGATGCGCGAGGTCATGCCCGGGAAATACTCGGCGCACATGGCACGGGACAGACCCACAGCCTCAAAGTTCAGGCCGCCGCGGTAGGAAGACACCACCGAGATCCCCATCTTGGCCATGATCTTCAGCAGACCCTGGTCGATGGCCTCGCGGTAGCGGGCGACGTTTTCGGTCAGGGTGCCGTCCAGCAGGCCGCGCTCGATGCGGTCGGCCAGCGAATCCTCGGCCAGATAGGCGTTCACCACGGTGGCGCCGCAGCCGATCAGCACCGCGAAGTAATGCGGGTCAATACATTCGGCAGAGCGCACGTTCAGCGAGCAGAAGGTGCGCAGCCCCTTGCGGGTCAGATGCGAGTGCACGGCAGAGGTCGCCAGGATCATCGGCATCGCCACCTTGCTGGCGTCCGAATACTGGTCGGTCAGCACGATATGGCCCGCGCCCGAGCGCACCGCCTCTTCGGCCTCGGCCCGGATCCGCTCCAGCGCCGCGCTCAGGGAACCGCGGCCCGGTGCAAAGGTACAGTCGATCTCGGCCAGCGGCGCGTTGAACTGCTCCACCAGCTTGTCCCACTGGGCGTTGCCGACAAAGGGGCTTTCCAGCACGATGATCTCGGTCTGGGAGCTGTCCTCGTCCAGCACGTTCTTGAGGTTGCCGAAGCGGGTCTTCAGCGACATCACCCGGTATTCGCGAAGCGAGTCGATCGGCGGGTTGGTCACCTGGCTGAAGTTCTGGCGGAAGAAGTGGCTCAGCGGGCGGTACATCTTGGACAGCACCGCCGAGGGCGTGTCATCGCCCATCGAGGCCAGCGATTCCTTGGCGTCCTCGGCCATCGGCGCCAGGATCTGCTCCAGCTCCTCGATCGAATAGCCGGCCGCAACCTGACGGCGGCGCAGCTCCTCGCCGCTGAACAGCGGCTGCTCGCTGACGCTGGCCAGGGTGGCATCCAGATCGTTGATCCGCTTGACCCAGTCGCCGAACGGCAGCGCGCGGGCCAGCTTGTCCTTGATCTCGGTGTCGTGGAACAGCTTGCCCTTTTCCATGTCGACGGCCAGCATCTGGCCCGGGCCCAGCGCGCCCTTCTCGACCACGGTGGCCTCATCGACCGGCACCATGCCGGCCTCGGAGCCCGCGATCACCAGCCCGTCGCCGGTCACCACATAGCGCATCGGTCGCAGGCCGTTGCGGTCCAGGCCCGCGCAGACCCAGCGGCCGTCGGTCATCGCCAGCGCGGCAGGGCCGTCCCAGGGCTCCATCACCGAGTTGCAGTAGGAATACATGTCGCGCCAGGCCTGCGGCAGCTCCACCGCCTGCTTGGACCAGCTTTCCGGCACCAGCATGGTTTTCGCCATCGGCGCCGAACGGCCGGCGCGCACCAGAACCTCGAACACCCCGTCCAGTGCCGCGGAGTCGGAGGCGCCGCCCGGCACGATCGGCTTGATGTCCTCGGCATAGTCGCCAAAAGTCGCAGACGCCATGCGGATCTCATGGCTCTTCATCCAGTTCAGGTTGCCCTTCAGCGTGTTGATCTCGCCGTTATGGGCCAGCATCCGGAACGGCTGCGCCAGCCACCACTGCGGGAAGGTGTTGGTGGAATAGCGCTGGTGATAGATCGCGAATGCGCTCTCGAACCGCTCATCCATCAGGTCCGGGTAGAACACCGCCACCTGCTCCGCCAGCATCATGCCCTTGTAGATGATCGAGCGGCAGGACAGCGACGCGATATACAGGCCCGAGATCCCCGCCGCATTGGCCGCCTTCTCGATCCGGCGGCGGATCACATAGAGCTCGCGCTCAAAGGTTTCCTCATCCACGCCCTTGGAGTTGGAGATCAGGATCTGCTCGATCTCCGGGCGGGTGGCATTGGCCTTTTCCCCCAGGCAGGACACATCCACCGGCACATGGCGCCAGCCATAGATGGAATAGCCCATTCGCAGCACTTCGGTTTCCACGATGGTCCGGCAGCGCTCCTGGGCGCCGAAATCGGTGCGCGGCAGGAACACCTGGCCGACCGCCATCAGCTCATCCTGGCGCGGCTCGTGGCCGGTGCGGCGGATCTGGTCATAGAAGAACGGCACCGGGATCTGCACATGGATGCCCGCGCCATCGCCGGTCTTGCCGTCGGCATCCACCGCGCCGCGGTGCCAGATCGCCTTCAGCGCGTCGATGCCGGCCTCAACCACCTTGCGGCTCTTCTTGCCGTCAACTGAGACCACCAGCCCCACACCGCAGGACGAATGCTCTTCCTCCTCGGAATAGAGACCGTTTTCAGCCATCCACTTGCGCTTGGCTTCCTCGGCGCGCACCCAATCGGCATCATATTTGGTCATTGGCTGTTTCCTTCTACGGCGGGGGCAAACATCTCGATCACATCATCGCCGGTCAGTTTCCGGCAGCTGCTGCTGAAGGCGTAGCCCGCTGGCTTCTTGTCGATGTAAAGTTCCAGGCGCAGTTCATTGCCGCCTGCGTTTTCAAACAGGCCAGCCGACATTTGCGTCTGGCCCTTATGTTCTCCTGCGGTCATCCGGTACCACAGCGCCGAGCCGCACTGGCTGCAGAAGGCCCGCTCCGCCCAGTCCGAGGACCGATAGGTCTGAACCGGACCCAATGCGGCATAGCCAGTGGCGGCCTGAAAGCTCAGGTAGGGGCCGCTGGCCCAGCGCTGGCACATGTCGCAATGGCAGGCAGTCACGGACGCCTGAACCGGCGTCGCGGTGACGCTCACGGCGCCGCACATGCACTGTCCCTGCAATTCGCTCATGTCCATTGTCCTTTTGCTGGCTGGGTCAGCAAGGCTGACCTTGGCGCTGCTCTGCTGATGCCCGCCGGTGCACAGGGGGTGCACAGGCGGTGTACAGGGGGTGCCGGGTTATTCCGCGGCCACCGCGGCCTTGCTGTTGAACTTCTCGATGATCGCTTCGGCGCAGTCGCGGCCGTCCTTGATCGCCCAAACCACCAGCGACGCGCCGCGCACGATGTCGCCCACCGCATAGACGCCGTCCAGCTCGGTGGCGCCGGTCTGGAACGCGGCCTTGATGGTGCCCCAGCGGGTCACCGGCAGCTCCGGCTGGTTCCACAGGGCGGGCAGCTCTTCCGGCTCAAAGCCCAGCGCCTTGATCACCAAGTCCGCCTCCTCGACGTAGTCCGCGCCTTCGATCACTTCCGGCGCCTGGCGGCCCGAAGCATCCGGCTGGCCCAGGCGCATCTTCTGCACCATCACTCCCGCAACTTTGCCACCGTCATCGGTGAAGCCCTTGGGTGCCGACAGCCATTCAAAGATCACGCCTTCTTCCTCGGCGTTCTGGGTTTCACGCTGCGAACCCGGCATGTTGGCGCGGTCGCGGCGGTAAAGGCATTTGACCGAGGTCGCCCCCTGGCGGATCGAGGTCCGCACGCAGTCCATCGCAGTATCACCGCCGCCGATCACGACGACCTTCTTGCCCTCGGCATTCAGGTCGCCGTTGTCGAACTCTTCAACCGCATCGCCAAAGCTCTTCTTGTTCGAGGCGCACAGGAAGTCGATCGCCTTGACGATCCCTTCCGAACCGCTGCCCGGCATCGCCAGATCGCGCGATTTATAGACGCCGGTGGCAATGATCACTGCATCATGTTTGGCGCGGATGTCCTCGAACGAGATGTCCTCGCCCACGTTGCAGTTCAGCTTGAACGTCACACCGCCGTCGGCCAGCAGCTTGTTGCGGCGCTCAACCACGTCCTTTTCCAGCTTGAAGCTGGGGATGCCGTACATCAGCAGCCCGCCCGCGCGGTCATAACGGTCGTAAACGGTGACCTGGATACCGGCCTTGCGCAGCATGTCCGCCGCCGCCAGGCCGCCGGGGCCGGCGCCGATGATGCCAACGCTCTCGCTGCGCTCTGCCAGCGGTGCCGCGGGTTTCACCCAGCCTTTTTCCCAGGCGGTGTCAGTGATGTATTTCTCGACCGAGCCGATGGTCACGGTGCCGTGGCCCGACTGCTCGATCACGCAGTTGCCTTCGCACAGGCGGTCCTGCGGGCAGATGCGGCCGCAGATCTCCGGGAAGGTGTTGGTGGCCTGCGAGGTGGCATAGGCCTCTTCCAGGCGGCCGGTGGCGGTCAGGCGCAGCCAGTCGGGGATGTTGTTGTGCAGCGGGCAGTGGCTCTGGCAGTACGGCACACCGCACTGGCTGCAACGGCTGGCCTGTTCCTCGGCCTTGGCCGCAGCGTACTCCGCGTAAATCTCATTGAAGTCTTCCTTGCGTACACTGGCGGCACGCTTTTCCGGCATGTCGCGTTCGATCTGCACAAATTTCAGCATCGGTTGCTTGGCCACGGGCTGGACTCCATCGTTTGTCTGGCTGCGAGGGCACCTTTACAGGTACTGGCACGCTTTATGTCAACTTTGCTGACCTATTTTGCCAGCTCTTAACTTCTGATACCGTGTTCGTCGGAAATGTACAGAAATTTTAGGTCCGTACCGGACCTTAATATGCGCTTCCCAATCCGGAGGCGGGATTTATACAGAGTCACGACAGTTTACGGCCCGATCGCGGCCAGCAAAGGACGTTTTCAGCATGCCGCTTTTCCAGCTGATCCTGGTTGCGCTGATCCAGGGCATTACCGAATTCCTGCCCATCTCCTCCTCCGGCCACCTGATTCTGCTGCCCGGGCTGACCGGGCTGAATGATCAGGGACAGGTGATCGACGTCGCCGTGCACGTGGGCACCCTGGCCGCAGTCATGATCTATTTCTGGAGCGACGTGCGTGAGGGCCTCATCGGCCTGCCCCGCGCTCTCACCGGCCGCACGGACACGCCGGGATCCCAGCTCGCCATGGGGCTGATCATCGCCACCATCCCCACGGTTCTGTTCGGCGCAGTGCTGCATTTCACCGGCCTCAGCGACGCGCTGCGGTCGATGGCGGTGATCGGCTGGACCATGCTCGGCTTCGGGCTGGTGCTGTACTGGGCCGACCAGAAAGGCGCCGAGGTGAAACAGGCCGGCGACTGGGGCCTGCGCGATGCGCTGATCATGGGGCTGTGGCAGATGCTGGCGCTGATCCCGGGCACCTCACGCTCCGGCATCACCATCACCGGTGCGCGCCATCTGGGCTACACCCGCGAGGACGGCGCCCGCATCGCCATGCTGATGTCGATCCCCACCATCATCGCTTCGGGCGTGCTCCTGGGCACCGAGGTGGCGCTGGAAGCAAACACCGCCCTGATACGCGATGCGGGGATCGCCGCAGTGCTTGCCCTGCTGTCGGCGCTGGCCGCACTCAGCCTGATGATGCGGCTGCTGCGCTCTGTCAGCTTCACGCCTTACGTGATCTACCGGGTGATCCTGGGGAGCATCCTGCTCGCCATCGCCTACAGCAGCTGAGCCGGAAACGAAAAACGCGGGGACATCCCCGCGTTTTCAAATCCTTGGCCCGCAGCAACAATCAGGTGCCGTTGCGCAGATTGCGGGCCGAGTTGGTCATCTCGTCGTACTGGCCGGAGGGGCGGAACTTCCACAGGTAGTCCGGCAGAACCGCCTCCAGGCTGACCGGGCTGATACCCAGATCGGCAAAGCCCTTGGCGCCCTCGGACACCACGTTGTCCGATTTCAGGCTGCGCAGCTGGTCGCGGGTCAGCATCTTGTTTTCGATCAGCTGGAAGCTGGCCGCCTGCAGCATGTCAAAGCCAAAGGCCACCAGCCAGGCAGCCGGGCGCGGCAGCGACAGGATCAGGCGGCGGCGGTGGATCACCCCCAGCATCTGCTCCATCAGTTCCCGGAATGTCTTGGCCTCGGGGCCGCCCAGCTCATAGATGCCGCCCTCTGCCGCGCCGGTTGCGCCCTTGACGGCGGCCTTGGCCACATCGTCGACAAACACCGGCTGGAACCGGGTGGCGCCGCTGGCAATCGCCAGCGCCGGCGACAGGCGGGTCATGCCGGCAAAGCGGTTGAAGAACCCGTCCTCGGCCCCGAAGATCACCGAGGGGCGCAGGATCACGGCACCCGGGAAATGCTGCAGCACGGCGGCTTCGCCCGCGGCCTTGGTGCGGGAGTATTCGCTGGCGGCATCCGCATCAGCGCCAATCGCCGAGATATGCACCAGGCTGGCAACGCCCTCCTGCGACGCGATGCGGGCGATGCGGCCCGCGCCTTCGGCGTGAACGGCGCCAAACGTGTTCTTGCCCAGCTCGTTCAGGACGCCCACGCAGTTCACCACCGCATCCGCACCCTGCATCACCGCGGCCACGGACATGTCATCGCGGATGTTGCAGAATACCGGCTCCACCTGGCCCGGAACACCATAGGGTTTCACATGCATGGCTTCATTGGGACGGCGCACCGCCACCCGCACCCGCCAGCCTTCCTTGGCCATGCGCCGCGCAATGTAGCGGCCCACGAAACCGGATCCGCCATAGATCGTGACCAGTTTGGACATCTTTTGGCTCCTGAACTTAGCTGCCCCTATGCCTTAGCGCCGCAAGGGGCGTCAAACAAGGCGCAAAACGTGGGATTACGGCCACATTGACGGCTGAATACGCAAGCCGTGTTAACAGCTTCCGCGGAATCGCCTTATTTGGTTAACTCCGCCTTCAACCCAATCCGGTTAAGGCAGATTGGTGTATCCGAAACTCCGGTTTCGGCAATTGTTCAAGAGGTCAGTTCAAATGGTCAGCGCGCAAGAAAAGTCCCTGGTCCGGCAAAGTTTCGAAAGCGAGCGGATGGATCTGGATGCCTTTGCGGCCGCCTTCTACGCCAAGTTCTTTGCCGCCTGCCCTGACGTCCGGCCCCTGTTTTCCAAGGACATGGCCCAGCAGGAGGAGAAGCTTCTGGCCGCCCTGACCATATTGCCGAAGCGCTGGACGATTCCGCGCGGCTGGACGAAATCCTGGAGAAGCAGGGCGAAAAGCACCGCCAGCGGGAGGTGTCGGATGCCCATTTCAAGGGGTTCATCGCCAGTTTCACCGGCGCCCTGTCCGACACGCTCGGGCCGGACTGGAGCGCGGAGGCGGATCAAGCCTGGACCAGGTTTCTGACATATGTCGCGGGCAAGATGAGTTTTACAGTACAGCGGTAGCCGGCTCCAGGCAGCACCCCAGAGCGTTGCCAGCCGTCCTGCCGTTTTCCATTTGACGGCCCCCGCGAACCATCTTATACGCCCTCCTTACGACACCTGCCCAGGTGGCGGAATTGGTAGACGCGCTAGCTTCAGGTGCTAGTGTCCGTATGGACGTGGAGGTTCGAGTCCTCTCCTGGGCACCATTCCCCCTGTATAGACACTGATAACGGGCACCTTCCTGTCCCGGAATTCTGTCCGAAAGGCAGCCTCGCCTTTTTCACAAAGCGTGCTGAACGGCAGGGAGGCCCCCGCCGTTCATAACTTTCACCGGATGTCAGTTCGGCTCTTTGACCGCATCCTGCTGCTCCGGTTCCGGATCCTGCCCGGTTTCCTCGAAGTCAGCCTCTTCTGCTGCTGCGGCTTTCTTGTCTTCCAGCATGCCGGTGATCAGCGGCAGCATGTGGGCCGCAGCATGGCTGGCCACTTCCGGCGTTTCCGGACGCTTCCAGGACAGGGTGTCAAAGCTGGTGCAATGCTCGCAGACCGGTTCCCATTCCGCATGGATATGGTTGCAGTTGGTGCAGACCCACTGCGGCCCGCGCGGAGCCGTCAGCGCCTTGGCCAGCCAGCCCTGCACCACCTTGTCATCCGCGCCTTCGCCACGCTCGATCGCCGCCATCAGCGTCAGCGCCCGCGCATCCGGGGCCCGCTCCGTCAGGTCGCTCAGCCAGCGGCGGGCTTCGGGGAAGTCCTCGGCAACGATGTTCAGCTCCGCCATTACCAGGCGGGTTTCATCGTCATGCGGGTTGAGCCGGGCCAGCTGGTCGAAACGCGCGACGCGCTCGGCGGCGCTTTCGTCCGGCTCGACCTCGGCAAAGGCATGGGCCAGGTCAGGGTGCGGCTGGCTCTGCCAGGTCTTTTTCAGCAGCCGGACCGCCGGGCGCTTCTTGCCCTTGGCAAGATAAGCGCGGGCTGCCATCGCCGCTGCGGGCACCAGGTCGGGCGACAGGCGGTTCGCCTCGATCGCCTGCTCGCGCTGCTCGATCGTGGCGTTTTCGTCGATGACACCCTTGGAGGCCGACAGCGCCAGAACCGCATCGCGGCGTTTGTAGACATCGCGCGGCAGGGTGCCGGTCTTGAGCTTGGTCGACAGCGTCTTGCGGGCACCGGCCCAATCCTCGGCCTGGGCCTGCAGCCGCAACAGAGTGTCCTGCACCTCCTCATGCTTGGGACGCAGCGCCAGCGCCTTCTCGGCCAGCTGGCGGGCGGTGTCGGTGTCGCCCTGGGACAGCTTCTGCTTCATGATCCCGCGCACGCCGACAAACCGGGTCTGCTGGTTCGACAGCAGCCGTTTGTAGGCATCCGCGGCCTTGTGGGTGTCGCCGCTCATTTCCGCGGCCTGCGCCACCAGCAGGTCGGTCAGCTCGGGGTTCTGCAGGTATTTCTCCGCCCGCGCCGCCTTGGCCAGGGCCAGCCGCCCCTCGCCCGAGGCCAGCGCCATCAGGCCCTCCGACAGCGCCCGGTAGCCCTTGCGCTCGCGCCCCTTGTCCCAATAGCGCGACAGGGCGGTTTCATCCCCGTTCAGGAAGCGCAGGGTGGCCACCAGCAGCGACAGCAGCTTGAGAAACAGCCAGACCGCAACCACAAGCACGCCCAGCGCGATCACCGATTGCAGCGCGCTGAGGGTGTATTCGGTGCCGGCGACGGTGATCTGCACCCCGCCTGCAGTTTCCATCAACAGGCCCGCGCCAAATGCCAGAAGCGCGACAATCGCGACAAATACGAGGATCTTCAACAACGACCAGAGCATGGCGGCTTCCTTATTTGGCTTGCAGGCTTTGGGCCAGATCAGCGGCAGCGTTCACCGCTGCCACCCGCGCGTTTGCCGCCGCTTCCCAGCCGGTCAGGGCAGCGCGGGCAGTTTCCGGCAGCGCGGAGAGTTCGGCCAGCGCCTCCTCGATGCGGCCTGCGGCCACGGCGGCCTCGGCCCGGGACAGGATGGCATCCGGGTCATCACCGTCGCGCGGCGCAACGGACCGGGCTCCAAGGTGGCGGTTCACATAATCCAGCAGGCTGCCGCTGCCTTTTGTTTCTTCCCGCGCAGCTGACAACGCCTCGCGGGCGGCCGGGGCAAAGCCGTCGCGCAAAGCTGTCAGCGTGGCGACGCCGGTTTCCGCCGGCCCGGAGAGGTCTGCCGGGACCTCAACACCCAGCAGCTCAAGCTGCTCAACGTTGGAGGCATAGCTGTTGCCGCTGTCCAGGGCGGACCGCAGCTGCGCCAGCTGGGTCTGGGCGCTGGCGATGCGGGCGGCTTCGGCGCTGGCCGTCTCCATTTCCTGTGCCTCGGCCAGCTTCTGATCAATCTCAGCCCGCTGCGCCGCGAGGCTTTCCTGCAGCTTGCCCAGCTCCGCCTCGAAGGCCGCAACCGCCTCGGGCGAGGCGCCTTCCAGCGGGCGGGTTTCCAAGGCAGACACCCGGCCGGCTAGGGCCTCCAGGTCCGCGCGCAGCGCCTCATCCGGGGCCTGGGTGTTCTGCGCCTGTTTCAGTGTTTCGATGTCTGCGGCCAGAGCGTCGGTGCGTTCGGAGAGCGGTGCAAGGTCCGGGGCGCGGTTGTCCTCAACCTGCTGCTTCAGCGCGGCAAGCGCCGCCTGCATCTCCGCCTGGCTGGTTTCCAGCGCCGTCAGATCCGCGCTGCTGCCTTTCAGCGATTGCGGCAGTACAGAGTTGAGCCAGCCGCTCTGTCCGGCCACAAAGCCGATCCCGGCAGCCACCACACCACCCAGCAGGGCAGCGCCGAAGCCGCCGCGTTTTTCCACCACCCGCTCGATTTCGCGCGGCGGCGCCTCAGCCGTGGTGGCAGGTTCCGCAGGCTCAGCCGGAGTGTCTTCTTGCGAGGTTTCCCGTTCGAAGGGCGACACAATTTCGGTCTCGGTCTCGGTCTCGGTCTCGGTCTCGGTCTCGGTCTCGGTCTCGGTCTCGGTCTCGGTCTCGGTCTCGGAAAGCAGGGAATCTTCGTCCGCCGGCGTGTCAACCGCCTCTTCTGTACGATCCGCTGTACGACCCGCGGTCACATCCTGCTCAGACGCTTCCGTGGTTTCGTCAGCCGGGTTGATTTCACCGGGGCCAGGCTCGGTCACGTCTTCCGGAGTTTTCTTGTCAGCCACGCCGGCCTCCCCCTCGATTCCTAAAATACATTCCTGCGAACACGCTGGACACTACTCTGCGTGCCTGTTCCCCTCAAGCGGCGACAGCTGCGCTGCGGCATCAAGGACAGCAGCTGCCAATGCCGCAGCGTCCGGCGTCTTACTGACCCGCAACGTCTTGCAATTCAAGCCTTTCAGCGGCTCTGCCACCGCCGGGCTGAGGGCAATCAGATGCAAATGCGAGGCATCCCCGCACAGATTGGCAAAATGACGCGCAGTTCTGGGAGAGAAAAGCGGCACGATCACATCAGTTTGCGCAGCAAGCGCCATCTTGGCCTCATCGGTCAGCGGCAGAAGCACCTGATCATACAGGATTTGCTCCTGGCAGGGGATACCTCCGCTGGTGAGCCGCTCTGCAATCTCACCCCGTGCATGGCCGCCGCGCAGATGCAGCAGCGGCGCCTCCGGACGCTGGCTGAGCAGCGCCGCGACCAGTTCGTCGGCGCAATGGCCCAGGCAGGACGCCTGCCAGCCCGCCTCAGCCGCGGCTTGGGCGGTGCGTTCCCCCACGCAATAGGCGGGGAGGCGCGCGGCGGTTTCACGTGAAGCGGCCTCGACCCCGTTGGCGGAAGTGAAGATTACCGCTTTCACATGGTCCAGATCTACCGGAGCCTGCGCAGGCCGGATTTCCATCAGCGGCGCATAGATCACCCGCAACCCGGCACGCGCCGCTTCGGGCAGGCCGGCCACGAACCGCTCTGCCGCCGCCAGCGGGCGTGTCATCAGCAAAGGCACCATCGCGGGGCTCCCGGGATTGTTTGCAGGCCTCATAGGTGGTAGCCCCGGCGGCAATTCGATGCAACGGTAAGGCCATGACAAAGACCCTGACCATTCTGGGGCTGGAAAGCAGCTGTGACGACACCGCCGCCGCGGTGGTGCGGCAGGCAGAGGGCGCGCAGCCCGAGGTTCTCTCCTCGGTCGTCTTCGGCCAGACCGAGCTGCACAGCGCCTTTGGCGGCGTGGTGCCGGAGATCGCGGCGCGCGCCCATGCCGAGAAGCTTGACATCTGCGTGCGCGATGCGCTGGCAGAGGCCGACCTGACCCTGCAAGACATGGATGCCGTCGCCGTGACTGCCGGCCCGGGGCTGATCGGCGGGGTGATGTCGGGCGTCATGTGCGCCAAGGGGATCGCCGCCGCGACAGGCCTGCCGCTGATTGGGGTGAACCATCTGGCAGGCCATGCGCTGACCCCGCGGCTGACCGACGGGATTGCCTATCCCTACCTGATGCTGCTGGTCTCCGGCGGCCATTGCCAGTACCTGCTGGTGCGCGGGACGGAAGATTTCACCCGTCTGGGCGGCACCATCGACGACGCCCCCGGCGAGGCCTTTGACAAGACCGCGCGCCTGCTGGGACTGCCGCAGCCCGGCGGCCCCTCGGTGCAGGCAGAGGCCGAAAACGGCGATCCCAAGCGGTTCCGCTTTCCGCGGCCCCTGCTGGACCGGCCGGACTGCAACCTGTCGTTTTCCGGGCTGAAGACCGCGCTGATGCGGATGCGTGATCAAATCGCAGCGGAGAAAGGCGGCCTGACCCGCCAGGACCGGGCCGATCTGTGTGCCGGGTTCCAGGCCGCCGTCGTGGATACCCTGGCAGAAAAGACTCGCCGCGCCATCCGCCTGTACCTGGAGGAACAGCCCGCGGCGCCAACCGTCGCCGTCGCCGGCGGCGTCGCGGCAAATACCGCCATTCGTGCCGCATTAGAGACTGTTTGCGCCGAGGCCGGCGCCGCCTTTACCGCACCGCCGCTGCGCCTGTGCACCGACAATGCCGCGATGATTGCCTATGCCGGGCTGGAGCGCTTCAAAGCGGGTGCACGCGATGGTCTGGACCTGACCGCCCGTCCCCGCTGGCCGCTGGACCAAAGCAGCCCGGCGCTGATCGGATCGGGCCGCAAGGGAGCCAAGGCATGAGCGTTTCGGTTCTGGGATCCGGCGCCTTTGGCACTGCCCTGGCGATTTCTCTGGCCGGCAACGGGCCGGTGACACTGTGGGCGCGTAATGCGGAGCAGGCCAAAGCGATGCAGGACAGCCGCCGCAACGAGGCCCGCCTGCCCGGTGTCGATCTGCCTGAACCCCTCACCGCCACTGCTGATATTGCGCAGGCCTGCCGCTCTGAGGTCCTGCTGCTGGCGGTGCCCATGCAGAAGCTGCGCAGCGCCCTGCTGGACCACCAGGCGCATCTGGCCGGGAAAACCCTGGTCGCCTGCTGCAAGGGTATTGAGCTGCACACCGGGCTTGGCCCGGTCGCGGTCATGCAGGAGGTCCTCCCAGGCGCCCCGGCGGCGCTGCTGACGGGCCCGAGCTTTGCGGCGGATATTGCCCGCGGCCTGCCGACCGCGCTGACGCTGGCCTGCGGCGACGCGGAGCTGGGCAAGGCGCTGCAGCAGCAGCTGACCACCGCCAACCTGCGCCTCTACCGCACCACCGACACCATCGGCGCCGAGCTGGGCGGGGCGCTGAAGAACGTGATGGCGATTGCCTGCGGTGCGGTGATTGGCGCCGGGCTGGGCGACAGCGCCCGCGCCGCGCTGATGACCCGCGGCTATGCCGAGATGCAGCGTATGGCGCTTGCCTGCGGCGCCAAGGCCGAGACGATGGCGGGGCTGTCGGGGTTTGGCGATCTGGCGCTGACCTGCACCTCCGACCTGTCCCGCAACTACCGGCTGGGCCTGTCGATCGGGCGCGGCGAAGCCTTTGATTCCAGTATCACGGTCGAGGGCGCCGCAACGGCGCATGCGGTGGCGGAACAAGCCCGGAAGATGCAGCTGGATATGCCGATCACGCAGACGGTAACCAATTTGCTCGATCAGCGCTTGACCATTGCCGAGGCGGCGGCTCTTTTACTTAAAAGACCGTTAAAAGAGGAATAAAATGCTCATCGCATTGATCGCCCGCGACAAACCCGGCCATTTGCAGACCCGTCTGGACAACCGCGACGCCCATCTGGCCTATATCAACGACACTGGCGCCGTGGCGCAGGCGGGCCCGCTGCTGGATCAGGATGGCAATATGGCCGGCTCTCTGGTTATTCTGGACGTCGAAGACATGGCAGCCGGCGAGGCATGGGCGGCCAACGATCCTTACAACAAGGCCGGCCTCTTTGAAGCTGTCGAACTGATCACCTGGAAGAAAGTCATCGGCTGATGCGCTACTGGCTGTTCAAATCCGAACCCTCCACCTGGAGCTGGGATGACCAGGTCTCCAAGGGTGACGCGGGCGAGGAGTGGGACGGCGTGCGCAATTACCAGGCGCGCAATTTCATGCGCGAAATGAGCATTGGCGACCGCGGCTTCTTCTATCACTCGCAGAAGGAAAAATCCGTGGTCGGCATCGTCGAGGTCTGCGCCGAGGCGCATCCCGACAGCACCACCGAGGACGACCGCTGGGAGTGCGTCGACATCAAGGCGGTGCGCGCCTTTGCCAAGCCGGTGAGCCTGGATCAGATCAAAGCCGATCCGCGGCTGGAAGAGATGGTGCTGGTGAAAAACTCCCGCCTGTCGGTGCAGCCGGTGAGCGATGCGGAATGGGCCGCCGTCTGCGCGCTGGGGGAGACAGATCCAAGCTGATCTGCCACTCTGCTCTCAAGTGGCTGAAACCATTGAGGGAAGCATCATGGAATTTCTGAGTGTGATTGCGGCAGCAGCGGCAGCGTTTGTGCTGGGGGCAGCTTATTACGGCGCCCTGGCCAAGCCCTGGGTCGAGGCCTCCGGTGTTGAATGCGACGAGACCGGCAAGCCGAAAGGCGGCCAAAGCCCGATGATCTTTGCGATGGCCTTTGTCCTGCAGCTGATCGTGGCGGGCATGATGCGCCATGTGTTCAGCCTGTCCGGGATCGAATCCCTGGGCGCCGGGCTGATCGGCGGCGCCGGCATCGGCCTGTTCTTCATCAGCCCCTGGATTGCGCTGAACAACATGTATGGAATGCGGCCGGTGAAGCTGACGCTGATCGATGGCGGCTATGCGACGCTGGCCTGCGCGGCGGCCGGTCTGGTGCTGACCCTGTTTTGAGCTGACACGGGTCTGAAATGAAAAAGGGAAGGACCTGCGGACAAACAGGACCTTCCCTTCCACCCCGCGTGCTCCAATCCACCACACGCGTATGAAAATCTGGTTCCTGGCCGTCCTGGCCGGTGACTCCTGTATAACGGCTGCCCTCACGATTCCGCAAAACAATAACCCGGAAAATGCGAGTAAAATGGGAACCGCCAACCCTTTTGGGGTGGGCAGGCAGCCGGCGGATCGGCGCTCTTGACAAACGATCCCGGTATTTAACAAAATGGTTAAGTTAATCCCACGCCAATCAGGAAAGGCTCGCTATGCCTGTCAGCCTCCCCAACGAAAACCCCGCGTACCGTGCGGCCCGCAATAACCTGCTGCAAGCCGAACTGGCGCTGCGGGCTCAGACCGAAGAAGTTGCCGCCCTGCGCCGGGCCCTGCCTGCAGGCGGGGTGGTTGCAGAGAATTACGGGTTTCGCAGCACCAGCGGCTCTTCAGTCTCCATGCAGGAGCTGTTCAACGGACACGGCACCCTTGCCATCTACTCGCTGATGTACGAACCGGACGCCAAAGCAGCCTGTCCGATGTGCTCCGCCTTTCTGGATGGCATGCGCGGCCAGGTCTCCCATGTGCAGGCGCGCATGGGCTTTGCCGTTGTCGCGCAATCCTCGCCAGAACGGCTGGCCGCGCTTCAAGCTGCCAAAGGCTGGCAGGAACTGCAGCTCTATTCTGCCGGGGGCACCAGTTACCAGCGGGACTATCTGGCTGAAAACGACAGAGGCGCGCAGTTGCCGATGCTGCATGTCTTCAGAAAGACGGCGGATGGCATCCGGCATTTCTGGGGGTCTGAGATGTTCTTTGAGCCAAGCCCCTGGCAACCGCGCCATATCGATGCGTTGTGGCCAATGTGGAACCTGTTCGACCTGACGCCCGAAGGCCGAGGCGACCACATGCCGGGCCAGGGCTGACTGGCTGGCCCGCAAAGAAAAGCGCCGCCGGATCACTCCAGCGGCGCTGATTTTCGAACCTTACCAGCTTAGTAGCGGTAGTGCTCCGGCTTGAACGGGCCCTCCGGCTTGACGCCGATATAGGCGGCCTGCTCGGCGCTGAGCTGGGTCAGCTTGACGCCGATACGGCCGAGGTGCAGGCGGGCAACCTTCTCGTCCAGATGCTTGGGCAGGATGTAGACCTGGTTCTCGTAGTTGCCGCCGCGGGTCCACAGCTCGATCTGGGCCAGCACCTGGTTGGTGAAGGAGGCCGACATCACAAAGGACGGATGACCGGTGGCATTGCCGAGGTTCAGCAGGCGGCCTTCGGACAGCAGGATGATACGGTTGCCCGAGGGCATCTCGATCATGTCCACCTGTTCCTTGATGTTGGTCCACTTGTGGTTGCGCAGGCTGGCGACCTGGATTTCGTTGTCGAAGTGGCCGATGTTGCCGACAATCGCCATGTCCTTCATCTCGCGCATGTGCTCGATGCGGATCACGTCCTTGTTGCCGGTGGTGGTAATGAAGATATCGGCGGAAGACACGACATCCTCCAGCAGCACCACTTCGAAACCGTCCATTGCGGCCTGCAGGGCGCAGATCGGGTCGGCCTCGGTGACTTTCACACGGGCGCCAGCGCCGCGCAGGGAAGCAGCGGAACCTTTGCCCACATCGCCATAACCGCAGACCACGGCAACCTTGCCGGCCATCATGGTGTCGGTGGCGCGGCGGATGCCGTCGACCAGCGATTCCTTGCAGCCGTACTTGTTGTCGAACTTCGACTTGGTGACCGAGTCGTTGACGTTGATCGCCGGGAACGGCAGCTGGCCGTTCTTCTGCAAATCGTACAGGCGGTGGACGCCGGTGGTGGTTTCCTCGGACACGCCCAGGATCGCTTCGCGGGTCTTGGTGAACCAGCCCGGGGAGGCCTCCATGCGCTTCATGATCTGGGCCTTGATGACGGCCTCTTCCTCGGACTGCGGCACCGGGATGATGTCCTCGCCCGCTTCGGCACGCGCGCCCAGCAGCACATACAGGGTGGCATCGCCGCCATCGTCGAGAATCAGGTTCGGGCCTTCTTCGAACAGGAAGGATTTATCCAGGTAGTCCCAATGCTCTTCCAGCGTCTGGCCCTTGATCGCAAAGACCGGGATCCCGGCTTCGGCAATTGCTGCAGCGGCATGGTCCTGGGTCGAGAAGATGTTGCAGGACGCCCAGCGCACCTCGGCGCCCAGCGCCACCAGCGTTTCGATCAGAACCGCGGTCTGGATGGTCATGTGCAGCGAGCCGACAATGCGCGCGCCCTTCAGCGGTTTGCTTTCGCCGTATTCCTCGCGCAGGGCCATCAGCCCCGGCATTTCGGTTTCGGCGATGTCCAGCTCCTTGCGGCCAAAGCCGGCCAGTGCGATGTCTTTGACGATATAATCCCCGGCCATAGTCTGCTCCATTCCGGTTACGTGTACACTTGCTGCAGGGCCTAACACTGCAATTGTTGATATTCAACGAAGATACCCGCAACCGGAGCCAAAGGCTCTGGCATTTTGTGGTCGGTCAGGCTGTAGGGGGTAGCCTGTCAAGCTGTCCAATTCAGCTTGGCGTGCCCGTATCCGGCGCTTTTTCCGGGAGATGGAAGAACGAGGACCCGGTTGCGACAACGCAGCTGATCCCGTTTGCATGTGTGACCAGAACAGTGAAGGTTCCGGTTTCATCCGACGCCCAGACCTCGATCACAGTGGCCTCGGTGCGGCCTTTCTGCAATCCGCCGGCGGTCAGCCGTTCGGAATACCCGCTTGCCAGCTTCTCGGTCATCGCCTCGCGGTCGCCGCAGCTGGCAGCCAGGGCAGGCGGCGCAGTCGCGGCCATGCCGAAAAGCAGAGAAACACCAAGCAGACGTTTGAACATGACAAACTCCTTTCCATTCTGTGTCACGTCACGAAAGGGGTTTGCCGCGTGAGGGGGCGGTGCCCCTTATACCCTTATAATATTGGGTCTGAATGGGCCGGTTTCAAATTCACAGCCCGTAAATACCCGGTTTTCGCCCGTGTCCGGACCGTGAACATCAGCAAGTTCAAAGCATTGCCCGATTGCCACTCAACAGGTAGTCAAAGGGGCGAATTCAGCGACAGGACACCTTCCATGCCCGCCAAACCCGTCCGCGCCTGGCAGCGCATGCTCTCCGGCCGCCGCCTGGATCTGCTGGATCCGACCCCGGTGGACATCGAAATCGAGGACATCGCCCACGGGCTGGCCTTTGTGGCACGCTGGAACGGTCAGACGCGGGGGGATTTTGCCTATTCGGTGGCGGAGCATTCACTGCTGGTCGAAGACATCTTTGCCCGCATGAACCCCAAGGCGCCGGTCAAATGGCGGCTGGCAGCGCTGCTGCACGATGCGCCGGAATATGTGATCGGCGACATGATCTCACCGGTCAAAGCCGCGGTGGGTCCGGGTTACGGCGATCTGGACCAGCGGCTGACGGCCGCCATTCATCTGCGGTTCGGGCTGCCCGCAGCCCTGCCCAAGACTGTGAAGGCGCAGATCAAACGCGCCGACAGGGTCAGCGCCTGGATGGAGGCGGTGCAGATCGCAGGGTTTTCTGAGCAGGAGGCCAGCCGGTTCTTTGGCCGCCCGAAACCGGAGACTGTGGACGGCCTGCACATCGTGCTGCGGCCGCCGGTGGAAACCCGCATGGCGTTTTTGCACCGCCATGCGGAATTGATGGAGCAGCTGTAAGGCTCAGCGCGGGCTGCGCTTGGCCAGAATCCGCTGCAGCGTGCGGCGGTGCATGTTCAGCCGCCGGGCAGTCTCCGACACGTTGCGGTCGCACAGCTCGTAGATCCGCTGGATATGCTCCCAGCGCACCCGGTCGGCGCTCATCGGGTTGTCCGGCGGCGGCGGCAGCTCATCCTCGGTGGCCAGGAGCGCATTCATGATGTCGGTGGCATCGGCCGGCTTGGAAAGGTAGTCCGTCGCACCGATCTTGACCGCGGCCACCGCCGTGGCAATGGCGCCATAGCCGGTCAGCACCACCACCCGGCTGTCGGGGCGTTTTTCGCGCAGCACCTCGACCACATCCAGGCCATTGCCGTCTTCCAGCCGCAGATCGACCACTGCATAGGCCGGCGGGCGGGCGGTTGCGATGGCGCTGCCGGCGGCGACGGAGCCTGCGGTTTCCACCTCGAAGCCGCGTTTCTCCATTGCCTTGGCCAGACGCCGCAGGAACGGCTCGTCGTCATCGACCAGCAGCAGCGATTTATCGGGTCCAATGTCCTGCAGAGCAGTTTCGGCCATGCCCGGTCCTCCGCGAAGTATTTCAGTTCACGCAAGAATATGTCCGGGCAAGGGGAAAGGTCAAACAGCTATCCTGCTTCAGATTTTTTCGATGAAACAAGCGGCCTTGTCGGCCATCTGCTCTGCGGTTTCATCACGCCGGAAGAATTCCACGAAACCTTCCTCAGGCAGCACCAGGTAGGAGAAGGTGGAATGGTCGACCAGGTAGTAGTCCTCATCGCCTTCGTTCTTCTTGAAATAGGTCTTGTAGGCCTTGCTGGCGGCCTTCACCTGCTCCAGAGAGCCGGTCAGCCCGATCATCTTCTCATGCAGGTTTGCGGCAAAATCGCCAACCGCTTCAGGGGTATCGCGGTCCGGGTCGATGGAAATGAACACCGGCGTCACGCTGATGCCGCGCTCGGCCAGAACGTCGACGGCATCGGCGTTGCGGGCCGAATCCATCGGGCAGACATCGGGGCAGAAGGTATAGCCGAAATAGACGATCGACGGCTCGGTGATCACGTCCTTGTCGGTAACGGTTTCGCCCTTGGCGTTGACCAGTTCAAATGCCCCGCCGATGGTGTCCGCCCCGCCGGCGATCTGGCTGCTGCGGCACTGTGCGAATTTGTCGCCCCCGCTGCCCCCGCGCGTCAGGAACCAGGCGCTGCCCACCAGGGCAGCAACAAAAGCGGCAGCAAGAAGAGCATAAACGCGGGTCATGAGATCACACTTTTCGTCAGGGAAGGGTTGTTGATCGTTTGCGGCGCCAGACCTATCAAGAAATACAGCCGATGCAACTGGCGCACGGCGTCACATCTGCGGGAGCAGCGGACCAAATGAGCGATCGCATCTTCAGGCTGGCGGGCAGCCATGAACACAGCCACTGGATCCGGCTGCGGACCCTGATCCTGCTGCGCTGGGTGGCGATTGCCGGGCAGATCACCGCCATTGCGGTGGCGCAGTACCGTTTCAACCTGCAGCTGGAGCTGGGCCTGTGCTACCTGGCGATCGGCATTTCGGCGGCGGGCAACCTGATCGCCATCTTCGCCTTCCCGGAAAACAAGCGCCTGACCGAGTTCGAGAACTTCCTGATGGTGCTGTTCGACCTGCTGCAGCTGTCCTTCCTGCTGTATCTGACCGGCGGGCTGAACAACCCCTTTGCGCTGCTGGTGCTGGGGCCGGTGACGATTTCTGCCGCGGTGATGGGGCTGCGCTCCACCCTGATCATCGGTGCCACCGCCATCATCCTGGTCACCCTGATGGCGGAGTTTCATCTGCCGCTGCGCACCGAACTGGGCTTTATCCTGCGCATCCCCGACGTGTTCATCTTCGGCAACTGGATCGCCATCGTCATCGCCATCCTGTTCATCGGCGCCTATTCCTTCCGCGTCAGCAACGAGATGCGTTCGATGTCCGACGCGCTGAGCGCCACCCAGCTGGCGCTCTCGCGCGAGCAGAAGCTGACCGACCTGGGCGGCGTGGTGGCCGCTGCCGCGCATGAGCTGGGCACACCCCTGGCCACCATCAAGCTTGCCAGTGCCGAGCTGATCGAGGAACTGGACGACCGCCCCGACCTGCGCGAGGACGCCGCACTGATCCGTGAACAGGCCGACCGCTGCCGCGACATTCTGCGCAGCATGGGCCGGGCCGGCAAGGACGACCTGCATCTGCGACAGGCCCCGTTCTCAACCCTGGTGACCGAGGCCGCGGAGCCGCATATGAACCGGGGCAAGACGGTCATCTATCATGAGGAACCGCTGGAAGGCGGCGATTTCCAGCAACCGACCGTGCTGCGCAAGCCTGAAATCATCCACGGGCTGCGCAACCTGGTGCAGAACGCCGTCGATTTTGCCCAGTCTACCGTCTGGATTGATGCCGCCTGGAACGACGACCGGATCATCCTGCGGATCTGCGATGACGGGCAGGGCTTCCCGCCGCAGCTGCTGGGCCGGATCGGCGACCCCTTCGTGCGCCGCCGCCGCGGCGAGAGCGAATTGAAGCAACGGCCGGAGTATGAGGGCATGGGGCTGGGCCTGTTCATTGCCAAGACCCTGCTGCAGCGCACCGGCGCCCAGCTGAGATTCGCCAATGGGTCGGACCCGTTCCAGACCCTCAGCCCCTACAGCGAACGGCGCGGCGCCATTGTCGAGGTGGCCTGGCCACGCGAAAAAATCGACGCGATGGAGGACGGCGGCCCTGTCATCGGGAAAAATATACCTTTAGAAATTTAACTATTCACTTTTGGGCAACCAATTAAACTTCATTTAACCATTATTGACGAACCATGCGGGTAAACGAGAGCTGAACGGGCAGGACGAAATGCAGAACTTCGCTTCGATCGAATGGTTTGTACTGGTGGCGCTGTGCGCTGCAACGGCTGCTGCCGCAGTCTGGTGGCTGTCGCCCGCGCCCCGCCGCCGCGGCATGGAGCACGACCTGCTGGCCGCCGACGGCCGCACCGATGCGGTGTTCCTGTTTGACGACAACAGCCTGATCGGCTGGTCCTCCGGCGCGCGCAAGTTCATTGGCGACCAGGCAGAGAATTTCGACTGGAGCATGCTGCGCGACCAGCTCGCCCGCAGCTACCCGGGCCTGCCGCAATCGCCGGGCTTCCTCAAGGATGTCGGCCCGCTGGTCCTGTCCGGCACTGCCGCCGCCGAAAGCCGCGAGGCGCATTGCGAATGGATCGACGGGGTGACCCGGGTGCAGCTGCGCCGCAGCACCCTGGAAGAGCAGAACAAATCCCTCGACCAGGAGCTGACCACCCTGCGCGCCGCCGTGCACCAGGCGCCGTACCCGGTCTGGCTGCAATCGGAGGAGGGCAATGTCACCTGGTCGAACCTCGCCTATGACAATCTCAGCCAGAAGATCCGCGGCCGGAACGCGGATTTTGCCGACCCACTGTTCACCGATCTCCACGACCCGATGACCAGCGGCAAGCCGGAGCGGATCTCCATCCCGCTGCCGGAAAGCAACAAGAAGCTGTGGTACAACGTCTCGACCACCGAAACCGAGGCTGGCTGGCTGTGCCACGCGGTCGACGTGAACGCGGTGGTAGATGCGGAAGTGGCGCAGCGCAACTTTGTCCAGACCCTGGCCAAGACCTTTGCCCAGCTGTCGATCGGGCTCGCGATCTTTGACCGCAACCGCCAGCTGGTGCTGTTCAACCCGGTGCTGATCGACCTCACCGCCCTGCCCGCCAATTTCCTCAGCTCGCGGCCCAACCTGCTAACCTTCTTTGACCGCCTGCGCGATCAGCGGATGATGCCGGAACCCAAAAGCTACTCCAGCTGGCGCCACCAGATGGCCGACCTGCTGGAAGCCGCCGCCGAAGGCCGGTACCAGGAAACCTGGTCGCTGCCATCGGGTTCCGTCTACAAGGTGTCCGGGCGCCCGCATCCCGATGGCGCCATCGCCTTCCTGTTCGAGGACATCACCGCCGAGGTGACTCTCACCCGCCAGTTCCGCTCGGAGCTGGAAATGGGCCAGTCGATCCTGGACCAGATGGACGAGGCGATCGCGGTCTTTGCCAGCGACGGCACCATGACCTTCTCCAACACCGCCTATGGCAGCCTGTGGCAGATGGATCCTGAGGCGAGCTTTGCCAAGGTCTCGATCATGGACGCCAGCCGGGTCTGGCAGAACACCAGCGCCCCGACCCCGGTCTGGGGAGAGATCCGCGACTTTGTCGCCGGCTACGAAGGGCGGGAGGCCTGGTGGTCCCGCGTCCAGCTGCGCGATGGCACCCCGCTGGTCTGCAAGGTGTCCGCAATCCAGAACGGCGCCACCATGGTCAGCTTCCGCCCGCCTGAAACCGCCGCCCTGCCGGCAGGCCAGGAGCGTTTCCCCGCCATCACCCAGGGCTGAGCAGGGAAACCCGCTTGCAGCAGTCCGGCGGCGGCGGCATTGTACCGCCATGACCACGCATACCGCGGCCTGCACGCTGAACTCACCGGATGAAACGGCCCGCTTGGCCGCAGAAATCGCCGGGGCCCTGCGCCCCGGCGATTGCCTGCTGCTGGAGGGGGTGATCGGTGCCGGCAAGACTCATTTTGCCCGCCACCTGATCCAGTCGCTGATGGAGGTGCCGGAGGATGTACCCTCCCCCACGTTCACGCTGGTGCAGACCTATGATGTGCCCGCCGGCGAGCTGTGGCACACCGATCTCTACCGGCTGTCCTCGCTGGATGAACTGGAGGAGCTGGGCCTGACCGAAGCGTTCGACTCCGCGATCTGCCTGGTTGAATGGCCCGACCGGCTGGCTGAGCTGACACCTCCCCACGCGCTGCACCTGACGCTGGCGCTGGACCCCGAACATGAAGACCGCCGCCATCTGACGCTCCGCTGGAGCGATCCGAAATGGCAGCCCCTGATGGAGCGCATCTGCGCATGACCGACCGCAAGACACTTTGCGAAACCTTCCTGTCCGCAACACCTTATGCCGGCTGGCAGCGCGGCCCGCTGGCCGGCGACGCCTCCAACCGCCGCTATGAGCGGCTGACCGGGGCCGATGGCGAAACCGTGGTGCTGATGGACGCCCCGCCGGAGAAGGGCGAGGATGTCCGCCCGTTCATCCGCGTCGCCGGCTACTTGCGGGACCAGGGCCTCAGCGCCCCGGAGATCCTGGCGCAGGACATCGAACACGGCTTCCTGCTGCTTGAGGATCTGGGCGACGATCTTTATGCGCGGGTCATCCTGCGCGAACCAGCACTCGAAAAGGAGCTTTATGAAGCGGCGACCGATGCGCTGGTTACGCTGCACCAGGCGCCGATGCCGGATCTGGAGCCCTATGGCCCGCGGATGATGGCGGAGATGTCCGGACTGGCGCTGTCAAAGTACCGCGCCGGCATCCTCGGCAGCCAGGATGCGGATCTGCAAGCCCGGTTTGAGGACATGTTCGAGGACATCCTGCGCGAAACCGTCAAGGGAGATCCGGTGCTGGTCCAGCGCGACTACCATGCCGAGAACCTGCTGTGGCTGCCGGACCGCGAGGGCGTCGCCCGCGTTGGCCTGCTGGATTTCCAGGACGCCCGCGCCGGCCACCCGGCCTATGATCTGGTGTCGCTGCTGGAGGACGCCCGCCGCGACGTGCCCGCCGGCATCGAAATGCAGATGATAGACCGCTATATTGCGGCTTCCGGCACCGCTGAGTCCGGCTTCCGCACCGCCTATACCGTGCTCGGCGTGCAGCGGAACCTGCGTATTCTCGGCGTCTTTGCCCGGCTCAGCATGGATTACGGCAAACCCCATTACGTGGATCTGATCCCGCGGGTCTGGGACCATTTCATCCGCGGGCTGGAGCACCCGGCGCTCGCCCGGGTGGCAGCTTTGCTGCACGAGAGCCTGCCGGCCCCCACCCCGGAAAATCTGGACAAGCTGAGGCCCTGATGCAGCGCTCCCCCGATGCCGTCATGCTGTTTGCCGCCGGCTTTGGCACCCGGATGCGGGAGCTGACCCGCGACAAGCCGAAACCGATGATCGAGGTGGCAGGCCGGCCGCTGATCGCCCATGCCCTGGAGCTCGTGCGCGAAGCAGGCCCGGCCCGCATTGCGGCCAACCTGCATTACAAGCCAGAGCCGCTGAAGGCCTTATTAGAGCCTGAAAACGTGCTCCTGAGCCTTGAGACGCCGGACATTCTCGACACCGGCGGCGGGCTGCGCCATGCCCTGCCGCTGCTGGGGGACAGCCCGGTTTTCACCATGAACACCGATGCCATCTGGAAAGGCCCGAACCCGCTGCAGCTGGCGCAAGAAGCCTGGGATCCGGAGCGGATGGATGCGCTGCTGGTTTGTGTGCCGCTGGACCGGGCCGTTGGCCGCACCGGCGGCGGAGATTTCTCGATGGACGCCGAAGGGCGCATCAGCCGCGGCGGCGATCTGGTCTATGGCGGGGTGCAAATCCTGAAAACGGAGGGGCTGCACCAGGTTGAAGACAAGGTTTTCTCCCTGAACGTGCTTTGGAACCAGATGGCCGCAGCGGACCGGCTGTTTGCGCTGGAATATCCCGGCCGCTGGTGCGATGTGGGCCATCCCGAGGGGATCACATTGGCCGAGGACCTGATTGCCGCAGATGATGTTTGAACCATCCGCCAAACCGCGCCTGTTTGCCGTTCCCTGCGGCGCCGATTTCCCCCGTGCGCTGGTCGAGGGCCTGCGCAACCGCAGCCAGGGCCTGCCGCCTGAGGCGCTGGCCAGGGCGGAGCTGATCGTCAACACCTCCCGCATGGCGCGCCGGGTGCGCAGCCTGTTTGATGCCGGCCCGGCCATGCTGCTGCCGCGGATGCTGCTGCTGACCGACTTGGCCCAGCGCGCCACGCTGGACGGCCTGCCGCCCGCCCTGCCCCCTTTGCGGCGCCGGCTGGAGCTGTCGCAGCTGATTGCGAAACTGCTGGACGCCCAGCCCGATCTCGCCTCGCGCGCCTCGCTCTATGACCTGTCCGACAGCCTGGCGGCGCTGATCGACGAGATGCAGGGCGAAGGTGTCAGCACCGATACGATCCGCGGGCTTGATGTCTCCGACATGTCCGGCCACTGGGCCCGGGCGCAGGCCTTCATCGGCATCGCGGACGAGTTCACCGGCCTGCATGAGGGCGCGATGGATGCCCAGGCCAGGCAGCGGCAGGTGGTGCTGAACCTGATTGAACAATGGCAACACACTCCCCCGCAGCATCCGGTGATCCTGGCCGGCTCCACCGGCTCACGCGGGACCACGCTGATGCTGATGGAGGCCATCGCGCGGCTGCCGCAAGGGGCTGTGGTGCTGCCCGGGTTCGACTTTGACCAGCCGGAGCATGTCTGGGCTGGGCTGGACGATCCGCTGATCTCGGAGGATCACCCGCAGTACCGGTTCTACAAGCTGATGAAGGATCTGGAGCTTGCGCCTTGCGACGTGCAGCCCTGGACAGAGACCCCGCCGGTCTCGCCCGAGCGCAACCGGCTGGTCTCGCTGGCCTTGCGCCCTGCCCCGGTCACCGACGCCTGGATGAGCGAAGGCCCGCTGCTGACCGGTTTGGACAAAGCCACCGAAAACGTC
Source organism: Leisingera coralii (assembly GCF_049056525.1). Classification (NCBI taxonomy): domain Bacteria; kingdom Pseudomonadati; phylum Pseudomonadota; class Alphaproteobacteria; order Rhodobacterales; family Roseobacteraceae; genus Leisingera; species Leisingera coralii. The sequence continues at coordinate 78,316 of NZ_JBHUPT010000002.1, read as the reverse complement.
ACCCTGGTCGAGGCCCCGAGCCCCCGCGCCGAGGCGCTGGCCATCGCGCTGCGCCTGCGGCAGGCGGCAGAGGACGGGCAGACCGCGGCGCTGATCACCCCGGACCGGATGCTGACCCGCCAGGTCTCCGCCGCGCTGGACCGCTGGGACATCCTGCCAGATGACTCGGCCGGCCAGCCGTTGCAGCTGTCGCCGCCGGGCCGGTTTCTGCGGCACGTGGCGGGGCTGTTCTGCAAACCGCTGGCCTGCGACAGACTGCTGACCTTGCTGAAACACCCGCTGACCCATGACGGCGCGGACCGCGGCAACCACCTGCGCCAGACCCGCGAGCTGGAATTGTCGCTCCGCCGAAACGGCCCCCCGTTCCCGGATGCCGCCGCCTTTGCCGCCTTTGAAAAGGGCCGTGAGCTGACACCGGGCTGGACCGGCTGGCTATCAGCCTGTTTCGCGGACCAGGAGATTGCCGGTACCCTGCCCCTGACGGACTGGGTCCAGCGTCTGCGCGACCTGGCCGAACGCATTGCTGCGGGCAGCCAAGCCGATGGCTCAGGTACCCTTTGGGACAAGAAGGCCGGCCAGGCCGCCCTCGCCTGCATCGAAAACCTGGAGGAGGAGGCGCCTTATGGCGGCGACATGACCGCCCGTGACTTCGCCGACCTGCTGGGCGCTCTGCTGAGCCAGGGTGAGGTCCGTGACCGCGATGCGCCTTATGGCTCGATCATGATCTGGGGCACACTGGAGGCGCGTGTGCAGGGTGCCGATCTGGTGATCCTTGGCGGCCTCAACGAAGGAAGCTGGCCCGAGGCCGCCAGCCCCGATCCCTGGCTGAACCGCCAGCTGCGCAACCAGGCGGGGCTCTTGCTGCCTGAACGCCGCATCGGCCTGTCGGCACATGACTTCCAGCAGGCAATTGCTGCGCCCGAGGTGTGGCTGACCCGCGCCGAACGCTCGGAAGAGGCCGACACCGTGCCCTCGCGCTGGCTGAACCGGCTGACCAACCTGCTATCCGGCCTGCCGGAACAGGGCGGTCGCACGGCACTTGACACCATGCGGGCCAAAGGCCGCCAATGGCTCGGCTGGGCGGAGGCGCTGGAGGAGCCGACGCCGATTTCGCAATATCCCCGCCCGTCCCCCTGCCCGCCGGTGGCGGCCCGCCCGCGGCGGCTTACGATCACCGAAATTCCGCGGCTGATCCGCGATCCTTATGCGATTTACGCGAAACATGTGCTGCGGCTAAAACCGCTCAACCCGCTGGTGCAAGAGCCCGACGCCCTGCTGCGCGGCATTGTTGTGCATGAGGTGTTCGAGCACTTCATCAAGGACGCCCAGGCCGACCCGTCCCTGCTGACGGCGGAGCAGCTGATCGGCAAGACGCGAGACCTACTGGAGACTCATGTGCCTTGGCCCGTCGCCCGCATCCTGTGGCACAGCCGCATCCGCAAGATTGCCGGCGATTTCATCCTGGCCGAGCAGGAGCGCCAAGCCCGCGCCAGGCCGGTTGCTTTTGAGGCCAAGGGCAGCGCCCGGCTGGATCCGCTGGATTTCACCATCGCCTGCCGCGCCGACCGGATCGACATGGACGACCGCGGCTTTCTGCATCTCTACGACTACAAGACCGGCACACCACCCAGCGAGGCACAGCAGAAGAAATTTGAAAAACAGCTGCTGATAGAGGCCGCCATGGCCGAGGAAGGCGCCTTTGACGACCTCGGTCCGGCGGAAGTGGCGCGTGCGCTGTTCATAGGATTGGGCAGTAAACTGAACGAAGTGCGCGCACCGCTGGAGGATGAGCCTCCCGCCAAGGTCTGGGATGAGCTGCGCACGCTGATCGGAGCCTATTTCGAGCCTAACCAAGGCTATTCCAGCCGACGCATGGTGCACCGCGACGACATCGCCGGCGATTATGACCACCTCGCGCGCTACGGCGAATGGGACCGCAGCGCCGAACCGCAGCCGGAGGATCTGGCATGACCATCCGCGACGCCGCCTCCGAGGCGCAGTTCCGCGCGGCCCGTCCCGATGCCTCCACATGGCTGGCGGCCAACGCGGGCTCCGGCAAGACCAAGGTGCTGACCGACAGGGTGGCGCGGCTGCTGCTGAAGGGCGTGCAGCCACAACATATCCTGTGCCTCACCTACACCAAGGCCGCCGCCAGCGAGATGCAGAACCGGCTGTTCAAACGGCTTGGCGAATGGGCGATGCTGGGCGATCCGGCGCTGATCGCAGCACTGACCGAGCTGGGGGAGGTCAACACCGCAGCCGGCGATCTGGCCAAGGCGCGCACCCTGTTTGCCCGCGCGATCGAGACGCCGGGCGGGCTGAAGATCCAGACCATCCACTCCTTCTGTTCCTCGCTGCTGCGCCGCTTCCCGCTGGAGGCCGGCGTCAGCCCGCAGTTTTCCGAGATGGACGACCGCGCGGGCCAATTGCTGCGGGCGGAAATCATGGAGGATCTTGCCCAAGGCACCGAGGTGCCGCTGGTCGATGCTCTGGCGCGCCATGTCAGCGACAGCGATTTCGAAACGCTCACGTCTGCCATCTGCCAGCGCCGCGCCGATTTCGGCGAGCCGCTGGACTGGAACGGGCTGCTGGACCTGTTCGGCCTGCCCGAAGGCTTTGACGAGGCCGCGCTGGAGGCGTTGGTTTTCCTGGGCGGCGAGGAAGAGCTGCTGCAGCGCACCCGCGGCATGCTGGGGCAGGGCGGTACAACCGATCAGAGGGCAGCGGCCAAGCTCGCCGGCATCACCAAGCCCACGCTCGCCGATCTGGACACACTCGAAAGCGTCTTTCTGACCGGCGCCAGCGCCAAGGAACCGTTCACCGCCAAAATAGACAAGTTCCCAACCAAGAAACTGCGCGAATCCCACCTGTCCCTGATGGATCAGCTGGAACCGCTGATGCGGCGGGTCGAGGATGCGCGCGCCAAACGCCTCGCCCTCACGGCCGCCCGCAAGAGCCACGACCTGCACCGCTTTGCTGCCGCCTTCCTGCCGGAATACGAGCGCCGCAAGCAGCTGCGCGGCTGGCTCGACTTTGACGACCTGATCCTGAAGGCCCGCCAGCTGCTGAACGATCCGAGCGTTGCTTCTTGGGTGCTCTACCGGCTGGACGGCGGCATCGACCACATTCTGGTGGACGAGGCGCAGGACACCAGCCCGGTGCAATGGGACGTGATCGAGAAGCTGGCGCAGGAATTCACCGCCGGCGAGGGCGCGCGCTCGGACGTGGAGCGCACCATCTTTGTGGTCGGCGACAAGAAGCAGTCGATCTATTCCTTCCAGGGCGCCGACCCGGATGCGTTCGACCGGATGCAGCAGGAGTTCGGCAACCGGCTGGCGGAAACCGGGGCAGGGCTGCAGGATGCTTCGCTTGATTTCTCCTTCCGTTCCTCCGCCGCGATTCTGAAACTGGTGGATCTGGTGTTCCGCGACAGCCCGCGAGCAGGTTTCCGCAAGGAGGCGCTGCACCGAGCCTTCAAGTCCGACCTGCCGGGCCGGGTGGACCTGTGGCCGGTGGTCGGCAAGGTCGAGGATGACGAGGACCCGGACTGGACCAGCCCCGTCGACCGCCCCAGCAGCCGCCATCACACGGTGATCCTGGCCGAACGCATCGCGCGTTCGATCAAGCAGATGATCGAAACCGGCGTCACCATCCCCGAAGACGGCCCGGAGCGCGGCACCTTTCAGCGCCGCCCGGTGCAGGCCGGCGACTTCCTGATCCTGGTGCAGCGCCGCTCCGATCTGTTCTCGGAGATCATCCGCGCCTGCAAGAAGGCCGAGCTGCCCATCGCCGGCGCCGACCGGCTCAAGGTAGGCGCTGAACTGGCGGTCAAGGATATCGCGGCACTGCTGCGGTTCCTGGCGCTGCCGGAAGACTCGCTGTCACTGGCGGAAGCGCTGAAATCGCCGCTGTTCGGCTGGACTGAGCAGGCTCTGTTTGACCTCGCGCACCGGCGGGAGGCGATGTACCTGTGGTCGGCTTTGCGCGAGCGGGCAGGGGAATTTCCCGAAACCATGGCGGTGCTGGATGACCTGCGCGCCAATGCCGATTTTCTTCGCCCCTATGACCTGATCGAACGCATCCTGACCCGCCACCGCGGCCGCCAGAAACTGCTGGGCAGGCTGGGGCCGGAGGCAGAGGACGGCATCAACGCGCTGCTGTCGCAGGCCCTAGCTTATGAGCGCACCGATGTGCCCAGCCTCACCGGTTTCCTAGTCTGGATGCAGACCGATGATCTGGAGATCAAACGCCAGATGGGGGCGGCCGGCAACATGATCCGGGTGATGTCGGTGCATGGCTCCAAGGGGCTGGAAGCGCCGATCGTGATCCTGCCGGACACTGCCAAACGGCAGGCACCGCGGGATGCGGAAATCATGCTGGCAGATGGTACTCCGGTCTGGAAACTGCCCAAGGACCAGATGCCGCCCGCGATGCTGACGGCCCGTGAAGCCGCGCAGGAGAAACTGCAGAACGAACGGCTGCGGCTGTTGTATGTGGCTCTGACCCGGGCGGAAAAATGGCTGATTGTCGCTGCCGCCGGCGAGGTGGGCGAGCAGGGCGACAGCTGGTACCGGCTGGCGGAGCGCGCCATGCGCGACGGCGGCGCAGTGGAATTCGACGCAGAGGGCGGCACCGGCCTGAGGCTGCAGCATGGCGATTGGGACGGCCTGCCGCTGGTCGTGCCTGAAGCACATGAAGTTGCGAAACATGAACTGCCGGAGGTCTTCACCCGCCCGGCCAAACCCTATGAAGCGCCGGCGCCGGCGCTCAGTCCTTCTGATCTGGGTGGAGCGAAGGCATTGCCCGGCGATCAGGGTCTCGACGAAGAGGCCGCCAAGGCCCGGGGCAGCCGGCTGCACCTGCTGCTGGAGCACCTGCCGGGCCGGCCGGAATCAGACTGGCCGCAGCTGGCACAGAACCTGCTGCAAGGGGGCGGCGATTGTGCAGAACTGCTGGGTGAAGCCTCCGCGGTTCTGCAAAATGCCGCCCTGGCGGATGTGTTTCATCCGGATACGCTGGCCGAGGTTCCTGTCACCGCTGACCTGAACGGCGCCCGCCTGCATGGCGTCATCGACCGGCTGAGCATCACCCCGGAGAAGGTCCTGGCGGTGGATTTCAAATCCAACGCCACCGTGCCGGCAGCGCCTGAACAATGCCCCGAGGGCCTGCTGCGGCAGATGGGGGCCTATGCCCATGCGCTGGCTCTGATCTATCCGGGCCGCACCATCGAAACCGCGCTGCTCTGGACCCGTACTGCCACCCTGATGCCGCTGCCGCACGACCTCGTGACTGCGGCATTGAAGCGGCAGTTGGAACCTTGACGATCGGTTAAGCCGTACCTAGGTTCCGACTCCAGTTGCCACACACTCATGGAGACATGCATATGTCCACCGTAGCCGTCACCGACGCCACTTTTGACGCCGAAGTCAAGAACTCCGATATCCCCGTTGTGGTGGATTTCTGGGCAGAGTGGTGCGGTCCCTGCAAACAGATTGGCCCGGCTCTGGAAGAGCTGGCCGCGGAACTCGGCGGCAAGGTGAAAATTGCCAAGGTCGACGTTGACAGCAACCCGAACTCCGCCGCCGCCATGGGCGTGCGCGGCATCCCGGCGCTGTTCATCTTCAAGGACGGCCAGGTGGTCTCGAACCGTGCCGGCGCTGCCCCCAAGGCCGCACTGCAGAGCTGGATCGAAGAGTCGATCTGAGCCTGATCCGGCTTCCGGATTTCAGAGGGCTGTCCCCGCGGGGACAGCCCTTTTTTTGTTTAACGGGCTCTGGTGTAGCGGCAGGCGCCAAACTGGCTCTTTCCTTTGCCCGGCCGCCCTGCAAGGGTCCCTCCCGGAACAGGTACAGGAGGCGACATGGCCAAGACACGGGTCCTGGTGGAATTCGGCATGGGCACATCGCTCAGGCGCGAAGACTACACCGAAGCCGCCCGCCGCGCGATCAGGGACGCGCTGTGGCACAATTCCGTCAACATGGCGGAACTGTTTGATTTCTCAAAAGAAGACATGATCATTGATGCCGAGATCGGGGTTCAGAGACCGGAGGCGGTGGACAAGGACGCGCTGCTGGAGATTTTCCCCTACGGCCGGCCCAGCATCCGCGTCGTTGAAGGCGGGCTCGACATTGAAAAGCCCCACGGCGGGCGCACGGTGATCGCCAATGCAGCGGTGATCGTGTCCTTTGATATGGAGGCCATAAAATGAGCGAAAAGCGCATCATCCTGGAAATGGGCACCGGCAACGACCTTTATGGCCAGGACTACACCAAGGCCGCCCGCCGCGCGGTGCAGGACGCCCTGCATCATTCGTCGATCACGCTGTTTTCCAAGCTGGGGATCGATCACAGCGAAATGCGGGTGGAGGTGACCATCGGCGTGCAGCAGCCGGAGGCGGTGGATTGCGATCTGGTGGCACGGGACCTGCCGCGCGGCCGCGCCAGCGTGCGCGCCGTCAAGGGCGGTTTGGACGTGGAAGATGACGGCGCCGGCTCCCGCCATGTGGTGGCCACAGCCGCAATCGAAGCCTGGCTGCCGGATCAGGCCGGCAAATACAAAACCAGCCCCCCGGAATGAACAAAGCCGCCCGTAACAGGGCGGCTCATTCAAGGGTTCTGGTCATCGGGGATCAGAACTTGGCGATGTCGGAACGGTCCAGGCCGATATCTGCCAGCTGGGCATCGGTCAGCTGCGCCAGAACCTTGCGGGTTTCGCGGGCTTCATACCATTCCACGATGGTGTTTTTGACGTTGGCCATTGCGTCGACCATACGGAGAACGGTGACTGCTCCGAGCGGCGCATGGATGTTTGCGGTCGTCATTTGCGCATATCCTTCTGAGAAACAGCCGACCCTGTGCCGGTTGTGAGCCTCATTTAGGATGCGGTGCCGAGTCCCGCAATTGCCGGTTCGACAGCCCCGATCTGCAATTTCTGCATAGCAGCGAACAGCGGCACAGGACCGGGAGCACCGCCGATCTCGACCGCTCTCTTGTGCCGGCGGGGGGATGGTTCCATATAGGGGGCAACCAAACGGAGACTTACATGGCAGACGATAAATTTCCTGGCTGGCACGGCACCACTATCATCGGTGTCAAGAAGGGCGGCCAGGTGGTTATTGCCGGCGACGGCCAGGTTTCGCTGGGGCAGACCGTGATCAAGGGCACCGCCCGCAAAGTGCGCCGCCTGTCGCCCGGCGGGTTTGACGTGGTGGCGGGCTTTGCCGGATCGACCGCTGACGCCTTTACCCTGCTGGAACGGCTGGAAGCCAAGCTGGAAGCCACCCCCGGCCAGCTGGCGCGGGCCAGTGTCGAGCTGGCCAAGGACTGGCGCACCGACAAATACCTGCAGAAGCTGGAGGCGATGCTGATCGTCACCGACGGCAGGGACATGTTCGTGATCACCGGCGCCGGCGACGTGCTGGAACCGGAACATGATGTGGCGGCCATCGGCTCGGGCGGCAATTTCGCCCTGGCAGCCGCCCGCGGCATGATGGACAGCGGCAGATCCGCTGAAGACGTGGCGCGGGACGCCATGGCCATCGCCGCCGATATCTGTGTCTACACAAATGGAAACCTGACCGTCGAAACCATCGGCGGCTAAGAATTTTAAGCAAAATTCTTAGCAAAACTTTTCTCAAAAGTTTTGCCCCCGGGAAAGGACTGACATGACCGATCTGACCCCCCGCGAAATCGTCTCGGAGCTGGACCGTTTCATCATCGGCCAGAAAGAGGCCAAGCGCGCCGTGGCCGTTGCCCTGCGCAGCCGCTGGCGGCGCAAGCAGCTGGACGACGATCTGCGCGATGAGGTGTATCCCAAGAACATCCTGATGATCGGCCCCACCGGCGTCGGCAAGACCGAGATCTCCCGCCGCCTGGCCAAGCTCGCGCGCGCGCCCTTCATCAAGGTCGAAGCCACCAAATTCACCGAGGTCGGCTATGTCGGCCGGGACGTGGAGCAGATCATCCGCGATCTGGTCGACAGCGCCATTGCCCAGACCCGCGAGTACATGCGCGAGGACGTGAAGGCCAACGCCCACAAGGCGGCGGAGAACCGGGTTGTGGAAGCCATCGCCGGCAGTGATGCCCGCGAAGCCACCCGCGAGATGTTCCGCAAGAAGCTGAAGGCGGGGGAGCTGGACGATACCGTGATCGAGCTGGACGTGGCCGACACCTCCAGCCCGATGGGCATGTTCGAGATCCCCGGCCAGCCCGGCGGCAACATGGGCATGCTGAACCTCGGCGATCTGTTCGGCAAGGCGATGGGCGGGCGCACCACCCGCAAGAAGATGACCGTCGCCGAAAGCTACGAGGTGCTGATCGGCGAAGAGGCCGACAAGCTGCTGGATGATGAAACCGTCACCCGCACCGCCCTGGAGTCGGTGGAGCAGAACGGCATCGTCTTCCTCGATGAGATCGACAAGGTTTGTGCGCGGCAGGAAACCCGCGGCGGTGATGTCAGCCGCGAGGGTGTGCAGCGCGACCTGCTGCCGCTGATCGAAGGCACCACCGTCAGCACCAAGCACGGGCCCGTCAAGACCGACCATATCCTGTTCATCGCCTCCGGCGCCTTCCACATCGCCAAGCCGTCGGACCTGCTGCCTGAACTTCAGGGCCGTCTGCCGATCCGGGTGAACCTGCGGGCGCTGACGGAAGAGGACTTTGTGCGCATCCTGACCGAGACCGACAACGCGCTGACGCGGCAGTACACTGCGCTGATGGGCACCGAAGAGGTTGAGGTCACCTTTACCGAAGACGGGATCGCGGCTCTGGCCAAGATTGCGGCCGAAGTGAACCAGACTGTGGAAAACATCGGCGCCCGGCGGCTTTACACTGTGATGGAGCGGGTGTTCGAGGAGCTGTCCTTTACCGCGCCGGACCGTTCGGGGGAGGCGGTGACCGTGGACGCAGCCTTTGTCGCGAAGAACCTGGGCGAGCTTGGCCGCTCATCCGATCTCAGCCGTTACGTGCTGTAAACCGCCAGTGCGGATTGCAGACGCTGGACATTGGCGGCAGGTGCAGTAGCCTGCCGTCAGTTCATTGAGGTGGGACGAGATGCAAGGGCTGCGCCTGATCTGCGGTGTGATGCTGGTTATTCTGGCAGCCTGTACCGACAGATCCTATTCTCCCACTGTTCCCGCAGCCCTGCACGTGGGCACCCCCAAGACCGTGTTCGCCGCCACCAACCGCGATCAGCTGCCGGATGGCACCTTTGGCGGCGAGCGGGCGGAAGGATTCAGCCTGCTTGAACTCACCGTTTCGATTCCGCCGGAACACACGCCAGGGTCCTTGAAATTCGGCTACAGGAACCCGGATCCCGTCACCGAATTTACCATGGCGGGCCGGAAGAAATTCGAAAGTGAAGCCGCCTTTGGCGCCCGATTGCGTCAGGAGCTGGCAAAGTTCCCGCCGAAGGAACGCGATGTCACCGTGTTTGTGCACGGCTTCAACTCCACCCAGGCCGAGACCGCATTCCGGGCGGCTCAGCTGACCCATGACATTGACGTCCCCGGCGCGACGGTCATCTATTCCTGGCCCAGCAAGGGGCGGCCGCTGGGCTATGCCTATGATGGTGACAGCGTGCTGTTCGCCCGCGACGGGCTGGAGCAGCTGCTGCGCAGACTGCGCGCGTCCGGCGCTGGCCGGGTGGTTGTGGTGGCCCATTCGATGGGCGGGCTGCTCGCGATGGAGACGCTGCGCCAGATCGAAATCCAGACCCCTGGGTGGACATCCCGGAACCTGGGCGGCGTGGTGCTGATGTCGCCGGATCTGGACATCGATGTGTTCAAGACCCAGATGCGCCGGTTCAAACAGGTGCCGCAACCGTTCCTGATCTTTGTCTCGCGCAAGGACAACGTCCTGACGCTGTCCCAGCGCCTGCGCGGGCTGGAAGGACGCGAGCGGCTCGGCAACCTTGAAAACATCGAAGAGCTCAGCAGCCTGCCGGTCGAAATCATCGACACCACCGCCTTTGCCGACGAGGCGGAGTCACAGCATTTTGTAACCGCCACCTCGCCGGCGCTGCTGGCCCTGCTGAACGGTGCGCGGCAAACCGCGGACACGTTTGCCGACGACCCGGAGCGTTTGCGGAGCATTCTGCCAGGTCAGATCGTCATTCGGGAGAATGCCATCAAGGTCGCGCTGTCGGGCAGGCCTGCGGACAACAGGTAACGGGCCAGCCCTCAGCGGTTGCGCCGCAGGTAAACGTAATAGGCGCCCGCGCCGCCGTGGCTGACGTGTGCCGGCGTGATCTGCAGTACCGCCTGCGCCAGGGGAGGCAGCGCCAGCCATTGCGGCACCTTGTGGCGCAGCACCCCGCGCGGCACCGGCATCGGGCCCGGCTCGTCGCGGTCCTTGCCCTTGCCGGTCACCACCAGCACCAGCCGTTTGCCGGAGGCCTGCGCCGACAGGATGAACCGGGTGAGGGCAGGGTGCGCGGTGTCGATGCGCATCCCGTGCAGGTCCAGCTTGCCTTCCGGCTTCAGCTTGCCGCGCTTCATACGGCGGAAGGCCTTCTCGTCCATCTGCAGCGGATCGCTGGCCAGGCTGCGGGCAATCGAAGGCTTCAGGTCATGCTTCACCGGCTTGGGTTTGGCCCGGCTGCCGACCTCAAACGGGTCCAGGCGCGGCTCTGGCTGCTTGACCGGCTTGGGTTTCGGCATCGGCGGGGCAGGCGGCGACGAATGGGCACCCGGGTGCAAACGCTCCGTGTGCTTTACGACCTTGTGCCAGAGGTCGATCTCGTCGCCTGTCAATTTCCGCCGTGTCATTCAAAGGTCTTCCGGCAGCATCGCATAGGCCCGCTGGATCGGCAGCAGCACCACCATCCGGCCCGGGTCTTTCATCGTGCCGGCGGCCTCGCCGGCCTCGTCGCCGGTGCCGACAAAGATGTCGGCCCGCTGCGCGCCCTTGATGGCGGAGCCGGTGTCCTGCGCCACCATCAGCCGGCGCAGTGGCATATGGCCGTCCTTTTCCACCCAGACCGGCGCCCCCAGCGGGGTATAGGCGGGATCGGCGGCAATGGTGCGCATTGGCGTGACCGAGCGGTTCATGGCGCCAAGCGGGCCCTTGGAGGCCGCAACCTTCCGCACCTCTCGGAAGAAGACATAAGACGGGTTGTGAAACAGCAGTTCCTTGCCATCCACGGGGTTGCGCCGGACCCAGGATTTGATCACCTGGGCGCTGACCTGATGGGCGTTGTAGACGCCGCGGCGCACCAGTTCCTTGCCGATGGATTTATAGGGGTGGCCGTTGGCGCCGCCATAGCCGACGCGGATCGTGGAGCCATCCGGCAGGCGGATCCGGCCGGAACCCTGGATCTGCAGAAAGAACAGCTCCACCGGGTCATCCACCCAAGCGATTTCCAGCCCGCGGCCCTGCATCACATCGCCGGTCAGGATATCGCGGCGCGGCAGCCACAGACCGGTGCGGCGCGCCTCGGGCGGCATCTTGTAAACCGGATAGCGGAAGCGGCTGGTCGGGTAGCGGGAGCCGTTCAGTTCCGGCTCGAAATAGCCGGTGAACAGGGCAGGGTTGCCGTCCTCGATCAGCACCGGGCGGAAAAACAGCTCAAAAAACGCCCGGGCCCCGTCCGGCGGCTGCGACTGGGCGGCCTTGCACAGGGCGGCCCAGTCGGGGTCCTTCAGATCCTTGCAAGTTCCCAGAAACACCTGCAGCGCCTGGGCGTGGTCATCCTCTGCCCAACCATCGAGCTGTTCAAAGTCCAGGATACTGGACACGGTCTCTGATTGCGCCCCGGAGGCGGTCATCGCGGCACCTGCAATTGCAGCCGCCCCAAGTGCCCCCCGAAGCGCCGCAATCATGCGTCCGTCGCAACCAGCTGCCAGTTGGGGTCGTCGCTGCCCATGTTGCGGGCAAAGACCCAAGTGTCTTTTTGACGTTTGATCGCCTTGGGGTCGCCCTCGACGATATCGCCGCCGCGGTCGCGGACCACCGAGGTCATCTCGGCGACAAAGCGCATGGTGATTTCGGCGCGGCCGCTCTGCGGTTCGAACTGCGCGTCAACCAGGGTGGTTTCCCGCACGCCGATGAAGTCGGCCTCAATCTTGTAGCCCTTATCCTCGCGCTGCGCGACGGCATCCACGAAGCTGTCAAAGACATCCTCCGCCAGGAACGGCTGGATATCGTCCAGGTTGCCATGCTCAAAGCCCATCAGGATCATCTCATAGGCACCGCGCGCGCCCTGCACGAATTCCTGCACCTGGAAGGAGGGCTCGGCCCGTTTCATTGCCGCCAGCGCCTGCGCCTGCTGGCTGCCTTCCGCCACATAATCGGTGATGTCGCGGTCCGGGCCGCCCTCGATCACCTCCAGATCCGGGCGGCGGCCCCGGGCTTCGGATTGCGGCAGCGGCGGCTTTTCAAAGCCTTCGCGCGTTCCGAGCACGCTTTTCAAGCGCAGGATCAGAAACACAGCAATACCGGCCAGAACCAAAAGCTGAATCACAGGCGACTCCATGGATACCTCATGCTAGGCGTTCGTGCTTTGTTTGAAACCAAAGCGGTCACGTCTTATGTAGGTGACGGGCGGGAGCAAGTCTACCGCCCGGGTGTATGATCTCAAGGAAACCCCCGATGTATCTCTTGCTGGCCTTTCTGATGGTTCCCATCGTTGAAATCGCTTTGTTTATTCAAGTTGGCGGCGCCATCGGCCTGTGGCCGACCCTGGCCATTGTGGTTCTGACCGCGGTGCTGGGCACCTGGCTGGTGAAAACCCAGGGCCGCATGGCGATGGGGCAGCTGAGATCCTCGTTCCAGCAACTGTCTGATCCGGCAGAGCCTTTGGCCCATGGCGCCATGATCCTGGTGGCCGGCGCCCTGCTTTTAACCCCGGGCTTCTTCACCGATGCCGTCGGCTTTGCGCTGCTGATGCCGCCGGTGCGGCTGGCGGTTTACCGCTACCTGCGCGCCCGTGTCACAGTGGCGCAGTTCCAGATGGGCCCCGGCAGCATGCAGGGCCGCCACTATCCCGGAGCGGCCGGCCGGCCCGACGACATCATCGATGGCGATTACGAAGATGTGACACCGGCAGACCGGCGCGGCGGTCCCTCCGGCTGGGTTGACGGTCCCCGTTGAGGAACCCGGACCAAGCTGGTAAGCACGGTCCAAAGCATATTTTCAGGAGTATCTACATGGCCGAAAACGGCGAAGCCCAGCAGCAGCCGCAAGTCCAGATGAACATTCTGGGCCAGTTCATCCGCGACATGTCGTTCGAAAACGTGATGGCGCAGAAAGGCACCGGCGGCGAGGTTCAGCCCGACGTCAGCGTGCAGGTGAACCTGGATGCGAAAAAGCGTTCGGCTGAGAACCAGTACGAGGTTGTCACCAAGCTGACCGTCGAGTCCAAGAACAAGGAAAGCGGCAACGTCCTGTTCGTGCTGGAGCTGGAATATGTCGGCGTGTTCAACATCGTCGGTGTGCCGGAAGACCAGCTGCACCCGTTCCTGCTGATCGAATGCCCGCGCATGACCTTCCCGTTCCTGCGCCGTATCGTGTCCGACGTGACCCGCGACGGCGGCTTCCCGCCGCTGAACCTGGACAACATCGACTTTGTCGCGATCTACCGCAACGAGCTGGCCCGCCGCCAGCAAGAGGCTGCGGCCGCTGCAACGCCGCAGTAAGGTTCAAACTTTCGAGACAAAAAAACGCCGCTGGGTTTCAGCGGCGTTATTCTTTTGGCGCCTTGCCCGCGATCAGGACGCCTTCCACAAGGCCTCATCACCCAGCTTGGCCACAAACGCCTCATGCGCGGCCAATTCCTCTGCGGTGATCCGTGCGGGCAGGGGAGTTGAGCGCGGCAGCGGGCGCCAGTCATCCTCGACCTGCGCCGAGCTGGAGGAAGATTGGGCAGACAAGCCGAAGTCCGGCTGCCGCCCGCCGATCAGCTCCAGATAGACATCCGCCAGGATTTCGGAGTCGAGCAGCGCGCCGTGCAGGGTCCGGTTGGTGTTGTCGATGCTGAAACGGCGGCACAGCGCATCCAGCGTTGCCGGCGAGCCCGGGAACCGCTTGCGGGCCATCGCCAGCGTATCGAGCGCCTGGTCCATTGGCAGTTTCGGCAGGCCCATCCAGTCCAGTTCCGCATTCAGGAACTTCATGTCGAAGCTGGCGTTGTGGATGACCAGAATGGAGTCCTGCACGAAATCGAGGAATTTCTGCCCGATCTTGGCAAAGACCGGTTTGTCCCGCAGCGTCACCGCGCCGGGTTCGGGGTTTTGCGGCGGCTCCAGCAGGTCGGGGCCGATGCCGTGGACCGAAAACGCCTCAGCCGGCATCGAGCGTTCCGGGTTGATATACTCGTGGAACGTTTTGCCAGTGGGCATGTGATTATACAGCTCCACCGCACCGATCTCGACAATCCGGTCGCCGGAGAACGGATCAAACCCGGTGGTTTCGGTATCAAGAACGATTTCACGCATGGCTTAGTTTGCTCCTGATATCTGCGAGGATCTCTGCCACCTGCGCCTCGGCATGTTCGAGCGTGTCCGTCTCGATCACATAATCGGCGCGGGCCATCTTCTCCTCAATCGGCATCTGTTTTTGCAGGATATGCCGGAACTGCTCAAGCGTCATTGTTCCGCGGTCAAGAACCCGCTCCTGCTGGGTCTTTGCATCTACCGTGACGCAGGCCACGGCATCCATTTCCGCGTTGCCGCCGGTTTCAAACAAGAGGGGGATGTCAAAGACCAGGATGTCGCTCTGCTCTTGCGCCCGGAACGCAGCCCGGTCCAGGGCGACAAGCGGATGCACGATTGCTTCGATCTGCCTCAAGGCCTGCGGATTTGCACCGATGATCCGTTTCAGCGCAGCCCGGCAAACTTCTCCGTCCTCGATGGCATCCGGAAATGCGGCTGCCATCGGCTGAACGGCGGCCCCACCCCTGCCATACAGCCGGTGAACGGCCGCATCCGCGTCCCAAACCGCGCAGCCCTGATCGGCAAACAGCTTTGCCGTCGTGCTCTTGCCCATGCCGATGGAGCCGGTGAGGCCGAGGTTGAAGCTCATCTCAGCGCCGCCGCCCGTGTCGCGGCATCCACCTCGGGCCGGTGGCCGAACCAGCGCTCGAACCCGGGCACCGCCTGATGCAGCAGCATGCCCAGCCCGTCGACCACGGTGCAGCCGGCTTCCTCCGCCGTTTGCAGCAGATCCGTCTTAAGGGGCGCATATATCAGGTCGGTCACCACGGCATTGGATTGCAGACCGTCCAGCGGCACCCGCAGGCGCGGCTTGCCAACCATGCCCAGCGAGGTGGTGTTCACGATCAGCTTGCCTTCCTCGATCGCGTTGCCGGCCTGAACCCAATCCACAACCCGGATCCGGCTGCCAAAATCCTTCTGCAGCTGATCTGCCCGTTCACGGGTGCGGTTGCTCAGCAGGATCTCCGGCACGCCGGCCTCCATCAGCGAGGCAACCACTGCACGGCAGGCGCCGCCGGCCCCAAGCACAACGGCCGGACCGGACTGCGGATCCCAGTCAGGTGCGCCCTGGTGCAGATTGGTGATAAAGCCGTAGCCGTCAGTATTGTCGGCCAGGATCGTCCTGTCCTGGCGGAAAATCAGGGTGTTTGCCGCGCCGATCAGTTTGGCCCGGTCGGTGACCTTGTCGGCAATCTCCATCACCGCCTCTTTGTGCGGAATGGTGACATTGGCGCCGACGAACCCCATTTTCGGCATCGTCCGGATGGTCTCCGCCAGGTCCTCGGGCTCCACGTGCATCGGGACATAATGCCCGGCGATGCCGTGCGATTTCAGCCAGTGGCCATGCAGTTGCGGGGATTTGGAATGCGCAACCGGACAGCCGATCACGCCGGCGAGCGGGATTTTTGCTTCTGTCATTGCTCGATTACCCCTTGCAGTCCCAGGTAACTGATAAGCTCCATCAGCGGCAATCCCAAGACATTAAAGTAACTGCCCTCGATGGAGGCGAACAGCCGCACGCCTTCTTCTTCCAGCTTGTACGCTCCCACAGCATGGCGGATGCTGTCCCAATTCCGTGCAACATAGTCCTCCAGATAGGCGTCAGAGCATTTGCGCATCACCAGCCTGACCTGCCCGACATGACGCCAGACCGGCTCACCATCCCGATAGATCACGGCTGCCGACAACAGCATATGCCGCTTGCCCCGCATCTCCTTCAGCTGGGCCAGCGCGACCTCTTCACTTGCCGGCTTGGAAAGAATTTTTCCTTCAAAATCAAGTACCTGATCACATCCTATCACCAGACGTCCCGGATGTTTGCTGCTGATCTTGCGCGCCTTGGCCTCTGCCAGCGCATCGGCGATGTCCCGCGGCGGCGCTTCCTCTGCCAGCAGCGCGGCCTTGATCGCCTGCTCATCCAGACGCGGCACATCCGTTTCGAATTCGATCCCGGCCTGGCGCAGCAGATGCGCCCGGATTTCGGAACCAGAAGCCAGCACTATGTGGGCAGTCATGTGGAAAACCCCGTGGGAAAGAAGCAGACGGTTTCAGGACGTTTTGTATGGTTTTCCGCGCTCAAGTAAAGACTCCAGGGGTTGACGCAAATCCCGGGATTCAGCCCGCTGAGTCGTCCTTTGTGAGTCAGGATAACTTTGAATCCGTGGATATGCCGGCTCTCCCCGGATCATCCCGCTGTTATCCCCAAGCACGGGAAAGTAAAGAGATCCTTAACACGCCTTATTTTTCTGGCGCCGGCGAGGAAACCAGGACTCCTGTCCCATCCAAGCTGGAATCTTATCCCTGCTGGGGATAAGCGGGGGAGGATTCACTTATCCACCGGAATCCACGCACACTACAAAAACATCATCCTTCTAATATTCATTTAATTATTAGGGTGATCAGATCTGACCCGGGAGAACTGCCCATGGACCTGAGCGACGTGATGTTCACGCTCTACCCATATGCCAAGTCGCTGCACATCATGGCGGTGCTCAGCTGGATGGCCGGTCTTTTCTATCTCCCCCGTCTGTTCGTGTATCACGTGGAGCACGCTGAGAATGTACAGGAAGCAATCCCGATCTTCCTCACCATGGAAGAGAAGCTCCTGAGGATCATCATGCGGCCTGCCATGTATGTGTCCTGGGCCGCAGGGCTGTTTATCGTGCTGACGCCAGGAATCGTCGACTGGAGCTATGTCTGGCCCTGGACCAAGGGGGTGTCGGTGATTGCCATGACCTGGTTCCATCATTGGCTGCTGTTCCGCTACCGCGATTTCAAAGAAGGGCGGAACAGGCTGACAGGCCGGCAGTTCAGGCTGATGAACGAGGTGCCCACGGTGCTGATGCTGGTGATTGTGGTTTCCGTCATCTTCAAATTCTAGCGCAGAGGCGCAGAAACAGGCCCGGCAGCGCCTGAACGCTTGCAGCCGGCGTTTGACTCACCTGAAACGAGTCCCTATGTATGGCTTCCAACGGGCCCGTCCGGGCATTCCGTGTTTTCCAAACCTGTCGTGTGACCGACCCCCGGCGAAGCGGGGAGTAGAGGCCGTATCTATATGACCGTGCAATCCCTGAACCTGTCCGATCTCAAGGCGAAAAGCCCCAAAGCGCTGCTGGCGATGGCCGAGGAGCTGGAGATCGAAAACGCCTCGACCATGCGCAAGGGCGAGATGATGTTCCAGATCCTGCGGGAACGTGCGGATGAAGGCTGGGACATTGGCGGTGACGGGGTGCTGGAAGTGCTGCAGGACGGCTTTGGCTTCCTGCGCTCGCCCGAGGCAAACTATCTGCCCGGCCCGGACGATATCTATGTCTCGCCGGACATGATCCGCCAGTACTCCCTGCGCACCGGCGACACGGTGGAAGGCCAGATCAAGGCGCCGCTGGAGACGGAGCGCTACTTTGCGCTGACCAACGTCACCATGATCAACTTCGAAGACCCGGAAAAGGCCCGCCACAAGATTGCCTTTGACAACCTGACGCCGCTCTACCCGGATGAGCGCCTGAAGATGGAGATCGAGGATCCGACCATCAAGGACCGTTCCGCCCGGGTGATCGACCTGGTTGCCCCGATCGGCAAGGGCCAGCGTTCGCTGATCGTGGCGCCGCCGCGGACTGGTAAGACGGTGATCCTGCAGAACATCGCGCATTCGATCGAGAAGAACCATCCGGAATGCTACCTGATCGTTCTGCTGATCGACGAACGCCCGGAAGAGGTGACGGACATGCAGCGCTCGGTGAAGGGCGAGGTTGTCTCCTCCACCTTCGACGAGCCGGCGACCCGCCACGTTGCAGTTTCCGAAATGGTCATCGAAAAAGCCAAGCGGCTGGTGGAACATAAACGAGATGTTGTGATTCTTCTCGATTCGATCACAAGACTTGGTAGGGCGTTCAACACTGTTGTGCCGTCCTCGGGCAAGGTCCTGACCGGCGGTGTCGACGCAAACGCCCTGCAGCGGCCGAAACGCTTCTTTGGTGCGGCCCGGAACATCGAAGAAGGCGGCTCGCTCACCATCATCGCCACCGCGCTGATCGACACTGGCAGCCGGATGGACGAGGTGATCTTTGAAGAATTCAAAGGCACCGGTAACTCGGAAATCGTGCTGGACCGCAAGATCGCCGACAAGCGCGTGTTCCCCGCCATCGACATCCTCAAGTCCGGCACCCGGAAAGAAGACCTGCTGGTCGATAAGGGTGATCTGGCCAAGACCTTTGTGCTGCGCCGGATCCTGAACCCGATGGGCACCACCGATGCGATCGAGTTCCTGCTGTCCAAGCTCAAGCAAACCAAGACCAACTCCGAGTTCTTCGACTCGATGAACACCTGACCCGGGCCGGCGAGAGAGAAAGGCCACCCCATGGACACGATCTTTGCGCTGGCCTCCGCCCAAGGGAAGGCCGGGGTTGCGGTGATCCGCGTCTCCGGCCCATTGGCACTTGCCGCCGGCGCGCAGCTTTGCGGCGGGGACTTGCCGGCGCGGGGCACCAGCCTGCGAATCCTCCAGGACGAATCAGGCGAACGCCTGGATGAGGCGCTGGTCCTGACCTTTACTGCGCCGAACAGCTTTACTGGCGAAAATACCGTTGAATTCCAAACACATGGCAGCACGGCTGTTGTCGCTGCCGTGCTTGACTCGCTTGGCCGAATCGACGGGCTGCGAATGGCTGAACCCGGTGAATTCACCCGCCGGGCGCTGGAGAACGGCAATCTGGACTTGGCCCAGGTCGAGGGTCTTGCCGATCTGATCGATGCTGAGACAGAAGCGCAGCGCAAGCAGGCACAAGTTATTCTCGCCGGCGGGCTGGGGCAATTGGCGGAAACCTGGCGGGCGAAGCTGATCCGCGCAGCGTCCCTGATCGAAGTGACCATCGACTTCGCCGACGAGGAAGTGCCGGTCGACGTTACCCCAGAGGTTTCAGCCTTGCTGGCGGATGTTCAGGCCGGCCTTGAAAAAGAGACCGCCGGTGTCAGGATAGCCGAACGGATCCGCAGCGGGTTTGAGGTGGCAATTGTCGGTGCTCCGAATGTCGGCAAGTCTACGCTGCTGAACGCGCTGGCCGGCCGGGAAGCGGCGATCACGTCCGAGTACGCCGGCACCACCCGCGACATCATCGAAGTCCGCATGGATCTGGCCGGCTTGCCTGTCACGCTGCTCGACACCGCCGGCTTGCGCGATACGGATGATCATGTCGAAGGGATCGGAATTGCCTTGGCGCGGAAACGGGCCGAAGATGCGGATCTGCGCGTTTTCCTGGCGGAAGAGGGTGATGTCCTGGATGTTGAGATGCAGCAGGGTGATATCAGGCTGCTTCCCAAGGCGGATTTGCGCGATGATGCCGGAAATGCCATTTCCGGCCGGTCGGGGCAGGGGATTGACCGGCTGGTTGATCATGTCTCGAAGGTCTTGCAGACTCGCTCGGCTCAAGCGGGCATTGCAACGCGCGCACGGCACCGTGATGCAATGCTGTCGGCGCTGGCCAGTCTGGCTGATGCGCAGGAAATCCTGCAGCGCGGCCCGGAATTCTATGATATAGCGGCCGAGGAAATGCGCTCGGCCATTCGAGCACTGGAAATGCTGGTGGGGCGGATCGGAGTGGAAAATCTCCTGGATGAGATTTTCTCAAGTTTCTGCCTGGGGAAATGAAGGAGTGTTTCACGTGAAACATTCAGCATATGATGTGATTGTTGTCGGCGGCGGCCACGCCGGCACCGAGGCCGCCCATGCCGCGGCCCGGATGGGCGTCCGGACCGCTTTGGTGACGCTGGACCGCAATGGCATTGGCGTAATGTCCTGCAACCCGGCAATTGGCGGGCTTGGCAAGGGCCACCTTGTCCGGGAGATTGACGCGCTCGACGGTGTTATGGGCCGCGTTGCTGACCTCGCCGGCATTCAGTTCCGTTTGCTGAACCGCCGCAAGGGCCCCGCAGTGCAGGGCCCGCGGGCGCAATCGGATAGGGCAATCTACCGGCGCGAGATGCTGCGGCTGACGGAAGCCCAGGAAAATTTGGATATCGTCGAAGGCGAGGTCACCGATTTTGTCATGGACGGGCAGGCCGTTGCCGGTGTGATTCTGGCCGATGGCAGCGAAATCCCAAGCAAGTCGGTCATCCTGACATCAGGAACCTTCCTGCGCGGGGTCATTCATATCGGCGACGTTTCCAAGCCCGGCGGTCGAATGGGCGACAAGCCGTCGGTCAAACTGGCGGAGCGGCTCGATAGTTTCGAACTGCCGCTGGGCCGGCTGAAGACCGGAACGCCACCGCGGCTGGATGGGCGGACCATCAACTGGGATATTCTGGATGCTCAGCCAGGCGACGAAGATCCTGTCTTCTTTTCCTTCCTGACAAAATCTGTAAGCGCAAAGCAGGTGTCCTGCGGTATCACCCACACCAACGCACAAACCCATGAGATCATCCAGAAAAATCTGGAACGGTCAGCGATGTACGGCGGGCATATCGAAGGAGTCGGGCCGCGTTACTGCCCGTCGATCGAAGATAAGATCGTCCGTTTTGCCGACAAGGAATCGCATCAGATCTTCCTGGAGCCTGAGGGCGTAACGGATCACACCGTCTATCCTAATGGCATCTCCACCAGCCTGCCGCAGGATGTGCAGGAAGCCTATGTGCATTCGATCCGCGGGCTTGAGCAGGCTGTCATCCTGCAGCCGGGATATGCCATTGAGTACGACTATGTCGACCCCAGGGCTCTGACACTTGAACTGAAGCTCAAGGACGTTCCAGGCCTGTATCTCGCCGGCCAGATCAATGGCACTACTGGCTACGAGGAGGCAGCGGCCCAGGGAATGGTTGCCGGCCTGAACGCGGCGCGGGCTTGTCTGGGGGAGGAGCCGGTCAGTTTCAGTCGCTCTAACAGTTACATCGGCGTGATGATCGATGACTTGACGACAAATGGTGTCGCGGAACCTTACCGGATGTTTACGTCGCGAGCGGAATTCCGGCTTTCATTGCGTGCCGACAACGCAGACCAGCGCCTGACGCCGCTGGCCATCGAAATCGGCTGCGCGGGTGAGGAGCGGAAGGCGGCGTTTCTGGCGAAAAGCGAACGCTTGGACCAAGCCCGGTCTGTGCTGGACTCCCAGAGTTTCACCCCAAAACAGGTATCTGAAGCCGGTATCCGGGTGAACCAGGATGGCAACCGGCGGACGGGACTGGATATTCTTGCCTTCCCCGATGTCGTGTTCGAGGACGTCGTGCCCTTGATGCCGGAGCTGGCCGGTGTTGAAACGGACATCCGTCGGCAGGTTGAGCGCGATGCGCTTTATGCAAATTACATTGCGCGGCAGGAGCGGGAAATCTCCGCAATGAAGCGGGATGAGGGATATGTGATTCCTGCTGGTTTTGCTTACGATGGGATTGAAGGCCTTTCGAAGGAATTGCAGCAGAAGCTGTCCCGTGCGCGTCCGGAAACTCTGGCGCAGGCGGCTCGGATTGATGGCATGACGCCGGCTGCGCTGGCTTTGCTGCTCGCACGGTTGCGCCGGGATCAGGCACGGCAGGACAAATTTGCATGAACGAGAAGCATATTCTGGAAAACCTCAATGTTTCACGTGAAACATTGAAGCGGCTGGAGATCTTCGAGCAGGTCATTCTGAAGTGGAACCCCAAGATCAACCTGGTGTCAAAGTCTAGCCTGCCGCTGCTTTGGACCCGGCACATCGCGGATTCTGTCCAGGTTTTCCGCTGCACCGACATCCCTGATCACTGGGTGGACATCGGCAGCGGCGGGGGCTTTCCTGGGTTGATCATAGCGATCCTGGCGGCCGACGAAGCCCCGGACATGAAAATCACCCTGATTGAAAGCGATCAGCGCAAATCTGCGTTCCTGCGCACCGCGGCACGAGAGTGCGGCGCCAGTGTTTCGGTGATCTCCAAGCGTATTGAGCAGGCCGATCCGCAGAATGCCGGGGTTCTGTCGGCGCGGGCGCTGGCGGATCTGTCCCTTCTGTTGGAATTCGCCGAGCGGCACCTGGCTGTCGGCGGGACAGCGCTCTTTCCCAAGGGGGAAAGCTGGAAAAAAGAAGTGGATAACGCGCGGCAGCGATGGCGGTTCGATGCGGAACCGGTTAGAAGTTTGACAGAACAAGAAGCAGTAATCCTGAAAATAAGGGGAGTGGCACGTGTCTGATTATTCCCGCCCTGAGGGGCCTCGTATTATCGCGGTCGCAAATCAGAAAGGCGGGGTAGGGAAGACAACAACAGCCATCAACCTTGCAGCCGCGCTGGTGGAATGCGGGCTGCGGGTTCTGGTTGTTGACCTGGATCCGCAGGGCAATGCCTCGACAGGGCTGGGGATCGAGCCCTCGGACCGGGACCTGACGACCTATGACCTTCTGGTCGAGGATGCCTCCCTGGGGGATGTGATCCGCCAGACCGAGATAGAAGATCTGTGCATCATCCCGGCGACGGTGGATCTGAGCTCCGCGGATATCGAACTGTTCACCAATGAAAAGCGCAGTTTCCTGCTGCATGATGCGCTGCGCCAGACCGCGATGGACGAATATGATTGGGACTATGTGCTGATCGATTGCCCGCCGTCGCTGAACCTGCTGACGGTCAATGCAATGGTGGCGGCACATTCAGTGCTGATTCCTCTGCAAAGTGAATTCTTTGCGCTGGAAGGCGTGACCCAGCTGATGCTGACGATTCGGGAGGTGCGCCAGTCGGCGAATCCCAACCTTCGGATCGAGGGAATCGTTCTGACTATGTTCGACCGGCGCAACAACCTGTCACAGCAAGTGGAGCAGGATGCCCGCGATAACCTAGGCGATCTGGTGTTTCAGACAAAGATTCCGCGCAATGTGCGGGTGAGCGAAGCACCGTCTTATGCACTGCCGGTGCTGAACTATGACACCAATTCGCTGGGCGCGCAGGCCTACCGCGCACTGGCGGAAGAACTCCTCAATAAACATCACAAGATAGCGGCCTAAATGCAGAACAAGAACCGGAGGCAACCATGGCAGACAAAAAGACGAAACCGCGCGGGCTGGGCCGGGGATTGTCGGCGTTGATGGCAGATGTGAACCCTGCACCGGTGAGCACCCAGGCAGAGGCTCCCCGGAATGCAGAAGTATTGGTGCCGATCGAAAAGATCGTTGCTAACCCGAACCAGCCTCGCCGCCAGTTCCTGCAGGAGGATCTGGATGACCTGACCGCGTCGATCAAGGAAAAGGGTGTCCTGCAGCCGCTGATCGTGCGGCCGAAGGCAGGCGGCATTTACGAGATCGTGGCCGGCGAACGCCGTTGGCGTGCCTCGCAAGCGGCGCAGCTGCATGAAGTTCCGGTCCTGATCCGCGAATATTCCGACCTTGAGATGATGGAAGTTGCCATCATCGAAAACATCCAGCGTTCGGACCTGAATGCGATGGAAGAAGCGCAGAGCTACAAGCAGCTGATGGAGAAGTTCGGCCACACCCAGGAGAAGATGGCGGAGGCGCTTGGCAAAAGCCGCAGCCACATCGCCAACCTGGTGCGGCTGTTGCATCTGCCGGAGGATGTTCAGATCCTGGTGCAGGAGCGGAAACTGTCGGCTGGCCATGCCCGGGCGCTGATTACCTCGGATAATGCCTCTGACCTGGCCCGGAAGATTGTGAAGGGCGGGCTGTCGGTTCGCGCAACCGAAGCTCTGGTCAAAAAAGACGCCGCGGGTATCCGGACGGCGCCGGCCAGGAAGGCAAAGGCTGCTGCTGAGAAAGATGCGGACACCCGCGCCCTGGAAGGGGATCTGTCGGCGATGCTGAAGATGAAGGTCTCAATTGATCACAAGCCGGGCGGTGAGGCCGGTTCGGTGACGATCAGCTATGAGAACCTGGATCAGCTGGATGAACTTTGCAATCTGCTCAGCCGTTAGGCCGGGTCCAGATAAAGGCCAGTACAGCTGTTAGCACCACTGCCTGAATGCCCAAAACGTGACCGGGCGCGCCAAGCAGAAGGGAAATACCAAAGACGGCGGCAATCGAAACGGTTGCCGCCTTTTTTGCACCCATCCTGATGGCGCCGTGTTCGCGCCAGTCCATGATCATCGGGCCAAACACATTATGGGCGACGATCCAGTTGTGCAGCCGCTCGGAAGAATTGGCAAAGAAGAATGCGGCGAGCAGGAGGAAAGGCACGGTTGGCAGCAGAGGAAGCACAATCCCGATAGCCGCCAAGGCGACGCAGCAAAGTCCCAAGCCGGCATAAAGAAAACGCATTGCCTCAATCCATCAACAGGTCGCGGAGCACCGCATTCAGAACGGCGCGTCCCTGGTCGGTCGCACGAAGTCTTTGATCAGAGATAGTCACCATGCCCAGGTCTGCAAGATCTGCAAGCTTGCTTTCCGGGAGGACCCGGCCGGAAAGCTGGGTATAGCGTACCATATCCAGACCTTCTGTCAGGCGCATCCCCATCATCAGGTATTCTGCCGCAGCATCTTCCTGCGATAGGGACTCCCGCAGGGATTCTCCGTTGCCCTTGTTCACGGCTTCCAGCCAGGCGCCAGGGGCGAGGTGGGTTTCGGTGGCATAGCGGGTGCCGTTCAAGGTCAGGCGGCCGTGGGCGCCAGGGCCGATACCGGCATAGTCGCCATAACGCCAGTAGATCAGGTTATGGCGGGACTCTGCCCCGGGCTGCGCGTGGTTGGAGATTTCGTAGCCGGCCATGCCATGCGCTGCAGTAATCTCCTGAGTGGCCAGGTACATATCGGCTGCGGTGTCATCTTCCGGCAGGCCGCGCAGTTTGCCCCGGGCGTAGCGGTCGCCAAAGGCAGTGCCGTCTTCGATGGTGAGCTGATAGAGCGAGAGGTGGTCGATGGCCATCGACAGCGCCTCGTTCAGCTCCGCTTTCCAGGCCTCAAGGGTTTGGCCCTGGCGGGCGTAGATCAGGTCAAAACTGACCCGGTCAAAGCAATTGCGGGCGATGTCGAAGGCGGCCTTGGCTTCAGCGACACTATGGATGCGGCCGAGCCGGCGCAGGTCCTCGTCGTTCAGAGCCTGAATGCCCATGGAGACCCTGTTGACGCCTGCGTCCCGGTAGCCGGCAAACCGGCCGGCCTCGACGGAGCCCGGGTTCGCCTCCAGGGAAATCTCCATGTCATTGGCAAAGGGCCAGATTTCACGTGCCCGTTCGATAACGGCGGCAACGGTTTCCGGCTGCATAAGGGACGGGGTGCCGCCGCCGAAGAAGATCGTGTTGAGCACCCGGCCGGAGAGCTGTTCCGAGAGTCTGTCGAGTTCAGCCAGGTAGGCTCTAACCCACAATTTCTGGTCTATTTTTGCGGAGACATGACTGTTGAAGTCGCAATAGGGGCACTTGGCCTGGCAAAACGGCCAGTGCACGTAAAGGCCAAAGCCCCCATTGCGCCAGTCATCCACCGAAACAGCCCTCGACAAATTGGACCAGCGCCTTGCCGCGGTGGCTGATCTTGTTCTTCTCCGCCGGAGCCATTTCGGCGCAGGTGATTTCGTATCCGTCCGGCTGGAACATCGGGTCATAGCCAAAGCCGTGCTCGCCGCGGATCGGCCAGACCAGCTGGCCCGGCATCACGCCTTCGAACACCTCGTCATGGCCGTCGGGCCAGGCGATGACCAGGGTGCAGCGGAACTGGGCGGTGCGGGGCGCATCGGGGCCGGCTGCTGTCAGCTCGTCATTGGCGCGGGTCATCGCCATCTTGAAGTCGCGGCCGTTCGGGGTTTCGGCCCAATCAGCGGTATAGACACCGGGGGCACCGTTCAGCGCGTCGATGGTGATGCCTGAGTCATCGGACAGGGCAGGGAGACCGGTTGCCTTGGCGGCGGCATGCGCCTTGATCCGGGCATTGCCGACAAAGGTATCCTCAGTCTCTTCCGGCTCCGGCAGGTCCATCTCGCCGGCGCCGATCACCGTCACGCCGTAGGGCGCGAGGATTTCG
Organism: Leisingera coralii; assembly: GCF_049056525.1. NCBI lineage: Bacteria > Pseudomonadati > Pseudomonadota > Alphaproteobacteria > Rhodobacterales > Roseobacteraceae > Leisingera > Leisingera coralii. The sequence continues at coordinate 51,982 of NZ_JBHUPT010000002.1, read as the reverse complement.
GCAATCTCGTTCAGCTTGCCCTTGTTGTGGGTGGCGACAAGCAGCTTGCCGCCTTCCAGTTTCCGGGTCATTTGGACGCGGCCTTTTGCATCTCTGCGAGCTCGACGGTGCCTTTGGCAGCGAGGTCCATCAGCTGGTTCATCTGATCGCGGGAGAAGACGGAGCCTTCAGCCGACATCTGCACTTCGATCAGCTTGCCGGAGCCGGTCATGATGAAGTTGCCATCGACGCCTGCCTCGGAATCCTCGGGGTAATCCAGGTCCAGCACCGGCTGGCCGGCGTAAATGCCGCAGGAGACAGCAGAAACCGGATCCAGCAGCGGGTCGATCTGCACGTCGCCGGCCTTCATCAGCTTGTTGACCGCAAGGCGCAGCGCGACCCAGCCGCCGGTGATCGAGGCACAGCGGGTGCCGCCATCGGCTTGCAGCACGTCACAGTCGACGGTGATCTGGCGTTCGCCCAGGGCGACGCGGTCGACGCCGGCCCGCAGGGCGCGGCCGATCAGGCGCTGGATTTCAACGGTGCGGCCGCCCTGCTTGCCCGAGGAGGCTTCGCGGCGCATCCGGGTGTTGGTGGCGCGCGGCAGCATGCCGTATTCGGCGGTGACCCAGCCCAGGCCGGTGCCCTTGATGAAGGGCGGCACGCGGTCTTCGATGGTGGCGGTGCACAGGACGTGGGTGTCGCCAACCTTGATCAGGCAGGAGCCCTCGGCGTGTTTGGTGAAGCCGGTCTCGATCGAGACGGGGCGCATTTCGTTCAGTTCTCGTCCTGAGGGTCGCATGGCACATCCTTTGTTAGCTGGCTTGGGGATATCCCCCGGACGCGGGGCTATGCAAGCCCGATTGACCTTTTGACACTCTGCTCTTTAATGACATCCGGGTAGCGGGTTCCTATGTTTAAACCGTAAGAAATGCTGGACGAACGATGAGCAATCCGAACAACATTCTGGAGGACTTGAACGACCGCTCCCGGGAGGTGTTCCGGGCTGTGGTCGAAAGCTATCTGGAAAGCGGCGATCCGGTGGGCAGCCGCACGCTGACACGGTCGCTGAGCGAAAAGGTGAGCGCTGCGACGGTCCGCAACGTGATGCAGGATCTGGAGTTCCTCGGGCTATTGGACAGTCCGCATGTCAGCGCCGGCCGGGTGCCGACGCAGCTGGGGTTGCGGATGTTTGTCGACGGTCTGCTGGAAGTGGGCGATCTCAACGTCAAGGACCGCGAGAAGATCGACGCGACGCTCGGCCGCAATGCCGGCGATGTGGGCGGGATGCTCGACCGTGTCGGAGCTGCGCTCTCGGGGGTGACACAGGGTGCCTCGCTGGTGCTGACGCCCAAGCATGAGGCTGAGATCCGGCATATCGAATTTGTCTCGCTGGCGCATGACCGGGCGCTGGTGGTGCTGGTGTTCTCCGACGGGCATGTGGAAAACCGGCTGTTCACGCCGCCGCCGGGACAGACCCCGAGCTCGATGCGGGAGGCCGCGAATTTTCTGAACGCGCTGATCGAGGGCAAGACCCTGAGCGAAGTGCAGCGGCAAATTCAAAAGGAGATCACGGCGCGGCGTCAGGAAATCGACAGTCTTGCACACGCCATGATTGAAAGCGGCCTGGCCGTCTGGGAGGATGACGGCAGCGAGCAGGCCCGGCTGATCGTACGCGGCCGGGCGAATCTGCTGGCGGAGCCAGGTGCGGCGGAGGAGCTTGAACGGATCCGGACCTTGTTTGACGATCTGGAGCGCAAGCGTGATATCGCCGAATTCCTGGAACTGACCGAGGACGGCGAGGGCGTGCGCATTTTTATCGGCTCGGAGAACAAACTTTTCTCACTTTCGGGTTCCTCTTTGGTGGTGTCTCCCTATATGAACGCGGATCGGAAGATAATCGGCGCGGTGGGGGTGATCGGCCCGACGCGCCTGAACTACGGACGGATCGTGCCGATTGTGGACTATACGGCACAACTGGTCGGCAAGCTGTTGTCGGACCGGAGTTAGAGGTGAAAAATGGCAGAGCTCAAGGACGAAGACTTTCTGGATGACATCGCCGCCGCCGAGGCTGAGGAGCTGGCAGCGCAGACCGAGGAGTTTGATGACGCCTCGCTGGAACTCGATGCGCTCCGGGCAGAACGGGATGAGCTGAAGGACCGCTTCATGCGGGCGCTGGCGGATGCGGAAAACGCCCGCAAGCGCGGCGACAAGGCACGTCGCGAGGCAGAGCAGTATGGCGGCTCGAAACTGGCCCGCGATATGCTGCCGGTCTATGACAACATGAAACGGGCGATCGAAGCTGCAACCGACGAGCAGCGCGAGGTTTCTGCGGCGCTGATCGAGGGTGTTGAACTGACCATGCGCTCGCTGCTGGGCGTGTTCGAAAAGCACGGCATACGGATTGTGTCGCCTGAGGTTGGCGACAAGTTCGACCCGCAGGTGCATGAAGCAATGTTCGAGGCACCGGTGCCGGGCACCAAGGCGGGCGACATCATCCAGGTGTCCGCAGAAGGATTCATGCTGCACGACCGTTTGCTGCGGGCGGCGCAGGTGGGCGTGTCCTCGACCCCGGCCGGCTGATGAGCAGGCCCTGGCGGGCCTGTGCCTCCGGCGGGAGTACTTTTTGAAAGATGAAAGGGCGGGTCCGTTTGGATCCGCCCTTTGCTTTAGTTCGCAGCTTCCTTGAGCTTGTAGAGCATCTCCAGCGCTTCCCGCGGGGAGAGGTCGTCCGGATGGATGCTGGCCAGAAGCTCCTCGGCAGCTGAGGGGCCGGAAGGCGCCTTGGGCTGCGGCGGCGGCGCGGCAGCAAAGAGGGGCAGGTCGTCGATCTGGATCTTGGACCCGCCTTCGCGGCTGCCTTGCTCCAGCATGTCGAGGACGTCGCGGGCGCGGGCGACAACAGATGCAGGCAGGCCGGCGAGCTGGGCCACTTGAACGCCATAAGAACGGTCAGCGGCGCCCTTGCGCACCTCGTGCAGGAAGATCACCTCACCCTCCCATTCCTTCACCGCGACGGTGGCGTTGTCGACTCCCTCCAGTTTGGCGGCGAGCTGGGTCAGCTCGTGATAGTGGGTGGCGAACAGCGCCCGGGAACGGTTCACTTCGTGCAAGTGTTCCAGTGTGGCCCAGGCTATGGAGAGGCCGTCATAGGTGGCAGTGCCGCGGCCGATTTCATCGAGAATGACCAGAGCGCGGTCGTCGGCCTGGTTGAGGATGGCGGCGGTCTCGACCATTTCCACCATGAAGGTAGAGCGCCCGCGGGCCAGGTCGTCGGACGCGCCGACACGGCTGAACAGCTGGCTGACGGTGCCGATATGGGCGCTTTCCGCGGGCACGTAGCTGCCCATCTGGGCGAGCAGGGCAATCAGCGCATTCTGGCGCAGGAAGGTCGATTTACCGGCCATGTTGGGACCGGTCAGCAGCCAGACCGCCGCGCCATCCTGGGCGGTAAGATCGCAGTCGTTGGCCACAAAGGTTTCCCCGCCCTGCTGGCGCAGGGCTTGCTCCACCACCGGGTGGCGGCCGCCTTCCACGTGAAACGCGCGGCTGTTGTCGACCTTGGGGCGGGTCCAGTTTTCACCGCGCGCCAGATCGGCGAGCGCCGTCAGCAGGTCCATCTCCGCCAGACCGCGGGCGGCAGTGTTGAGGCGGGCCGCGGCATCCAGAATGGCGCCGGAAAGCCTTGCGTAGAGCCGCTTTTCGATCTCCAGCGCCAAGTTGCCGGCGTTCAGGATGCGGGTTTCGATCTCGCTCAGCTCCACCGTGGTGAAACGCACCTGGTTGGCGGTCGTCTGGCGGTGGATATAGGTCTCGTTCAGCGGCGGCGACATCATCTTATCCGCGTGGGTCGCAGTGGTTTCGATGAAGTAGCCCAGCACGTTGTTGTGCTTGATTTTCAGCGAGGAAACACCGGTGTGCTCCGCGTATTTCTGCTGCATGGAAGCGATGACCGAGCGGCCCTCGTCGCGCAGGGTGCGGGCTTCGTCCAGTTCCGGGTCATATCCGGCCGCGATGAATCCGCCATCACGGGCCAGCAGCGGCGGTTCGGCGACAAGGGCTGCGTCGAGAAGGGAGAGCAGATCATCGAACCCTTGGAGATCCGAGATCGCTCCGGCCATCAGTGCAGGAAGCTCCATCCCGGTGCAGAGGTCCGCAATCACCTCCGCCTGCGACAGACCGTTGCGGATGGCGGCCAGGTCGCGCGGGCCACCCCGCTCCAGGGCCAGACGGGAGAGCGCCCGGTCCAGGTCCGGTGTCTTGCGCAATGCGGCGCGCAGGTCCCCTGCGGTCCGCGTGTGCTCAACCGCGAAGTCCAAGGCCGCCAGGCGCTGATGGATCGTGTCCAGATTACGCGACGGGCTGGAGAGGCGTTGTTCCAGCAGCCGGGCGCCGCCGGGGGTAACGGTCCGGTCGACGACGGACAGCAGCGAGCCGGCGCGGCCGCCGGACAGCGAGCGGGTGAGCTCCAGATTGCGGCGGGTGGCGGCGTCGATCTGCACCACCCGGTCCTGGGCTTCCTGCTGGGGCGGCTGCAGCAGCGGCAGTTTACCCTTCTGGGTAATCTCCAGATAGTCGATCAGCGCCCCCATCGCCGAGACTTCGGCGCGGGTGAAGGTGCCGAAGCCGTCCAGTGCACTGACGTTGAACAGGCTGCAAATGCGTTTTTCCGCTGCGGTGCTGTCAAAGCTGGCCTTGCCCAGCGGGGTGAGCGGGATCTTGTATTCATCGGCCAGCGGGCGGGCGGCGTCATAGGCGGGGCCGTCGGCAACGATCAGTTCCGACGGCGCCAGGCGGGCCAGTTCCGGCGACAGGCGGACCCGCGCAACCGGCATCACGTGAAACGCGCCGGTGGAAATGTCGGCCCAGGCCAGCGCGGCCTGATTCCGCAGTTCGGAATAGGAGACCAGGAAATTGTGGCGGCGCGCCTCCAGCAGGGAATCCTCGGTCAGGGTGCCAGGGGTCACCAGCCGCACCACATCGCGCTTCACCACCGACTTGGATCCGCGCTTCTTGGCTTCGGCCGGGCTTTCCAGCTGCTCCCCCACCGCAACGCGGAAGCCCTTGCGGATCAGCGTCAGCAGGTAGCCTTCGGCAGCATGAACCGGCACACCGCACATCGGGATGTCTTCGCCATTGTGCTTGCCGCGTTTTGTCAGCGCGATATCCAGGGCCTCTGCCGCGTTCACGGCATCCTCAAAGAACATCTCGTAGAAATCGCCCATCCGGTAAAAGAGCAGCGCGTCCGGATGCGCTGCCTTGATCTCCAGATACTGCGCCATCATGGGCGTTACGGTCATGAAAAGTCCCCCGGGGTCGTCTTTGCCAGACATCTACAATGGGGGCGGTCCGAGGAAAACCCGGATATGGCTGCCGCCGGGGGGCACCGGCGGCGGCCTGCTGTCAATAGAGATTGCGCAGCGTGTCGGGCATCGTGTTGACGATGGACAGCGACAAGGTGCTCAGCTGCTGCTGTGCCTGCAGCGCCAGGAGTTTGGTTGCCGCTTCTTCCATGCTGGTATCGATCATCGAGCTGAAACCCCGGGTGAGGGCATCGGACTGCTTGCTGACATAGTCGCCTTGGGCAGCCATCTGATTGGCGCTGGCACCTAGGGCTGCCGAACCGTCGATTGCGTAGGCGAGAAAGCCTTCGATCTCCCCTAAGGCCGTCAGTGCACTGGCGCTGTCGGTGACTGCGGTGCGGTTGGCGAGGTCAAACTGCGGGCTGCCTTCGAAGTCCACGCCGTCGACGCTGAGCGTCGACAAGCCGCCGGTTCCGGAGAGCCCGGACGCAACGGTCAGGGAGGTGCCGCCGGCGCCGTCGACATCCGTTTTCAGCAGGTTCACCCCGTTGAAGCCGGAGGCGGAGATGATCGAATTGATCTTCTCGGTTTTCTTTTTCATGGCGGCCTCATACTTGCTGAAATCGCCCATGCCGCTGCTGGCCATCACCGCCAGCGACCGCATCTCGGTCAGGGTTTCGGTGATTTGCTCCGCCCCGGCGGAGGCCACTGCCACGGTGGCTTCCCCCATTGACAGGGCGTCGGAGACCGACCGCAACCCTGAGATATCCGAATTCATCAGCTCGGAAATCGCCCAGAGGGCGGCATTGTCCTGGGCGGTATTGACGTCCTGGCCGGTGGATATGCTGTCTTGGACGGTGTTGAGCTGGGTATTGACATCACCCAACGTCTGCAAGGCAACAAGAGCACCGGAATTATTGTGGAAGCTTATCATTCCGCAATGTTCCTTTTCTTGATCCGAAAGCCCGGGGTACGGGCGGACTGCCGTCCTTCTGACGTGTGCTTACCTGGCTATAAGAGACGAGCCGCAGCGCCACCTGACAGGCAGGTGCGGGTTAATGCCTATTAAGAAAATACAGCATCCGGAGGTTTGCTTTAAGGCGAAAACCTGACGGTATTTATCGCCTTTTAGCCGCATTTATCTCAATTCTGGCTATACAGATTCTTGAAACCCCGGATTGAGGGGCGCGGTGGGCTGGGCTAAGACGGTCCCGACGAGGAGAGGACACGAGATTAAATGCCCAAGAACAAGATCACCGACGAGGAAGCCCTGGCGTTTCACCTGGAGCCGTCTCCGGGCAAATGGGAGATCAATGCCACTGTCCCGATGACCACGCAGCGGGATCTGTCGCTGGCGTACTCCCCGGGTGTTGCGGTGCCCTGCGAGGCGATCGCGGAAAACCCGGAAACCGCTTATGACTATACCAACAAGGGCAACCTGGTGGCGGTGATCTCCAACGGCACCGCGGTGCTGGGCCTTGGCAATCTGGGCGCGCTGGGGTCCAAGCCTGTGATGGAAGGCAAATCGGTCCTCTTCAAACGCTTTGCCGATGTAAACTCGATCGACATCGAGCTGGACACCGAAGATCCGGACAAGTTCATCGAGGCGGTCAAGCTGATGGGGCCCACCTTTGGCGGCATCAACCTGGAAGACATCAAGGCGCCGGAATGCTTCATCATCGAGCAGCGCCTGAAGGAGGAGATGGATATTCCCGTCTTCCACGATGATCAGCACGGCACCGCGGTGATTTGCGCGGCGGGCCTGATCAACGCGCTGCATCTGTCGGGCAAGAAGATCGAGGATGTGAAGATCGTCCTCAACGGTGCAGGTGCCGCCGGTATCGCCTGTATCGAGCTGCTGAAAGCCATGGGTGCGCGGCATGAAAACTGCATCGCCTGCGACACCAAGGGGGTGATCTACCAGGGCCGCACCGAGGGTATGAACCAGTGGAAATCGGCCCATGCGATCCAGACCGATCTGCGCACCCTCGAAGAGGCGATGCGCGGGGCGGACGTATTCCTGGGTGTTTCGGTGAAAGGCGCCGTGACCCAGGAGATGGTCGCCTCGATGGCCGACAACCCGGTGATCTTTGCGATGGCCAACCCGGACCCGGAGATTACTCCGGAAGAGGCGCATGAAGTGCGCGTGGACGCCATTGTCGCCACTGGCCGCTCGGACTATCCGAACCAGGTCAACAACGTCCTGGGGTTCCCCTACCTGTTCCGCGGCGCGCTGGACATCCACGCCCGGGCCATTAACGACGAGATGAAGATCGCCTGCGCCCACGCGCTGGCCGCCCTGGCGCGTGAGGATGTGCCGGATGAGGTGGCGCTGGCCTATGGCAAATCGCTGTCCTTCGGGCGCGACTACATCATCCCGACTCCCTTCGACCCGCGCCTGATCCACCGGATCCCGCCGGCAGTGGCCAAGGCCGGTATGGACACCGGCGCCGCCCGCCGCCCGATCGTGGACATGGACGCCTATGAGGTTGGCCTGAAATCCCGCATGGACCCGACGGCCTCGATCCTGCGCGGGTTGAACGCGCGGGCCCGTTCCGCCCAGTCGCGGATGATCTTTGCCGAAGGCGACGACCCCCGCGCGCTGCGCGCTGCGGTGATGTATCAGCGCTCCGGCTTCGGCAAGGCGCTGGTTGTGGGCCGGCAGGATGATGTCCGGATCAAGCTGGAAAAGGCAGGTCTTGGCGATGCCGTGCGTGAGCTGGAGGTGGTGAACGCCGCCAACACGCCGCATTTCGAATTGTACAAGGACTTCCTGTACAACCGCCTGCAGCGCAAGGGTTTCGATCGCAAGGACATTCACCGCCTGGTGGGCCGCGACCGGCACGTGTTCTCCAGCCTGATGCTGGCGCATGGGCATGGCGACGGGCTGGTGACCGGCGCAACCCGCAAGTCCGCGCATGTGCTGGACCGGATCAACCACGTGTTTGACGCCGATGCCGACCATGGCGTTGCTGGCGTGACCGCGCTGCTGCACAAGGGCCGGATCGTGCTGATCGGCGACACGCTGGTGCATGAATGGCCGGACGAAAACCACCTGGCGAATATCGCCGAACGCGCCGCCGTGGTTGCCCGTCACATGGGGCTTGAGCCGCGGGTGGCCTTTGTCAGCTTCTCCACCTTCGGATACCCGGTGTCTGAACGGGCCGAGAAGATGCATGTCGCCCCCACGGTGCTGGACAAGCGCGGCGTCGACTTCGAATACGAAGGCGAGATGACCGTGGACGTGGCTCTGAATGAGCGCGCGCAGCGGTATTACCCGTTCCAGCGCCTGACCGGACCGGCCAATATCCTGATCGTGCCGGCCCGCCACTCGGCCTCGATCTCGGTCAAGCTGATGCAGGAAATGGGCGGCGCCACGGTGATCGGCCCGATCCTGTCTGGCATCGACAAGCCGATCCAGATCTGCTCGACCACCTCCACCACCAATGACATTCTGAACATGGCGGTGCTGGCGGCCTGCAACATCGGGTGATCTGATATGGCGATCTGGAACCTCGGTTCAATCAACGCGGACATGGTCTATACCATGCCGCATCTGCCGGCGGCGGGGGAAACCCTGGCCGCCTTGCGTCTTGACCGGTTCTTGGGCGGCAAGGGCGCCAACATGTCCGTTGCCGCCACCCGCGCCGGCAGCGAGGTGCACCACATAGGTGCAGTGGGGCCAGACGGGGCCTGGGCGGCCGGCCGGCTGAAGGACTATGGCGCGGGGACGGACCATATTGCCCACGTGGAGACGCCAACAGGCCATGCCATCATCGCGGTGGAGCCTGGGGGTGAAAACCAGATCATCCTGTTCCCGGGCGCCAACCGCGTGCTCAAAGGCGAACAGCTGGAGCAGGCGCTGACCCAGGCAAGTGCCGGCGAGATTCTGGTGATGCAGAACGAAACCAACCTGCAGGCAGAGGCGGCACAGTTGGGCCGGAAGCTGGGTTTGCGGGTATGTTATGCCGCGGCCCCGTTTGATGCGGACGCGGTGCAGGCCGTGCTGCCGTATCTGGATTTCCTGATCCTCAATGAGGTGGAGGCCGAGCAGTTGCAGCAGGCCACCGGCAAGACACCCGGCGAAACCGGCGTCAAGGATGTGATCATCACCCTTGGTTCCAAGGGCGCACGCCATATCGACGGCGAAACAGGCGCCGTTCTGGACGTGCCTGCGCTGCCGGTCACTGCGGTCGACACGACCGGGGCCGGCGACACCTTCACCGGCTATGTCCTGTCGGGTCTGGACCGGGGGCTGCCGATGGCAGAGGCGATGGATCAGGCCAGCCGTGCCGCGGCGCTGATGGTCACCCGCCACGGCACTGCGGATGTGATCCCGGAGCTGGCAGAGGTTCAAGCCGCCCGTTTCTGATCCGGGCGGCCTGCTTCTTTCCTGGTGCAATTCCTCTTCCGGAAATGGCTGTCAGGCCAAGAAGGCAGGGTCTGCCTTAATGCCCCTTGGCAAAAGGCGCCGCATCGCCCCACAACTGCGCGACCCTTGCGTCCCGGCCGCAGGCCTGGCGGTAACGCTTGTAGGCTGCCGCTTGCCGCTTGGGTCCAAACCGGGTGAACACCAGGCTGTTCCCCTTGTAATAATCCTGGTGATAATCCTCGGCCTTGTAAAAGGTCTTCGCCGGCAGAACAGGCGTCACGATCTTTTGCCCCAGTGCCTTCTGCGCCTCGGCTTTTACCCTGTCGGCCAAAGCCGTTTCCGCCTTGTCAGAGACAAATACAGCTGTCCGGTAGCTCTCACCGCGGTCGCAGAACTGGCCGCCTGCGTCAGTGGGATCAACCGAGCGGAAGAACATCTCCAGCAGCCGCTCCCGGGACACTTTTGCCGGGTCAAAGATGATCTGCACTGCCTCGTAATGGCCGCTGCCGCCGCGGGTCACGTCCTTGTAGGTCGGATTTGCCAGCTTGCCGCCTGTGTACCCTGAAACCGCTTCGATCACCCCCGGCACGCTTTCGAAGTCGCTCTCCACACACCAGAAACAGCCGCCGGCCACGGTGAGGACTTCAGTGGACTGGGCCTGCAGCGGATTGGTTTGCGCTGCGGTGCCGATGGCAATCAGGCCCGCCAGAGCCAAGGGTTTCAGTTTTTCCAGAACACGCATCTCTGCCTCCATCCTGTTTTGATGCCACCCTGCCGGCTGTTGCCGCGCCTCTCAACCCGGCAGGCGGGGTTCTCACAAACAGGTGACAGCAAGTTACCGCTTGGAAATTGGATCCAATCTTACTAACGTGCCGCCAGCAGGAGGATTCCATGACCAAAAAGATGAGCACTCACCAGGCCGAAGAAGATCAGCGCAACGAGGAGATCCTGATCTATCTGAACGGCGAAATCGTTCCCAAGGCCGAGGCCAAGGTGAGCGTTTATGACAGCGGCTTCATGCTGGGCGATGGCGTCTGGGAGGGGCTGCGGCTGTACAACGGCAGCTGGGCCTTCATGGATGAACATCTGGACCGGCTTTTCGAGGCCGCCAAGGCTATCGATCTGGACATCGGCCTCGACTGGGAAGGTGTCAAAAATGCTTTGTTAGAGACACAAAAGGCCAATGGCATGACAACGGATGCCCATGCCCGGCTGATGATCACGCGGGGGGTGAAGACGCGGCCGTTCCAGCATCCCTCCCTCTCACGGCAGGGGCCGACCATGACCATCATCATGGAGCACTCGCGCCCGAACCTGCCGCGCCCGATCAAGCTGGCGACGGTGCCGCATGTCCGCGGGTTGCCGATGACACAGGACCCCAAGCTGAATTCCCATTCCAAGCTGAACTGCATCATTGCGTGCATCGCGGCGGAAAAGGCGGGGGCGGATGAGGCGCTGATGCTGGACGTGAATGGCTTTGTGAATACCACCAACGCCTGCAACTTCTTCATCGTGCGCAAGGGCGAGGTTTGGACCTCTACCGGGGATTATTGCATGAACGGCATCACCCGGCAGAAGGTGATAGACCTGTGCCGCGAAAACGGTATCCCGGTCTATGAGCGCAATTACTCGCTGGTGGACACTTACGGCGCGGATGAAGCCTTTCTCACCGGCACCTTCGGCGCGCAGACCCCGGTGGGGGAGATCGACGGGCGGCAGATCGGCAGCGGGCAGATGGGTCCCGTGACCGAGCGCCTCCGGGGCCTTTACAAGCAACTGATTGAAAAGGAGTGTGCGTGATGCGGATTGCTATGTGGTCAGGACCGCGGAACCTGTCGACCGCGATGATGTATGCCTTTGGCAACCGCGGCGATTGCGCGGTGGTGGATGAACCGTTCTATGCCGCCTACCTGGCGATGACCGGTCTCGACCATCCGATGCGGAATGAGATCCTGGACAGCCAGCCGCAGGATCCTGAAACGGTGGCGCAAGCGTTGCTGGGGCCGGTACCAGGGGCCAAGCCTTACTATTACCAGAAGCACATGACCCAGCACATGATCCCGGGCGTGCCGCGGGACTGGATGCGCGAGGCGGCCAATGTCTTTCTGATCCGCCATCCGGCGCGGGTGATCGCCTCTTATGCGGCAAAACGGGAAAACCCGACGCTGGAGGATATCGGCTTCCGCCAGCAGGCAGAGCTGTTTGAACTTGTGCGCGGCTGGGGGCAGACGCCGGTGGTGGTGGACAGCCACGATATCCGTGCGGACCCGGCGGCCAAGCTGGAGCAGCTGTGCGAGGCGATCGGCATTCCGTATTCCCCGAAGATGCTGAGCTGGCCCAAAGGCGGGCACAAGGATGACGGCGTCTGGGCCGAGCATTGGTATGGCGCGGTCTGGAATTCGACCGGATTTGCCGGCGCCGAGGGGCCGCTGCCGGAGGTGCCGGAAGAGCTGCAGCCCGTGCTGCAGGCGGCAATGCCCTATTACGAGCAGATGAAAGCCGTGAAGATCTGATGCGTGGAGGGGGCTTTGCCCCCTCGCGCCTGTGGCGCTCACCCCCAGGATACTGGGGGCAAGAGGAAAAGGCTCAGCTGATCAGCTTGCTTAGTTTCATGGCGACGCCCATGTCGCCGGAAACCTTGATCTTGCCCATCATCACCGCCGTCATCGGGTTCAGTTTGCCGGCGAGCAGCTTTTGCAGGTTGGCTGCGGTCAGGCACAGCGTGCAATCAGTGTCCTGATCCAGTGTGGTGGCATTGCCATCAGCAAGCACGATGACACCGTCGCCGCCGCAATCGAATTTCAGCGAGCCATCGAATGTTTTGCCGGCGAGCCCGGTGCGGATGCCTGCTGCAATATCTTCAAGTGCCATGTTGTCCTCCCTTGCCTGACGCGAGCGTTAGGCGGGCAGGGCGGTCCGGGCAATACTGACCAAGGGGGAAGCAGGCGGATTACCCGCCGGCAAGCGCGTCCTGAGTGAGCGGGCAGGGCTGGCCATTATAGAAGGCATCAAGCACCTGCTGGAACTCTGCCGGGGCGCCGGGCACAGCAGCAAACAGCGTCATCGAGGAGCGCAGTTTCTTGGCATCGATGCCGCCGAGGATCTGCTCAGGTGTTTTGTCCTTATGGGACAGCATCAGCTGGCTGACTTCGACCAGGCGGGCGCGCAGTTTCTCGTGGCTCAGATAGGCGGTGGCCTCGGCCAGGTCCTCGATCCCGTAAAGCTGCGCCATGTGGGAGCGGCCGAGTTCGGCCAGCTGGGGAAAGACGAACCACATCCAGTGGCTCGTCTTCCGTCCTGCAGAGAGTTCGCTCAGGACAGCCGCCCAGACGGTGTCCTGAGCCTCGACGAACATGTCCAGCTCTTCCGCGAAATCGTCCTCGAAATCGCCGTCCATGCCGTCGCGGTCACTCACTTCTTGATCCGGCGCTCGCGGGCGGCCAGCAGCTTGAGGCGCAGCGCGTTCAGCTGGATGAAGCCTGCGGCGTCCTTCTGGTCGTAGGCGCCGGCGTCCTCTTCAAAGGTCACATGCGCTTCGGAATACAGCGAGTTGTCCGACCAGCGGCCAACGGTGGAGGCCAGGCCCTTGTAGAGCTTCACGCGCACGGTGCCGGAGACAAACTCCTGGCTCTTGTCGATGGCGGCCTGCAGCATTTCGCGCTCCGGCGAGTACCAGAAACCGTTGTAGATCAGCTCTGCATACTGCGGCATCAGCTGGTCCTTCAGGTGCATCGCGCCGCGGTCCATGGTGATGGATTCGATGCCGCGGTGGGCTTCCAGCAGGATGGTGCCGCCCGGGGTCTCGTAGATGCCGCGGGACTTCATGCCCACGAAACGTCCCTCGACCAGGTCGAGGCGGCCGATGCCGTGCTTGCGGCCGTATTCGTTCAATTCGGTCAGGATTGTCGCGGGCGACATCGCTTCGCCGTTGATGCTGACCGCGTCGCCCTTCTCAAACCCGATCTCAATGTATTCGGGGGTGTCGGGTGCTTCTTCCGGGTGCACGGTGCGCTGGTAGACGTAATCGGGCGCTTCCTGCGCCGGATCTTCCAGCACCTTGCCCTCGGAGGAGGTATGCAGCAGGTTCGCATCGACCGAGAAGGGCGCCTCGCCGCGTTTGTCCTTGGCAACGGGGATCTGGTGCGCTTCGGCGAATTCCAGAAGCTTGGTGCGGGACGTCAGGTCCCATTCCCGCCAGGGGGCGATCACCTTGATGTCGGGGTTCAGCGCATAGGCGGCCAGTTCGAAGCGGACCTGGTCGTTGCCCTTACCGGTAGCACCGTGGGCCACGGCATCGGCGCCGGTGGCCTCAGCAATCTCCACCAGGCGTTTGGAGATCAGCGGGCGGGCGATGGAGGTGCCCAGGAGGTAGAGGCCTTCGTAAACCGCATTGGCGCGGAACATCGGGAACACGAAGTCGCGGACAAATTCCTCGCGCACATCCTCGATGAAGATGTTTTCCGGCTTGATGCCCAGCATTTCCGCTTTCTTGCGGGCGGGCTCAAGCTCTTCACCCTGGCCGAGATCGGCGGTGAAGGTGACAACTTCGCAGCCGTATTCGGTCTGCAGCCATTTCAGGATGATCGAGGTGTCGAGGCCGCCGGAATAGGCGAGCACAACTTTCTTGGGCGCGGACATGGAATTCCCTCTCAGGTCAGAACGTGTGGGGCGTAGCGGGTTTTGCCCGGAAGGGCAAGGATTTCCGGGGTTTTCTAATCAGCAGGACACGCTTAACGTGCGCGGCAAAACAGAAAGATCTTTTGGAGAATACCCCAATGAAGGGCTGGTCGATTTTCTCGCATTCCGTGAGCATGGTGCTCCGGAATTTCCAGGCTGCAATCCAGATATTCCTGGTCCCAACGCTGCTTGTGTTCGCAGTGGTGTTTGCTGTGGTCTATGCCGCGATCCAGTCAGGGATGCTGCCGCAGGGGCAGGCCGTCAATGTGGCGTTGGGCAGTGTGCCTGCCGGTTTGCTGCTGCAAATGGCTGCGGTCTGGATCATCGTCATGCTGATCAGCATCTGGGGTGTTGTCGCCTGGCACCGCTATGTGCTTCTGGAAGAGATGCCTGAAGGCTGGATTCCCCGGCTCCACACCTCCAATATCCTCATCTACTTTCTGCGGGCGGTTCAGCTGGTTATCGTTTCGGTGATCTCTCTGATCGTGGTCGCCTTCATCGGAAGCGCGTTTGCGGAGGCAGCGGGGTATTTCGGGGTTGCCGTTCTGATTGTGCTCTTTACCGGCATCGCACTGTTTCTCTCGCGGCTTCTGGTCATTCTCCCTGCTGCGGCAGTTGGCAGGCCGTTCGGCCTCAGTGACGCATTGGAAGCGACCAAGGGCGCGGTTCCGGCTTTTTTTCTGCTTGGCGTGTGTTTGTTTATTGCCCAAATCGCAGTGGAGCTGACGCTGTCGGCAGTTTCCGGAATCCCGGCCGTCTCGCTCGCACTGCAGTTGGGATTTGCGGTCATGCTGAGCCTTCTCAACGTCAGCATCATGACCACGCTTTACGGCCACTACGTCGAAGGCCGCCCGGTCTGATCCCCAGTATTCTTATGTATGCTTTGCACCCGCCCCTTGCCTTGGGGGCGGGGTTGCGCCACTGAAGGATACATGAGCGATTTCAAGACCCAGGCCCGCGCCGCCGAACAGGCGATGCGCGATGTGTTCCCCGCGACGCCGCTGCAGCGCAACGTGCATCTTTCCGAACGTTTCGGCGCCGACATCTACCTCAAGCGCGAGGACCTGAGCCCGGTCCGTTCCTACAAGATCCGCGGCGCGCTGAACGCGATGCGCAAGCAGCCGGATCAGGAGCTGTTCGTCTGCGCCTCGGCAGGTAACCACGCCCAGGGTGTCGCCTTCATGTGCCGCCATATGGGCAAGCGCGGCGTGATCTTCATGCCGGTCACCACGCCGCAGCAGAAGATCCAGAAGACCCGGATGTTCGGCGGCGACAATATCGAGATCCACCTGGTCGGCGACTATTTCGACATCTGCCTGGCCGCCGCGCAGGAGTGGTGCGCGCAGGAAGGCGGGCATTTCCTGTCGCCTTTCGACGATGCCGATGTGATCGAAGGCCAGGCCTCCATCGCTGTGGAGATCGAGGAACAGCTGGGCAAGCTGCCGGATCACGTCCTGTTGCCGGTTGGCGGCGGGGGCATGTCGGCGGGCGTCTCCTCTTGGTTCGGGGAGGAGGTGCACAGCCTGTTCGTGGAGCCGGAGGGCGGCGCCTGCCTGCGCGCAGCGCTCGCGGCAGGCAAGCCGGTGCCGCTGGATACGGTGGATACCTTTGTCGATGGTGCAGCGGTGGGGCGGATCGGCGATCTGCCGTTTGATATCCTGAAAGACGTGCCGCTGCCGGATGTTCTGGCGATCTCCGAGGACCGGATCTGCGCCACCATCATCGAGATGCTGAACGTCGAGGGAATCGTGCTGGAGCCGGCCGGCGCGCTGTCGGTCGAGGCGCTGCAGGATGTGCGCTCCTGGATCCGCGGCAAGACCGTGGTCTGTGTGACCTCAGGCGGGAACTTCGATTTCGAGCGGCTGCCCGAGGTCAAGGAGCGGGCGCAGCGCTATTCCGGGGTGAAGAAATACTTCATTCTGCGGCTGCCGCAGCGGCCCGGCGCCTTGAAGGAATTCCTGGGGATCCTGGGACCTGAGGACGACATCGCCCGTTTCGAGTATATGAAGAAGTCGGCCCGCAACTTTGGCTCTGTCCTGATCGGGATCGAAACCAAACGGCCGGAGAATTTTGAGCAGCTGTTTGCGCGGCTGGATGCGGCTGGGATGACCTATACTGACATCACCCGGGACGAAACGCTGGCGCAGTTCGTGATCTGAAACCCGCCGCAGGGATCAGAATTTTTCGGACATGCCGGTCAGGAAGGCGGACTTGGAAGCCTGAAACTTGGCGATGATGGCGGGAATGTCGACGCCGTCCGCACCGCCCTGTGCGGATTTTCTCTCGCCGTCCTGGCAGAGCGCAGAAAAATCAGCAAACCCGAGGTTGAGCGCGCTGCCTTTCAGGAAATGCAGGTCCTGTTCCAGCTGGCTGCGGTCGCCACCGCGCAGCTTGCCGATAACCTCTTCGACTTCTTCGAGAAAGATTTCAACAACTTCCTCGAAATCTTCTGCACCCACTTCTTCGCGCAGCTCGGTCACGCGCGGCCAGTCAATCATGTGTCTTGTCCCTACGATCAGTCGCCATGCGAGATTTCTTAAGTTGCTTGCAGTAAAAATATAGTGAAATAAAGGGGGAAGCTCAAATTTTAGGTTTCACCGCCTGTTAAATTTCTGGACCGATAGTATCACAAGACTGCCTGTTTATGCCATTTGTGAGGTGCCTTCGGTGCTGCCAGAGAGTTCGATGGACAACGAGGACCACACAGTGGCCGGATCAATACGCCGTGTGCTGGTTGTCGATGACAGCCGCCTGCAAAGACGCATCCTTGTGGCTTCACTTAAGAAATGGGGGTTTGAGGTCGTCGAGGCCGAGAGCGGCGAGGCGGCTATGGAGATCTGCCAGGCCGAAACGCCGGATCTGATCCTCAGCGACTGGATGATGCCGGGTATGAACGGGCTGGAGTTCTGCCGTGCCTTCCGGGGCCGCTCCAGCGAGGATTACGCCTATTTCATCCTGCTGACATCCAAGAGCGAAAAGAACGAGGTTGCCGAAGGGCTTGACGCCGGCGCCGATGACTTCCTGACCAAGCCGGTGAGCTCGGATGAGCTGCGTGCGCGCATTTCCGCGGGCGAACGGATCCTGCGGATGCAGCGGGAGCTGTCCGAGAAGAACCGGATCGTGTCCGAAACCCTGGGTGAACTGCAGCGGGTGTATGACGCGATCGACAAGGACCTGATCCAGGCCCGCAAGATTCAGGAATCGCTGGTGCCGGAACTGTCGAAGGATTTTGGATCCTCCACCGTCAGCCTTCTGCTGAAGCCCTGCGGGCATATCGGCGGGGACCTGGTGGGCATGTTCTCCCCGGGCGTGAACCGAATCGGATTCTACTCCATTGACGTGTCAGGCCACGGCATCACCTCCGCGATGATGACTGCGCGGCTGGGCGGCTATCTGTCGTCGAATTACTTCGATCAGAATGTCGGGATGGAAAAACGGTTTAACCGCTTCTACGCTTTGCGCCAGCCGGAGGAAGTGGCCAGCCTGCTGAATGCAAGGCTGATCGCCGACACCGGCATCGAAGAATATTTCACCATGGCCTACTGCATTGCCGATCTGCGCAGCGGTGCCGTCAAGATGGTGCAGGCCGGCCACCCGCATCCGCTGCTACTGCGCAAGAACGGCGAGATGGAGTTCATCGGCAAGGGCGGCGTGCCGGTGGGGCTGGTGCCGGATATCGGCTACAGTCAGGAAGAATTCACCATGGAGCGCGGCGACCGCCTGCTGCTGTTCTCCGACGGGTTCACCGAGGCGCGGCTGGAAGATGGTTCCATGCTGGAACCCGAGGGCCTGCTTGAGCTGGTGGAGAAATGCGGATCCGGCCAGAGCGGCAAGGAATTCCTGGACGATCTTTACTGGCACCTGACCCAGGTGATGAGCAAGGAACACGGGCTGGAGGATGACGTCTCAGCCACGTTGTTCGAATACCAGGGCCCCTGAACCAGAACCATCTGCTGGCTGATCCTGTCCCGGCCGCGGCTGGGATATTTTATTTTCTGCTGATGGCTCAGGAAGACCTCAAAGGCGCGCTGCCAGCCGGGCTGCAAAATGACGGTCGCCGGCGTTGCCCAGCCGGATACAAGCCTCCTGCGGGTCCATCCACAGCGCCTCATGCCCGTCCTCCAGCGGCGGGCCAATCCGGCGCAGCGGCCGGGCCATGTAGATGTGGCACAGCTTCTCGGCCCACAAATCGTATTCAGGCATATAGGCAAAACGCCGGAATACGCCCAGCTTGCGCGGGGCGGAGATCTTCCAGCCGGTTTCCTCATATACTTCGCGGTGCAGGGCTGGGATCGGTGATTCGCCCGGATCGATGCCGCCGCCCGGCAGCTGCAGGTCGGGGTGGGGGTCATACTGACAGGTGATCAGCAGCTTGCCGTCGCGCGGCAGCAGCGCATAGGCTCCCGGCCGCACCCGGTAGTGCTGGCCCTTTTGCGGCGTGTCGCCAAAACGTCTGATCACGGGCCGGCCCCTTCACTCCAGTGTCATTTCTCCTATATAGCCCCGGTATGCCAATCCCCGGCGCGTAAGGAAACCCCATGACCATTGGTTCGAAAATCGCGTGGGACGACACCGTCCTGCCCTTCCAGCTTGATGTATCCGACATGCGCGGCCGCGTGGCGCGGCTGGACGGCGTGCTGGATGGAATCCTGAAACAGCACGACTACCCACCGGCGGTCGAGGCACTGGTCGCCGAGATGGCGCTGCTGACGGCGCTCATCGGCCAGACCATCTCTCTGCGCTGGAAACTGTCGCTGCAGGTGCAGTCCAAGGGCGCGGTGCGGATGATCGCCACCGACTATTACGCGCCGCAGAAAGAGGGCGAGATCGGCCAGATCCGCGCCTATGCCAGCTTTGACCGCGACCGCCTGACCGATGGCGATCCGTTCGAGCAGGTGGGCGAAGGATATTTCGCGATCCTCATCGACCAGGGCAACGGTACCCAGCCTTACCAGGGCATCACCCCGCTGGCCCAAGGCTCGCTGAGCGCCTGCGCCGAGGCTTATTTCGCCCAGTCCGAACAGCTGCCCACCATGTTCAAGCTGAGCTTTGGAAAATCGGCCGAACCCGGCGTGCCCGAGCATTGGCGCGCAGGCGGCGTGATGCTGCAGAGCATGCCAAAGGCGTCGCCCTTCGCGGCCCAAGGAGAAGGGACGGGCGACGTTCTGCAGGCCTCCGATCTGGTGACGGGGGACGAAGAAGAGAACTGGAACCGGGTCACCATGCTGCTGAACACGGTGGAAGATCTGGAACTGATCGGCCCGTCGGTTACCCCCGCCGACCTGCTGGTCAGATTGTTTCACGAGGAACAACCGCGGGTCTACGACTTCCAGCCGGTGCGTTTCGGTTGCACCTGCTCGGAAGACCGCGTGCGCCAAAGCCTGTCGATCTACTCCGCCAAGGACATTGAGAAGATGACCACGGACGACGGCCGGGTGACCGCGGACTGCCAGTTCTGCGGCGCGCATTACGATCTGGACCCCGCGTCGCTGGGGTTTGATGCGGAAAACCCGCCCAGTGAGTGAGGCCGCGCAGGATCTCATCGGAACCATCACCGCCGCGCTGAAGCTTCAGGGCGGCGGCTCCTCCGACTTCGATCTCAACCCCGGCACAGTACTCCCGGAGGGGCGCAAGCTGCGGGATGCCGGCGTGCTGGTGCCGGTCTCCATCGCGTCTGGCGCGCCCCGGCTGATCCTGACAAAACGGTCCTCGGCGCTCAAACACCACCCGGGCCAGATCGCCTTTCCCGGCGGCAAGGTGGATGCGGGCGACAAGGACGCCTGCGCCGCTGCCCTGCGCGAGGCCTGGGAGGAAATCGGCCTGCCGCAGGACCTGCCTGAGATCCTCGGCTGCCTGCCGGAGCATGAAACGGTGACCGGCTTCTCCGTGACTCCTGTGGTTGCGCTGATCCGGGAAGAGTTCGCTGCGCGCCCGGAAGCAGGGGAAGTGGCCGAAGTCTTTTCCGTGCCGCTAAGACACGTTCTGGACACCGAAAACTACATTATCGAATCGCGCCGCTGGCGCGGTACCCGCCGGCGCTATTATACCGTACCCTATGGGCCCTATTACATTTGGGGCGCCACCGCGCGGATGCTGCGCGGCTTTGCGGCACGGATGGAAAGCTGATGCGGATTGACCAGCCCTGGCTGAAGAACAAGGCAACTCAGGCGGTATGCGAGGCTGTCACCGCGGAGGGGGCGCAGGTGCTCTTTGTCGGCGGCTGCGTGCGCAATTCACTGCTGTGCGAGCCGGTCTCCGATATGGATATCGCCACTGATGCGCGGCCCGAACAGGTGATGGAGCTGGCCGCCCGCGCCGGGATCAAGGCGGTGCCGACCGGGATCGACCACGGCACCGTGACGCTGGTCAAGAACGGCATCCCGCATGAGATCACCACCTTCCGCAAGGATGTGGCGACCGATGGCCGCCGGGCCGTGGTGGCGTTTTCAACCGATATCGCCGAAGACGCCCACCGCCGCGATTTCACCATGAACGCGATTTATGCGCGCCCGGACGGGGAAGTGGTCGACCCGCTGGGCGGCCTGGCGGATCTGACCAAGCGCCGGGTGCGGTTCATCGGCACCGCGGAAAACCGCATCCGGGAGGATTACCTGCGCAGCTTGCGCTATTTCCGCTTTCACGCCTGGTACGGTGATCACACAGAGGGCTTTGATCCGGACGCGCTGGCGGCGATTGCGGCCAACCTGGACGGGCTGGCCTCGCTGTCCAAGGAGCGCGTCGGGGCAGAGTTGCTGAAGCTGCTGTCGGCCCCAAATCCTGCGCCGTCTGTTGCGGCAATGAGGCAGGTTGGCGTTCTGGCTCAAATTCTGCCTGGTGCCGATGACCGCGCCCTGGCACCGCTAATTCATCTGGAGGCGGGGCGTCCGGCGTCCGGCATCCGCCGTCTTGCCGCGCTGGGCGGCGAGGGCCTGCAGGAGGCCCTGCGGCTGAGCAAGGCGAAGGCCTCACATCTGAAAGCAATCCGGGAAGCCGCAACCGGCACCGCGGGGGCAGGGGAGCTGGGATACCGGCTCGGCACGGAGAAAGCGCTGGATGCACTGCTGTTGCGCGCTGCGCTGCTGGAACAGCCGTTTTTCCCTGATTTAGAGACTGAAATCGCGCTGGGCGCGGAGGCAGTTTTCCCGGTGAAATCCCGGGATCTGCTGCCGGATCTGCGAGGGCCGGCACTGGGTGCCGCGGTAAAGAAACTGGAAGCGGACTGGATCGCGTCGGGGTTCACCCTCAGCCGCGAAGAGCTGCTGAACACTCTCCGCTGACAAGGAGTGTCAGCAGCGTCACAACCTTTGGGGGTGACAAAACGGCAAATCTTGCGTACCCATAGGGCAGCCACCACATGACGGAGGAATGCTGATGTATTACGGGATCTGGTTTCTCTAACGCCTGAGACCTTGCCCCGTTTGACGTGGGAGCCTTGGGCCGCCCGCTGTCTGCATCTGTATTCCGATTTGCTCGAACGCCTGGAGCACCCGCATGTTTCGCTTTTTTGAAAACCTCATTGACCCTTATTGCGCCTACCCGGAATCCAACACGCCTCCGACGCGGCTGTGGCCGTTTCTGCGCGACTATTCCAAGCCGTTCAAAACCGTCTTTATCCTGACTGCGCTGATGTCGGTGGTGGTCGCCGGGATTGAGGTCGGGCTGATTTACTACATGGGCCGCATCGTCGACCTGATGTCGGGCACCCCGTCCGAGGTCTGGGAGGCGCATGGCACCGAACTGATCCTGGTAGCCCTGTTCATCCTGCTGCTGCGTCCGGTGATCCAGCTGCTGGACGTCGCGCTGTTGAACAACGCCATCCTGCCGAACTATGGCACCCTGATCCGCTGGCGGGCGCACAAGCACGTGCTGCGCCAGTCGGTGGGCTGGTTCGAGAACGATTTTGCCGGCCGGATTGCCAACCGGATCATGCAAACCCCGCCCGCTGCGGGCGAGGTGGTCTTTCAGGTGTTTGACGCCATCACCTTCTCGCTGGCCTACCTGGTGGGTGCGGCAGTGCTGCTGTGGGTTGCCGATGTGCGTCTGATGCTGCCTCTGGCGGTCTGGTTTGTCCTCTACGCGCTTCTGGTGATGTGGACAGTCAAGCGGGTCGGCCCGGCCAGCCAGGCGTCGTCTGATGCGCGCTCCACCGTGACGGGGCGGGTGGTTGACAGTTATTCCAACATTCACTCGGTCAAGATGTTCGCCCATCACGACCGGGAGCTGACCTATGCCCGCGATGCAATCGAGAACACCCGCAAGACGTTCCAAAAAGAGATGCGCATCTTCACCATCATGGATGCCACGCTGGTTACGCTGAACGGGCTGCTGATCGTTGGCGTGGTCGGCTGGGCCGTGATGCTGTGGATGCAGGGCACGGCCTCGGTGGGTCTGGTGGCGGCAGCCACGGCGCTGACCCTGCGGCTCAACGCGATGACCGGCTGGATCATGTGGGCGCTGACCTCCTTTTTCCGCCAGCTGGGGGTTGTGGCCGAGGGGATGGAGACCATTGCCCAGCCCATCGACCTGGTGGATGCCGCCAATGCGGAACCGCTGAAGCTGACCAAGGGGGAGATCGAACTGCGCAACCTCTCGCACCACTACGGGCGCGAGGCCGGCGGACTCGACCGGATCAGCCTGACCATCCAGCCGGGGGAGAAGATCGGTCTGATCGGACGCTCTGGCGCGGGAAAATCGACCCTGGTGAAGCTGCTCTTGCGGTTCTACGACGCCGAAAGCGGCCAGATCCTGATCGACGGCCAGGACATCCGGGCGGTAACGCAGGACAGCTTGCGCAGCCGTATCGGCATGGTCCAGCAGGACAGCGCGCTGATGCACCGTTCCGTGGGGGACAACCTGCTGTATGGACGTCCGGATGCCACAGAGGAACAAATGATCGCCGCCGCCAAACAGGCGCAGGCGCATGAGTTCATTCTGGATCTGGAGGACCCGCAGGGGCGCAAGGGTTATGACGCCCACGTGGGGGAGCGCGGGGTGAAACTGTCCGGCGGTCAGCGCCAGCGGGTCACGTTGGCGCGGGTGATCCTGAAAGATGCGCCGATCCTGGTGCTGGACGAGGCCACCTCGGCGCTGGACTCCGAGGTCGAGGCGGCGATTCAGGAAACGCTTTACGGGATGATGCAGGGCAAGACGGTGATCGCCATTGCACACCGGCTGTCCACCATTGCGCAGATGGACCGTATCCTGGTGATGGATCAGGGCCGTATAGTTGAAGAAGGCTCGCATGAGGCGCTATTGCAGGCGCAGGGGCTTTATGCACAGCTTTGGGCACGCCAGTCCGGCGGCTTCCTGAATATCGAGGCAGCAGAATGAACATAGGCAACCTGATCGACGCCTTTCGCCCGGCAGAGGGCCCGCCGCCGCAGCGGCTGGGGGCCTTCCTGCGCTGGTGTCTGGCCGGCGCCTGGCCGATGCTGCTGCTGGCGGCGGCCTTTTCCGCGCTGGCCGGCGGGATGGAGGCGGGCACAGCCTTTATCCTGGGCATGGTCATCGACACCGCCATCGCCAGCGGGCCGGAGCAGTTCTTTTCAGCCGGCAATGTCGCGGTGATCGCATTGGCGCTGGGCTTTTTCCTGTTTGTGCGCCCGGTGCTGTTCGGTCTGTCTGCGGCCTCCAACGCCATCGTGGTGCAGCCCAATGTGAACCCGCTGGTGCTGTCGCGGCTGAACCGCTGGACATTGGGTCAGTCGGTGCGGTTCTTTGACGATGATTTTGCCGGCCGGATCGCTCAGAAACAGATGCAGACGGCAACCGCCGTCACCTCCGTGACCACTGAGATGATCAATGTGGTGGCCTTTGCGCTGGCGTCTCTTGCGGGCTCTTTGGCCTTGTTAGGCTCTATTGACTGGCGCATCACCGGGGTGTTTCTGGTCTGGCTGATAGCCTATTTCGCGCTGATCCGCTGGTTCCTGCCGCGCATCCGCAAACGCTCCGGCACGCGGGCCGGGGCGCGGGCGATGGTGACCGGACAGGTGGTCGACTCGATCACCAACATCAAGACGGTAAAGCTGTTTGCCCATGCCGACCACGAGGAGCGCACCGCCCAGGATGCGATGGTCGAATTCCGGAAAAAGTCACTGCATTTCGGCTACCTCTCCGCCAGCTTCCGCTTTTGCCTCATGTGCCTCGCGGGTGTCCTGCCGGTGCTGCTGATCGGCGCGACGCTGTTTCTGTGGCAGTCGGGCACGGCGACCGAAGGCGATATCGTGGCGGCCGGCGCGGTCTCGATCCGGATTGCCCAGATGACTGGCTGGGTGAGCTTCACGCTGATGGCGATCTATTCCAATGTGGGTGAGATCGAGAATGGCATGAAGACCCTGTCGGTCCGTGACAGGGTCGAGGACAAGCCGGATGCCAAACCGCTGCAGGTCAGCGAAGGCGAGATCGTCTTTGACCAGGTGGAGTTTGCCTATGGCCGCGATGTCGGCGGGGTGCAGGGGATCGACCTGACCATTCATCCAGGCGAGAAGCTGGGTATCGTCGGGGCCTCGGGGGCGGGGAAGTCCACGCTCGTGTCGCTGCTGCTCAGGCTTTATGACGGGGAGAATGGCCGGATTCTGATCGACGGTCAGGATATTGCCACTGTCACTCAGAACTCTCTGCGCAGCCAGATCGGCATGGTCACCCAGGAAACCGCAATGTTCAACCGCTCGGCGCGGGAGAACATTCTCTACGGGCGGCCGGATGCCTCTGAGGAAGAGCTGATCGCGGCGGCACAGAAGGCTGAGGCGCATGAGTTCATCTCCGAGCTGGAGGACGGGCAGGGCCGCACCGGATATGATGCCTTTCTGGGCGAGCGCGGGGTGAAACTGTCCGGCGGGCAGCGGCAGCGGATTGCTCTGGCGCGCGCGATTCTCAAGGACGCGCCCATTCTGGTGCTGGACGAAGCCACCTCGGCACTGGACTCCGAGGTTGAGGCCGCGATCCAGGCGGCGCTGCACCGGGTGATGGAAGGCAAGACGGTTCTGGCCATCGCTCACCGGCTGTCGACGCTCAGCGAGATGGACCGGATCATCGTGATGGAGAAAGGCCGCGTTGCCGAAAGCGGCAGCCACGACGAATTGCTGGCCAGGGGTGGCCTCTACGCCCAGTTCTGGGCGCGACAGTCCGGCGGTTTCATCTGCACAGACGAGGAGCAGGCGGCGGCTGAATAACCTGACTGGCGCATTTTGCTTTTGCTGGTCCCTGTGCCGCGCTATTGAGCCGCCATGACTGACGCAGCCAGAACCACAGCAACGATCAGCCGGCTGGGCCATCAGGGCGATGGCGTGGCCGATGGCCCCCTGTTTGCTCCGCGCACCCTGCCGGGCGAAATTGTCAGCGGCGTTGCCGAGGGCAGCCGCTTGACCGGCATCCGGATCGAGACGCCTTCGGAACACCGGGTGCAGCCGCCCTGCCGCCACTACAAATCCTGCGGCGGCTGCCAGCTGCAGCACGCCAGCGACAGCTTTGTGGCGGAGTGGAAGACGGAGGTGGTGCGCAATGCCCTGAGCGCGCAGGGGCTGGAGACGGAATTCCGCCCCATCCACACCTCGCCGGCCCGGTCCCGCCGCCGCGCAACGCTGGCAGTGCGGCGCACCAAGAAGGGCGCCATGGCCGGGTTTCACGGCCAGGCGTCGGACGTGATCACAGAGATTCCTGATTGCCAGCTTCTGGAACCCGCCCTGATGGCGGCCATTCCGGTGGCGGAAGCGCTGGCCCTGGCCGGAGCCAGCCGCAAGACGCCGCTGGCGGTGACGGTCACCACGTCGGAAGCCGGCCTCGACATGCTGGTCAAGAACGGCAAGCCGCTGGACGGCCCGTTGCGGATCGAGCTGGCGCAGCTGGCCGAGAAACACCGGATTGCCCGGCTGACCTGGGACGACGAGCCGGTCGCGATGGAGCAGCCGCCGGTTCAACCCTTTGGCCCGGCTTTGGTCTGCCCGCCGCCCGGCGCCTTTCTGCAGGCCACGCGGGAGGGCGAGGCAGCCCTCTTGGCCGGTGTGCTGGAAATCACCAAGGGCGCCAAGCGGATCGTCGATCTGTTTGCCGGCTGCGGCACCTTTGCGCTGCCTTTGGCGCAGACCGCGGAGGTGCACGCGGTGGAAGGCGAGCGCGGCATGGTGGCGGCGCTGGATGCCGGCTGGCGCAAGGCCAAGGGGCTGAAGAAGGTCACCACCGAAGCCCGCGACCTGTTCCGCAACCCGCTGCTGCCCGAAGATCTGAACCCCTTTGGCGCCGCCTTTGATGCGGCGGTGATCGACCCGCCCCGGGCCGGTGCCGAAGCGCAGGTTGCGCAGCTGGCCAAGGCCCGCACACCGGTGATCGCCTATGTCTCCTGCAACCCGGTGAGCTTTGCCCGCGATGCAAAAACACTGGTTGCGGCGGGCTATTGCCTTGACTGGGTCCAGGCCGTTGACCAGTTCCGCTGGTCAGCGCATACCGAACTGGTTGCGCGGTTTACACTGAAAGACTGAAATGACGGATACCCAAGCGATGACACCAAACCAACGCCTGGCGGCGATTCTGGACAGTGACCTTTTCGGCCGGTTCATCATCGCCGTCATCCTGGTCAACGCGGTGACCCTGGGCCTGGAGACGTCGCCAGCAGTCATGGCCAAGGCCGGCGGGCTGATCCATCTGATCGACAATATCTGCCTGTCGATCTTCGTGGTGGAGATCCTGGCCAAGCTCTATGTCCGGCGGCTGCGGTTTTTCCTGAGCGGCTGGAGCGTGTTTGATTTC
Source organism: Leisingera coralii (assembly GCF_049056525.1). Lineage (NCBI taxonomy): Bacteria > Pseudomonadati > Pseudomonadota > Alphaproteobacteria > Rhodobacterales > Roseobacteraceae > Leisingera > Leisingera coralii. The sequence goes on along the minus strand of NZ_JBHUPT010000002.1, from coordinate 24,910 downwards.
GTGATTGTCGGTGTCGCCCTGGCACCGGGTGCCCAGGGGCTGTCGGTGCTGCGGGCGCTGCGCATCCTGAGGGTTCTGCGGGTGATCTCGGTGGCGCCGCGGCTGCGCCGCGTGGTTGAAGGCTTCATCACCGCGCTGCCCGGCATGGGCTCGGTCTTCCTGCTGATGGCAATCATCTTCTACATCGGCGCGGTGATCTCCACCAAACTGTTCGGCCAGGACTTTCCGGAATGGTTCGGCGATCTGGGCCGCAGCGCCTATTCTCTGTTCCAGATCATGACGCTGGAAAGCTGGTCGATGGGCATCGTGCGGCCGGTGATGGAAGTGCATCCCCACGCCTGGGCCTTCTTCGTGCCCTTTATCATGGTCACCACCTTTGCGGTGGTAAACCTGCTGGTCGGCCTGATCGTGAATTCGATGCAGGATGCCCACCACGAAGAAGAAGGCGAGCGCACCGATGCCTACCGGGACGAAGTGCTGAGCCGGCTGGAGGCCATCGAGCAGAAGATTTCCGGCCTCTCGGGACAAGACAGGAAAATGTGAATTTCCTTAATGCCGGTTTCGCGGTATGGGCTGGTTAGAGGCAAATAAGAAATACAGGCTCAATAATGAACAGAAGGGCATTCGGTTTCGGTGCTGCCGCAAGCCTTGCACTGGCAGGCTGCAGCAGGCCTGGCGGCGCAGTGAGCAGGTTCCAGTTCTATGAAGGACCCAAGGTTACGTCGATTGTGATCAACAAGGGTGCGCGCAAGCTGTATCTGCTGCACAACGAAGAGATCCTGCGGGAATATGACGTCGACCTGGGCTTTGCGCCGCTGGGGCACAAGCAGTTCGAGGGCGACGGGAAGACTCCCGAAGGCACCTATGTGATCGACCGCCGCAACCCCAACAGCCGCTACCACCTGTCGGTTGGCATTTCCTATCCGAATGTGCAGGACCGGGCCAAGGCGCAGGCGGCGGGCAAGCAGCCCGGCGGCGAGATCTTTATCCACGGGCAGCCCAACAACCCCAAGGAGCGCAAGCGCGCGGAGCGGGTCAGCGACTGGACCGCGGGCTGTATCGCGGTGTCAAACGATGAGATCGAAGAGATCTATGCCATGGTGCAGGACGGGACTGCCATCGCCTTGCGGCCCTGATCCTCAAGCAGGCGGCGGGCTCCCGCGCCTGCAGATGCGCCGACGGGGCCGGCACTTCTTGGCAGCCTTGGGCGTGGCGCCGTGCTGACGCACGGCGCGCCGGTTCAGCTGCCCATCACCAGCGTCCACCAGATTTTGCCGTTCGGCTCCTGGAACCAGGAAAAGCCCATATTCGCGGCCTTCGGGTCCAGAATCACAGCGCGGGTTGCGGGCCGTTCCAGCCAGGCGGTCAGCGTCTGCTGCTCATTCTCGTAGGTTTCCGAGATATTCTCGCCCAGCAGCGTGCCGGTGTAGCCCGCACGCATGACGCGGTCGAGCGGCGAGGAGCCGTCGGAGCCGAAATGCCAGGGCCGGTTCTGAACCGACATATCGCGCGAATGCGTCGCGGCGGCGGCGGTCAGCTCAGCGTTCAGCTGAACCGGTTGCGCGCCTGAGGCCTGGCGCAGCGCATTGACAGAATCGAGCATCCGGATCTGGACCTTGTCCGCATTGCGGATGCGGTAGCCGTTGCCGGAGTCCGTTGCGGGCGTACAGGCTGCCGCTGCGGTCAGAAGGGCAGCAGCCAAAAGCAGAAAAACACGCTTCATATTTCTCTCATGCTCCGTCAGTTGCCTCTGCACTTATCCTTCCTGTGGCCCGGGTGCAAACGGGGCGGCAGAAATATGCAGACTTGGGCGCCGGATTGGTTTGCGACTGCGGCTTTCCGGCCATAAACTGCCGCAACCCAGGATCCCGATTGCGCAAGTTGGAATGAGTCATGTCCCGAATCCCATTTAACAACATCAGCAGACGGCACTTTCTCGCCGGCAGCGCTGCCCTGATTTCCTCTTCCGCCCTGGCGCAGGAAGACACCGGAAATACTCAGCAGGCATACGACCCGCTGCGGCCGCCGCCAGAGCCGGAGCCGGCGGTTCAGCGGAATATCTCCGCTTTCCGGGCCAAAACCTGGACGCCTTACTTCGATAATCTGCGCAACGGGGCGATCCTCGTCGATATTGACAGCCGGGCGCTGCATTATTGGTCCGAAAATGAAAGCACTTACAAGCTGTTCCCCTCCTCTGTGCCGCTATCTGACGATCTGACCCGCCGCGGCCGCACCAAGGTGGTGCGCAAGGTGGAGGGGCCGAGCTGGTCGCCGACGCCGAACATGCGCAAACGCAACCCGGAATGGCCCGCTTTCGTCCCGCCGGGCCCGGACAACCCGCTGGGCACCCATGCGCTGTACCTCAGCTGGAAGTATTACCGCATCCACGGAACCCATGATACACGCAAGATCGGGCGCAAATCCTCCAACGGCTGCATCGGGCTTTACAACGAGCATATCGCCGAATTGTTCAGCCTGGCAAAAGTTGGCACACAGGTGTTGCTAATTTGACGCCACGGGAACGGGCGCTAGGCTGTTAACTATAACAAGCAATTGCAATCCCGCTTTTTTGCTGGTTAGAAAAAAATACGAGGTATGTCTTGGGTGCACGGATTCTAAATTTGTTCCGTGCAAATTCTGGAGGTTAACATGAAAAAACTCGTTATCGCTGCTGCGCTGACCGCTGCTGCTTCGACCGCCACTGCTGGCAACCTGTCCGAGCCGGTTGTTGAACCGCCGGTCATCGTCGAAGAAGCACAAGGCTCTTCCAGCGGCATCCTGCTGCCGCTGCTGCTGCTGGTCCTGGTTGGCGCAGCTGTTGCAGCGAACTAAGTTTGCGACACAGTTACGGAAAGGGCGGTGGTTTTCCACCGCCTTTTTTGTTGCCTGCGCGCCGCTGCGGCAAGGGCGGTCAAACCGCCTCCACCTCCCGCAGGACGCCGTCCAGGACATTGATGATCATGTCCGCATCCTCTGTGTCTATCGTCAGGGGCGGGCGGATTTTCAGGATATTGTCCTTGGGGCCTTCGCTGCCGATCAGGATCCGGTGATCGCGCATCCGGTTCTTGACGTATGAGCAGATTTCCGTGGCCTCCGAGCCATCGGGGTTGATCAGCTCCACTCCCAGAAACAGCCCTATTCCGCGGATATCGCCGACACAGGCGTATTTCTGCTCCAGCGCTTTCAGACCCGTGATCAGCTGCGCGCCGATCGCCCGGGCGTTCTCCTGCAGACCTTCATCATCGACGATATCCAGCACCTCCTTGCCGATCCGGCAGGAGAGCGTCGAGCCGCCGAAGGTTGAAAAAAATTCGATCCCGTTGTCAAAACTCTCGGCAATTGCCTTGGTGGTGACCAGCACACCCAGCGGGTGGCCGTTGCCGATTGGCTTGCCCATCACCACGATGTCCGGCAGCGCGCCCTGGTGTTCGAAACCGAAGTAAAAGTCTCCCAGGCGGCCGAGGCCGGTTTGCACTTCATCGGCGATGCAGACTCCGCCTGCAGCGCGGATCTTTTCATAGACCGCAGGCAGATATCCCTTGGGCGGGATGATCTGGCCGCCCACAGACGGGAAGGTTTCAGCGATGAAGCCGGCGAGGCCGTGGCCCTTCTCCTGCAGTCGGGCAATTGCCGGGCCGACGAGGTTTGCGAACTTCTGTGCCCGGTCCGCGTCGCCGCGGCGGTATGAGCCGCGGTAGTCATCGGCGACTTCCACCAGTTCCACCCAATCCGCCTGGCCAGCACCGCCTGGCTTGTTGAACTTGTAGGCAGAGATATCAATCGCGCCGGTGGTGTTGCCGTGGTAGCCGTGATCGGGCGTCACCATGCCCTTGGCGCCGGTATGGGCGCGGGCCAGGCGGAGGGCCAGTTCATTGGCCTCGGTGCCGGAATTCACGAAAAAGCAGACCTCGAAGTGGTCGGGCAGTTTTGACAGCACCTTATCCGCAAACGCGGTTTGCGCCGGATGCAGGTACCGGGTGTTCGAGTTCATCCGCTTCAGCTGATCCGCAGCGACCGCCTGGATGCGCGGGTGGGCGTGGCCGACGTGAGGGACGTTGTTATAGGCATCCAGATAGGGCCGCCCCCATTCGTCGAACAGGTGATGTTTCCAGCCGCGCACCAGCATCACCGGGTCCTTGTAGGTGAGGCTCAGGTTACCGCCGAAATGGGCGCGGCGGCCCGCAAGCACGTCGTCCTTGCTGGTCGGGTGAAAGCGGACCTTGGCATCCGGCAGGTTCAGCAGCGCCGCCGGGTTCGGGCAGAGCGCGCGCCACAGGTACATCTCGTCCGGATCGCCAACACCGGGCCAGTCGGCCTCGATCCCTTCGGTGGTCAGCGCCAGCTGGAAATGCACATGCGGCGCCCAGCCGCCGTTCTGGCCGGGATCGCCCAAGCGGCAGAATTCCTCGCCTTTCTCAACGATGCCGCCGGGCTTCAGCCGGTCGAGGAATTCCGGGTCCAGATGGCCATAGAGCGTAAAGAACGGATCACCCTCCGGCGTCTCATGCCGCAGGATGATCACCCCGCCATAATCCAGATGGCCGTCCCGGTATTCGGCCACAAAGACCTCGCCGCCCAGGGGGGCAAACATCGGTGTGTCCGCCGGGGCAAAGGCGTCCACAGCCAGATGCACAGTTCGCCTGTTGCTGGCTTTCCACGGACCCTTGCGGAAAGCGGCATCCGTGTAGATCAGCCGTGGCTCGTGATAGTAGCCGAGCCAGATACGGCCATTGTCCTCGAACTCCTCGCCGACCCGGGCGGCTTCCTCCAGCGGCATGTTAAAGGGGTTCTGGGGCCAGATGGAATGCTCCACCGACAGGGACCCCAAGGGCGCGTCCGCCAGGTCCTGGCCCATCAGCGGGGCGAAGTTGCCGCGTTCCTGCTCCAGCCAGGCCATCACCCGTTCGGCGCCGTCCACCACCGGCAGGCCGCACGCCGCGCGCAGCCGGGCCGTCAGCAGCCCGCCATGCAGCGTATTGCCTTCCAGGAACCGCCAGGCCGGGGCTTGCGAGATGGTGACATAGGGATCATCGGGGTTGTCTGCCGCCATCAGGATGGAGTTCACCACGCTGACGGCCAGCCGCGCGCGCAGCAGCGGCCAGACCATGTCCACTTCCGCCGGGGTCAGCGGATAGGCATCATGGTAGCCGGCTACCAAAGCCGCAAGAGCGGCCTCCGGTGCCGGATGGTCCAGAACGATATAGGCCGCGGCAATCGCCAGGTCGCAGACCCGCGGTGCGGCGCACATGTCGCCCAGGTCGATGAGGCCCGAGACTCTGCGCGGCTCGCCCAGTTCTCCCGCCACCATGATGTTATAGTCATTGGCGTCATTGTGGATGGCCTGCTTGGGCAGCTCTGCCAGAACAGGCTCTAACTTGGCGAAATCTGCACAAGTCTCTTCAAGGATCGCACGGCGCGCAGGGTCGCTGATGCAGGACAGTTGGTCCCTGATCCAGCCCGCGCGCATCAGGTCCCATTTGAAATCGCGCTCCAGCCCATCATGCCGGAAATCGGCCAGTGCCTTGGCCGACCCGCCCAGAACCTGTCCAACCTCATGGATCAGCGCATCGCTTTTCGGCTCGGCCTTGGCATAGCAGCGCCCGGGCAACTGGTTCAGCAGCCAGACCAGCCGGTCCTGTCCCTCCTCATCCGGGAGTGTCAGCAGAGACTGACCGCCAGCAGAGGCAATCACCCGCGGGCACGGCAGCTCCGGCTGGCGCGCGGCGATGTGCTCAAACGCCTTCACCTGCATGTCGACCAGCCAGGTTTCGCAGCCGGGGCGCATCGCCTTGAGGATATAGCCTTGGCCATCTGCGTCCCGGGCCAGGAAGTTCAGGTCGTACTCCCCATCGAGGCGGCTCAATTCCGCCTTGATACCCCAATGTTCCTCAAGGGCGGCGGCCCAATGCGCAAGCGTCATCCAAACTCTCCCCGGTCTGCCGGCGTGCCCGGCGATCCAATATTGGATCCTATTTGGACCGGGACGGCGGTTTAGTCCAGCCAGCCTTTCAGGTTCTGCTCGATAACCCCGGCCAGTGCGGCGATATGGTCATCATCATCGTTAAGGCAGGGGATATAGAGGAAGTCCTCGCCACCCGCGTGCTCAAAGCTTTCGCGGATTTCCTCGTTGATCTCTTCCAGTGTCTCGATGCAGTCGGCAGAGAAGGCCGGCGCAATCACCGCGATGTTCTTCTTGCCCTCCTTGGCGAGCGTCGCGACGTGGTCCACGGTGTAGGGTTTCAGCCATTCCTCGGGCCCGAACACCGACTGGAAGGTCGAGGTGATCCGGGTGTCGTCCCAGCCCAGCCGCTCCTTCAGCAGGCGCGTCGTTTTCTGGCACTGGCAATGATAGGGATCGCCCTGCATCAGATACCGTTGCGGCATTCCGTGGTAGGACACTACCAGGATATCCGGGCGCTTCTCTGCCTTGGCATAGGCGTCTTCCACTGACCGCGCCAAGGCGTCGATATAGGCAGGCTGGTCGAAATAGGGCTCGATTGTGCGCGCGGCGGGCTGCCAGGCTTCTTCCATCAGGGCGCGGAAGAACTGGTCGTTGGCGGTGCCGGAGGTCGCGCCGGCATATTGCGGGTAAAGCGGCACAAACAGGATCTTCTGGCAGCCGGCCGCTACCATCTCCCGCACCTTGGACCTGGTCGAGGGGTTGCCGTAGCGCATGCAGAAATCGACCATCACCTGATCGCCGTACCGCGCCTTCATCACCTCAGCCATCTTGGCCGTCTGGTCCTTGGTGATGGTCATCAGCGGGCTTTCGCCCTTGTCGTGGTTCCAGATCGATTTGTAGGCCGCGCCGGAGGAGAACGGGCGTTTGGTCAGGATGATCAGCTGCAGCAGCGGCTGCCATTTCCACGACGGGTAGTCGATCACCCGCTTGTCCGACAGGAACTCGTTCAGATACCGGCGCATCGGCCAGTAGGAGTAATCGTCCGGTGTGCCAAGGTTGGCCAGCAGGATGCCGACCTTCTCCGCCGGGATCCTGGGGTGATCGGCGGGTGCGTGGGCAGGGCATTTGGCGGTCCGGGCGGCGTCCAGCATGGGCAGGTCCTGTGGGGCTGAGAATTCGATGGTTGGCGGCAAACTACTGTCTTTACGCGCAGAAGGCCAATTGGATCACATTGGCGCAGCCATAGCGGAAACTTATCAGGGGTCGAGCTTGGTTTCCGGCACTTTCAGTGCATCGGCCAGGCGCATCTGGGCAGAGCCTGGGCGCAGGGGTTTCTGCTGGCTGTCCGATGGCGACCAGCCGGTGAGGCAGACCAGCTCAAATGTCGCGGGCAGCCGGCCGTCAGCCGTGGCGAAATGCTCGCGGTAGATGTGATCGGCCAGCTGGAACAGGCCGCGCGGTGCCGGGCGTTTCAGGCGCTGGGTAAGGGCATTGGTCTCTCCCATGCCGCGCAGGTCGTGGACCAGATGGGTAAGATCCCGGTATTCGGCGGTCAGCGGCACCAGGTCGGCCACCGGCAGCGCAAAACCGGCCCGCTGCAGCAGTCCGCCCAGGTCCCGGATCTCTCCCATCGGGGCGACCCGCGGCGACAGGCCGCCCATCACCACGGTCTCTGCCTCGGCCATGGCCGCGCGCAGCTCGTGCAGGGTCTGGCCGCCGAGCAGGAGGACCAGCAGCAGCCCATCTTCCTTCAGGGCGCGGCGGCATTGGATCAGCTGCCCGACCGGATCATTGGCCCAATGCAGGCACATGGCATGGATCACCACATCATGCGCGCCTTCTTCGAGCGCCAGAACATCGGTGTCTGCCACGACCTTCGCTGCAGGCTGGAACCCGTCCCAGACCTCCGGGAAAGGGCAGACCACTGCGGGCGCTGTAAAGGTTCTGTTAACCAGGCTCAGGCGATCCTCGGCCTCATCCCGCGCCATCTGGTGCAGGAACAGGGCATCCGCGCGCCGGCGGGCGCGGCGGGCTGCCAACGTGTTTCGGTCGAAGAGTTGTGCGGGCGCTTGTGTCATGGAGGCTATTTAGATGCTGCTGGCCAGGATTCAAACCGCTGTTTCACTGATCTACCCGGCCCAATGCCTGGGCTGCGGCGGCCTTGTCGGCAGTGACTTTGGCCTGTGCGGCACCTGCTGGTCCGGGATGCATTTCATCAGCGGCACGGTCTGCGAGGGCTGCGGCGCCCCGCTGCCGGGGGAGGCGGACGGTTTCCGCCTGGAATGCGACAGCTGCCTGCGCCATCCGCGGCCCTGGAGCCAGGGGAGGTCTGCACTGCTTTATGAGGGGCAGGGGCGCAGGCTGGTGCTGGCGCTGAAACACGGCGACCGGACAGAGATCGCGCAAACGGCAGCAGGGTGGCTGGAGCGGGCCGCGCAACCGCTTCTGCAGAATGAACCGCTGATCTGCCCGGTGCCGCTGCATTGGACCCGGTTGCTCAAGCGCAAGTACAACCAGTCGGCCCTGCTGGCAGACGCGCTGGCGGAACGAGCGGGTCTGGAGCATTGCCCGGACCTGCTGCGCCGCATCCGGCAGACGCCCGCGCTGGAGGGCAAGACGCGGGACCAGCGCTATCAGCTGCTGGGATCTGCCATCGGGGCGCATCCGGGCCGGCTGGGCAGGATCAAGGGCCGCAACGTGCTGATCGTGGATGACGTGATGACCTCTGGCGCCACCCTCAGCGCCTGCACCGATGCCTGCCTGCGGGCGGGAGCGGCCGAGGTGCGGGTGGCGGTGCTGGCCAGGGTCACGCAAGCGTGAGCCCGTCCGCCGGCCTCTGGCAATTGTTGCAATGAATCCCCAATTCCTCCACAACCTTCGAAACCAGAACATGGGGTCCTGAATGAAAACGGTTGAAATCTACACCTCGCCTCTGTGCGGCTACTGCCATGCGGCCAAGCGGCTGCTGAACCAGAAGGGCGTGGCTTTTTCGGAAGTCAACGTGCTGGAAGAGCCGGAGCGCAAGGCGGAGATGATCCAGCGCGCCAACGGCGGCCGCACGGTGCCGCAGATCTTCATCGGCGAGACCCATGTAGGCGGCTGCGACGACCTTTATGCGCTGGAGCAGGCGGGCAAGCTCGACCCGCTGCTGGCAGCCTGAGCCCGGAGAGACAAGATGCGCGCAGCTCTGCTTCAGATGACATCCACCGATATCCCGGCCGAAAACCTGGAAACGGTGAAAGCAATGATGGCGGAGGCTGTGCGCGGCGGGGCCGGTTTCGTGCTGACACCCGAGGTCACCAATTGCCTCTCCGGCAGCAGGACGCATCAGAATAGCGTTCTTTGCCACGAGGAGGACGACCCGACCCTGTCTGCCCTCCGCGAAGAGGCGGCCAGACACGGGGTCTGGCTGCTGCTGGGCTCGCTGGGGATCAAGACCCATGACGGCGACGGGCGCTTTGCCAACCGGCAGTTCCTGATCAGCCCGCAGGGTGAAATCACCGCGCGTTATGACAAGATCCACATGTTCGATGTGGAGGTCACACCGGAGGAAACCTACCGTGAATCCGATGGCTACCGCCCGGGCACCAAAGCCGTCGTGGCGGAGACGCCCTTTGCCAGCATTGGCATGACCATCTGCTACGACGTGCGCTTCCCGCGTCTGCACCGGGCACTGGCCAAGGGCGGGGCGCAGATCCTGACCGTGCCGGCGGCGTTCTCCTATGTGACCGGCGCGGCGCATTGGCATTCGCTGTTGCGCGCCCGGGCGATCGAGACCGGCTGTTTCGTGCTGGCGCCGGCGCAGACCGGCAAGCACCCGGCCTCCCGCGGGCCCAGCCGCAAGACCTATGGCCATACCCTGGCTGTCGCCCCTTGGGGCGAGGTGCTGGCGGATGCGGGCCAGGAGCCTGGCGTGACTTACGTTGATCTCGACCTCGAAAAAGTGGCAGAAGCACGCAGGCGCGTGCCTTCCCTCACCCACGACCGGGAGTTTGACGGACCCTGATGGACGAGACCCATTCCCTGGCGGTATCGCTGTTCAGCGAGATACTCATGGCTGACCAGCTGGCCCGGTCACGCCTCAGCAAAGTGCTGCCAAAAGGGATGGAACTGTCGCATTTCTCGGTACTGAACCACCTGGCCCGTGCCGGGCTGGAACGCTCGCCCGCTCAGCTGGCCAAGGCGTTCCACGTGACACGCGGGGCGATGACCAACACGCTGAACAAACTGGAAGTGGCGGGCTACATCCACGTCCGCCCCGATTGGGATGATGCGCGGCGCAAGATGGTGGCGATCAGCCCGGCCGGCAAACAAGCCCGCGATGCGGCGCTGGCCGGGATCATTCCGGTGATTTCAGAAGTGGTCGGCGAGTTGGGCAGCGACCGGGTCAGGGCCACCCTGCCGATCCTGCGCGAGCTGCGCGGCAAGCTGGAAGAAAGCGGCTGAGCCGGCCGGTCCCGGCAGCCTGTTGACTGAAACGATTTCCCAAAAAAGAAGGACGCCTGCAAGCAGGCGCCCCTCTTCCCCATCAGTCCCCATCAATCCGTGAGTGGCGGCATCGGCAACCTTTGGGCGGACCCACCATAAACAGTGGAAAGCACTCCCTCGGTTCGGGGACACGACCCCTGGCGGACCGGATAATATTCCAAATCCGATATCTGAGATTAGCAATCGGGACGCGGCAACTAAAGAGTGCATAAGCGTTAGCACCTATCCTTAAGGATAGGCGGCAAGTCAGGCGCGGCGGCAGGGGGGCAGCTCAGCCGGGTTTCACGCTCGCAGTCACATAGTTGACCGACAGGTCCCGGTCGGAAATCGACCAGTTCCAGGTGATCGGATTGAACACGAATCCCTTGCGGTCCACCGGTTTCAGCCCGGCCTTGCGCAGCAACTCGAACAGCTCATCCGGGGTGATGAACTTGGACCATTCATGAGTGCCGCGCGGCAGCCAGCGCATGATCACCTCGGCACCGACGATGGCCATGGCAAAGCTCTTGGGGTTGCGGTTGATGGTCGAGCAGATCTCCAGCCCGCCGGGTTTCAGCAGCTGCTGAGTCGCGGTCAGATAGCTGAGCGGATCGGCGACATGCTCCACCACCTCCATGTTGAGCACCACGTCGAATTGCTCGCCGGCCTCGGCCAGCGCTTCGGCGGTGGTGTGGCGGTAGTCGATCTCGAGCCCGGATTGTTCCGCATGGATGCGCGCCACCGGCAGGTTGCCCTCGGCAGCATCGGCGCCCACAACCGTCGCGCCCAGCCGGGCCATCGGTTCGCTCAGCAGCCCGCCGCCGCAGCCGATATCCAGGAGCCGCAGCCCTTCGAACGGGTTCCGTGCCGTCAGATCGCGGTTAAATTCGGCAGCGATCTGGCTGGTGATATAGTCGAGCCGGCACGGGTTCAGCATGTGCAGCGGCTTGAATTTGCCATGCGGATCCCACCACTCCGCCGCCATCGCCTCGAATTTGGCGATTTCCGCTGGGTCGACCGTGGATTGAGGCGCTTGCATTCCTGTCTCCGTGTGCTCTTTTGTAGTCTGACGTTTCACTAAGGTCAGTAATGGATAGATACCCGGACCAAAAGCGCGCAGTGCATTATCTTTACCCGCCTGTCGAGCCCTTTGACCAGCGCATGTTCGACGCAGGCCAGGGACACCGGATATATGCAGAGCAGAGCGGCAATCCAAACGGGATTCCCGTGATCGTGTGCCATGGCGGCCCCGGCGGCGGCAGCAGTCCGGCAATGCGGCGTTATTTCGACCCCGATATTTACCGGATCGTCCTGTTCGACCAGCGCGGCTGCGGCCGCTCGCGCCCCTATGCCTCCTGCGAGGACAACACCACCTGGCACCTGGTCGCCGACATAGAGCTGATTCGCCGCCAGCTTGGCATCGAGTCGTGGATCCTGTTCGGCGGCAGCTGGGGGGCGACCCTGGCGCTGATCTATGCCCAGACCCACCCGGACCGGGTGCAGCAGATGATCCTGCGCGGCGTCTTCCTGATGACCAAGGCGGAGCTCGACTGGTTCTACGGCGGTGGCGCCGGCAAGTTCTGGCCCGAAACCTGGGCCAAATTCGTCTCGCTGATCCCCGATGGCGAGCGCAGCGACATGATCGGCGCCTATCACAAGCGGCTGTTTTCCGGAAACCTGGACGAGGAAGTGCGCTTTGGCCGTGCCTGGTCGGCGTGGGAAAACGCGCTGGCGTCGGTGCACTCCAACGGCCACAGCGGTGAAAGCCCCGGGGACTACGCCCGTGCCTTTGCCCGGCTGGAGAACCATTATTTCCGAAATGGCGGCTTTCTTGATTATGACGGCCAGATCCTTGCCAACATGGGGCGGATTTCCCATATCCCCGGCGTGATCGTGCAGGGCCGCTATGACATGATTTGTCCACCCACGTCCGCCTGGCGCCTGAATGAGCTGTGGCCAAATGCGGAGTTGAAGATGGTGCGCAATGCCGGCCATGCTCTGTCGGAGCCGGGAATCAGCGCTGAGCTGGTCCGGGCGATGGACCGGATTGCAGGAGAGCTTGTGCCATGACGCGCATCGACCGCCGCGCGCTGTTCACCTCGGGTGCTGCCGCTGCCCTGCTGGCTGCTGCCGGCGGATCGGTCCATGCCTCCCCCAAGGAAGGCGGCGTGCTGCGCCTGGCGGTCCCGCGCGACGGCGGGATGCTGGAGCAGGCCGCCCGCGGCGCGATCTATGACACGCTGACCGAGATTGCCCCCGACGGGCTGCTGCGCGGCGAACTGGCGACGGGCTGGCACTCCACCCAGGACGCCCGGACCTGGACCTTCAACCTGCGTGAGGGAGTGGCGTTTCATGATGGCAGCCCGCTGACAGCGGAAGATGCCGCCGCCTCGCTCCTGGTGCAGGGAATCACCGGGGCAGAGGTGCGTGCAATCACCGCGCTGGGCGGCCATCAGCTGCTGGTGGAGCTGGCGCAGCCCAACCCGCATCTGCCTTATCTGCTGGCCAGCGCGGACCAGATGATTGCCCTTGGCGGCGATCTGCCGGTGCCGCTGTCAGAGGCGATCGGCACCGGCTGCTACAAGGTGGAGCGAGCCCAGGAGGGCCGCCATTTCCGCGCGTCCAAGGTGGCGGATCACTACAAGGCTGGAACTGCCGGCTGGGCGGATGCGGTGGAGATCATCGTGATCCCCGACGCCGCTGTCCGGGCTGAGGCTCTGCGCGATGGATATGTTGACGTGGCAGCCCTGCCGGAACCGCGCGGCTTGCTGCGCCGGGGCGAGTTCCTGTATCACCCCTCGTCCAGCGACATGGCTCTGGCGGCGCGGCACAACGTCGGCATCCCGCGCAAGGTGGGCCAGCGCGCGCCGCTGGATGACGGCCGCATCGCCGAACGCTGGTGGATGGCCTGACACCGCAGCGCGGCCATCCCCGAAGACAAGCCTTGCAGTTTCACCCAATCCCCCCTATATGGCTTTGACAACAGCGGCGCGTTGAACCTCTGGCTCAAGGCTCCACCGGGAATTTCGACGGGCCGCGCGCCCGTTTTTTTGTGTTTGCAGGTTCGCGCCTGCCGCTCCAAGTGGAGGTCTGATGACCAACGACCTGATTGCCAAAGCTGCCATCGACCGGCGCCTGGCCGAGATCGTCACCCCGGTGATCGAGGACTTGGGCTATGAGCTGGTGCGCATCCGGCTGATGTCTGGTAAGTCGACGACGCTGCAGATCATGGCCGACAAGCCCGACGGCGGTATCGAGGTGGATGATTGCGCCGAGATTTCGAACGCCGTCAGCGCCGTGCTGGACGTCGAGGACCCGATCATCGATGCTTATGCCCTGGAAGTGTCGAGCCCCGGCATTGACCGTCCGCTGACGCGGATGAAAGACTTCGAGATGTTCGAGGGCTACGAGGCCAAGCTGGAAACCGCCGAGATGGTCGGCGGCCGCCGCCGCTTCAAGGGGGAGCTGGCGGGCACCGAGGAAGACGAAGTCCTGATCAACATCGAGGATCAGGGCGAGACCGTGACCATCGGTCTGAAATTCGACTGGCTGAGCGATGCCAAGCTGGTTCTGACCGATGATCTGATCAAGGAAATGCTGCGTCAGCGCAAAGAGGCCGGGACGCTCAACGAAGACGCATTCGACGAAATCGAGACCGAAGAGTCCGAAGAGGAGAAAAAGTAATGGCTATCACCTCTGCAAACCAGCTGGAGCTGTTGCAAACCGCCGAGGCCGTGGCGCGCGAAAAGATGATCGACCCGGGCCTGGTGATCGAGGCGATGGAAGAGAGCCTCGCCCGTGCGGCCAAAAGCCGGTATGGCGCCGAGATGGACATCCGGGTGTCGATCGACCGCAAGACCGGCCGCGCCACCTTTACCCGCGTGCGCACCGTCGTGGCGGATGACGAGTTGGAGAACTACCAGGCCGAAATGACCGTCGAGCAGGCGCGCCAGTACATGGCGAACCCCGAAGTGGGCCAGACCTACGTCGAGGAAGTGCCGCCCGTCGAAATGGGCCGCATCGCCGCACAGTCGGCCAAGCAGGTGATCCTGCAGAAGGTCCGCGAAGCTGAGCGTGACCGCCAGTACGAGGAATTCAAGGACCGCGCCGGCACCATCATCAACGGCCTGGTCAAGCGCGAGGAATACGGCAACGTCATCGTCGACGTGGGCGCCGGCGAAGCGATCCTGCGCCGCAACGAGAAGATCGGCCGTGAAAGCTACCGCCCGAACGACCGCGTGCGCTGCTACATCAAGGACGTGCGCCGTGAGCCGCGCGGCCCGCAGATCTTCCTGTCGCGCACCGCGCCGGAGTTCATGGCCGAGCTGTTCAAGATGGAAGTGCCGGAAATCTATGACGGCATCATCGAGATCAAGGCGGTTGCACGCGACCCGGGTTCGCGTGCCAAGATTGCCGTGGTCTCCTATGACGGCTCGATCGACCCGGTCGGCGCCTGTGTGGGTATGCGCGGCTCCCGCGTGCAGGCCGTGGTGAACGAACTGCAGGGCGAGAAGATCGACATCATCCCGTGGAACGAGGATCAGCCGACCTTCCTGGTGAACGCGCTGCAGCCGGCCGAAGTGACCAAGGTGGTGCTGGACGAGGAAGCCGGCAAGATCGAGGTTGTGGTGCCGGAAGAGCAGCTGTCGCTCGCCATCGGCCGCCGCGGCCAGAACGTGCGCCTGGCGTCGCAGCTGACCGGTCTCGATATCGACATCATGACCGAGGAAGAAGAATCGGCCCGCCGCCAGAAGGAATTCGAGGCGCGCACGAAATTGTTCATGGAGACCCTTGATCTCGACGAGTTCTTTGCCCAGCTTCTGGTGTCTGAGGGCTTCACCAACCTGGAAGAGGTTGCCTATGTCGAGCTCGATGAACTGCTGGTGATTGACGGTGTCGACGAAGGCACCGCCGAAGAACTGCAGGCCCGTGCCCGCGACTTCCTGGAAGCCCAGGCCAAGGCGGCACTGGATGCAGCCCGTGAACTCGGTGCCGAGGAAAGCCTGATCCAGTTCGAAGGCCTGACCCCGCAGATGGTCGAGGCGCTGGCCAAGGACGACGTGAAGTCGCTGGAAGATTTCGCCACCTGCGCCGACTGGGAGCTGGCCGGCGGCTGGACCTCCGATGGCGGTGAGCGGGTCAAGGATGACGGCATTCTGGAGCCCTTCGGCGTGTCGCTGGAAGAGGCGCAGGACATGGTCATGACCGCCCGCATCATGCTGGGCTGGGTTGACCCGGCTGAGCTGGAAGCGGAAGCGGCAGAAGACGAAGACGCTGGCGAAGAGGAAGGCGAAGCCTGACCCCGGGCTTTGCAAAGGAGACCTGCATGACACGCGGCGGCGTACAAAAAGACCGGTCCGAAGGCAGCGAGCGCAAGTGCATCGCAACCGGCGAGACCCAGCCCAAACAGGGCCTCATCCGCTTTGTGATGGGTCCTGAGGGCCAGGTCGTGCCCGACGTGATGGAGAAGCTGCCGGGCCGCGGCGTCTATGTCGCGGCCAGCCGCCCGGCGCTGGAAACCGCGGTCAAAAAGAAGCTGTTTGCCCGCGGCTTCAAATCGCAGGTCCAGGTCTCCGGCGGGCTTGTCGGGGAGGTGGAGGACCAAGTGGTCCGCCGCCTCGTCGGTCTGATCAGCCTGGCGCGCAAGTCGGGCGACGCGGTGGCCGGCTTTGAAAAGGTCAAGGACTGGCTGGCCAAGGAAGAGGCCCGGGTGCTGATCCAGGCTTCTGACGGGTCGGGCCGCGGAAAGTCGAAGCTGAGCACGCCCTACAAGGGCAAATTCATCGGCTGCCTCACGGCGGACGAGCTGGGAATGGCATTTGGGCGCCAAACTGTGATACATGCCGCCCTCGCCTCTGGCGGACTCAGCAAACGTGTTGTAGATGAGGCGCAACGACTGCAAGGTTTGCGCGAAATGGTGGGCGGCAACGGCCGCACGGAAGGATAAGTAGCTTTATGAGCGATAGTGACGGCAAAAAGACACTGGGTCTGCGTGGGAGTTCCCGTCCGGGGAACGTGAAACAGAGTTTCAGCCATGGACGGACCAAGAATGTCGTAGTGGAAACCAAGCGCAAACGCGTTGTGGTTCCCAAGCCGGGTGCGGCCAAAAGCGGCAGCGGTGCTGCACCGGCAGCGTCCGGATCCCGCCGGCCCGCCGGCATCAGCGACGCGGAAATGGAGCGCCGCCTGAAGGCTCTGCAGGCCGCCAAGGCCCGCGAGGCGGAAGAAGCCGCGCAGCGTGAAGCCGAGGAAAAGGCCCGCGCCGAAGAGCGTGAGCGCCGCCGCGCCGAAGCGGAAGCCAAAGAGCGCGAGCAGCGCGAAGCCGAAGAGCGCGCCCGCCAGAAAGCCGAAGAGGAGGAGCGCAAGCGCGTCGAGGAAGAAGAGGCAGCCAAACGGGCCGCCGCTGCCCCCGCGCCTGCTCCCAAGGCAGAGCGTCCGGCGCCGAGCAAGCCGGCTCCGGCTGCGACTCCGCGCAAGGCTGAGCGCGAGCGCGAACAGCGCCCGTCCCGCGGCAAGGGCCGTGAAGACAACCGCCGCTCCGGCAAACTGACGCTTGGCCAGGCGACCGGCGGCGAAGGCAACCGCCAGCGCTCGATGGCAGCGATGAAGCGCAAGCAGGAGCGTGCGCGTCAGAAGGCCATGGGCGGCTCGGTCGAGCGGGAAAAGGTTGTGCGCGACGTGCAGCTGCCGGAAACCATCGTGGTGTCCGAGCTGGCCAACCGCATGGCCGAACGCGTTGCCGATGTGGTGAAATCGCTCATGCAGATGGGCATGATGGTCACCCAGAACCAGTCGATCGACGCCGATACCGCCGAACTGATCATCGAGGAATTCGGCCACAAGGTGACCCGCGTTTCCGATGCTGACGTCGAGGACGTGATCAAGGAGGTCGAGGACAAGGAAGAGGACCTGAAGCCGCGTCCGCCGGTCATCACCATCATGGGCCACGTCGACCACGGCAAGACCTCGCTGCTGGACGCAATCCGCGACGCCCGCGTTGTGGCAGGCGAAGCCGGTGGCATCACCCAGCACATCGGCGCCTACCAGGTGACCACCGAAGGCGGCACCGTGCTGAGCTTCCTGGACACCCCGGGTCACGCGGCCTTCACCTCGATGCGCTCGCGCGGCGCACAGGTGACCGACATCGTGGTTCTGGTTGTCGCTGCGGATGACTCCGTCATGCCGCAGACCGTCGAAGCCATCAACCACGCCAAGGCTGCAGGCGTGCCGATGATTGTTGCCATCAACAAGATCGACAAACCGGCCGCTGACCCGAACAAGGTGCGCGCTGAGCTGCTGCAGCATGAAGTGATCGTGGAACAGATGTCCGGCGAAGTGCAGGATGTGGAAGTCTCCGCCGTCACCGGCCAGGGCCTGGACGATCTGCTGGAAGCCATTGCGCTGCAAGCGGAAATCCTGGAACTGAAAGCGAACCCCGACCGCGCCGCACAGGGCGCCGTGATCGAGGCGCAGCTGGACGTGGGCCGCGGCCCCGTGGCCACCGTGCTGGTTCAGAACGGCACCCTGCGCCAAGGCGACATCTTTGTTGTGGGTGAGCAGTACGGCAAGGTCCGTGCGCTGATCAACGACAAGGGCGAGCGGGTTGAGGAAGCCGGTCCGTCGGTTCCGGTCGAAGTGCTGGGCCTGAATGGCACCCCGGAAGCGGGCGACGTTCTGAACGTCACCGAAACCGAAGCCCAGGCGCGCGAAATCGCCGAGTACCGCGAGCAGGCGGCCAAGGACAAGCGCGCCGCAGCCGGTGCCGCGACCACGCTGGAACAGCTGATGGCCAAGGCCAAGGAAGACGAAAACGTCTCCGAGCTGCCGATCCTGGTCAAGGCCGACGTGCAGGGCTCTGCCGAGGCCATCGTTCAGGCGATGGAAAAGATCGGCAACGAGGAAGTGCGCGTGCGCGTGCTGCACTCGGGCGTCGGTGCGATCACCGAGACCGATGTCGGCCTTGCGGAAGCGTCCGGTGCGCCGATCATGGGCTTCAACGTCCGTGCCAATGCCTCGGCCCGCAACACCGCCAACCAGAAGGGCGTGGAGATCCGCTACTACTCGGTGATTTATGACCTGGTGGATGACGTGAAGGCGGCGGCCTCCGGCCTGCTGTCGGCGGAGATCCGCGAAAACTTCATCGGCTACGCGCAGATCAAGGAAGTCTTCAAGGTCACCGGCGTTGGCAAGGTAGCCGGCTGTCTGGTTACCGAAGGCGTTGCCCGCCGCTCGGCCGGCGTGCGCCTGCTGCGCGACAACGTGGTGATCCACGAAGGCACGCTGAAGACCCTGAAGCGCTTCAAGGACGAAGTCTCCGAGGTCCAGTCCGGCCAGGAATGCGGTATGGCGTTCGAGAACTACGACGATATCCGCCCGAACGACGTGATCGAGATCTTCGAGCGCGAGGAAGTAACCCGCACCCTCGACTGATCAGGTCGCGATCCGACAATAAGAAAGGCCCTGGCGCAGATGCCAGGGCCTTTTTCATTTTCGCCTGACGGCAAGGCCAGCGCCGGGAAATTCGTGCAGCAGCTGACGAAGCGTCTGGGGAGCGGAGCCATACGCCGCTCATCAGGCCAGGCCCTTCGCTGCTGCACCGTCACTGTGCCCGGGCCAGCCTGAAAATGACAGCTGCCGAAAGGGCGGTTTCCCGGCTCAAAAGGACAGGCTGTCTATCCTGACAGTTTCTTTCCGAGCAGGATCTCGGTTGCTGCAGATGCAACTGGAAAAGGGCAGCTGGTGCAGCTGCCCTTTTACGCCTGACTGCGTGAGTGGCGGCTCAGGCGAGCGGTGCCACAGGCTGGCCTTGATAGGTTTTCGTGCCAACCCGCACCGCGATTCTCCCGTCCGGGAGTGCCCGTATGAAACTGCCTTGAACCAGGGAAAACTTGCCCACTGCGATTGTTCTAAGCATGGTCTATTCCTGCTTATTTGCAATTCTGGGTAGTGGCTTGCTCCGTATACTTATGCTTGATCAGATTAATTAACAAAGCGTTACCCATTCGGGCCGCAGCAGTTAAACGCCCGGTAAAGCTCCAGAAATCCTGTCGGGATGGGCGTTCCCCCGGCGCGCCGGGGGCCGCGCGGGTTACAGCCAGTCGCGCAGGATCGGGATCAGCGGAATATCGGCCGGCGGCATGGGATAGTCGCGCAGGTCCTGCGGCCGCACCCATTTCAGGGTCTGGCCTTCCTTGGCCTGCGGGATGCCCTCCCACTTGCGGCAGGCAAACAGCGGCATCAGCAGGTGGAAGTCCTCGTAGGAATGGCTGGCAAAGGTCAGCGGCGCCAGGCAGGAGGCCCAGGTGTCGATCCCCAGCTCCTCGTGCAGCTCGCGGATCAGCGCCGCCTCGGGGATTTCCCCCGGCTCGATCTTGCCGCCGGGAAACTCCCACAGGCCCGCCATCGACTTGCCCTCGGGCCGCTGCGCCAGCAGCACCCGCCCATCGACGTCGATGAGCGCAACCGCGGATACCAGAACAGTTTTCATGACCGGTAGTCCGCGTTGATCGAGATGTACTGGTGGGTCAGGTCGCAGGTCCAGACGGTGGCCTTACCGCTGCCAAGACCCAGATCCACCTTGATGGTGATCTCCTGCTTCTTCATCTCCGCCGCGCCCAGCTCTTCCTTGTAGTCCGGCGAGACCCAGCCCTTTTCCGCCACCAGCACATCGCCAAAGGAGATCGACAGCAGGTCGCGGTCCGCTGCGGCCCCGGACTTGCCGATCGCCATCACCACACGGCCCCAGTTCGGATCCTCGCCGGCAATGGCGGTCTTCACCAGCGGCGAGTTGGCAATCGCCAGGCCATGCACCTTGGCATCCGCGTCCGAAGCTGCACCGGTGACCTGGATTTCCACGAACTTGGTGGCACCCTCACCGTCGCGCACCACCTGGTGCGACAGGTCCAGCATGACCCGCTCCAGCCCAGCCGCAAATTCCGGGTTTCCGGTGGCATCCACGCCCGAGGCGCCGGTCGCACACAGCATCAGGCTGTCGGAGGTCGAAGTGTCGCTGTCCACGGTGATGCAGTTGAAGGTCCGGTTGCAGATCTCCGCCAGCTGCGCCTGCAGGGCAGCCTGCTCCACCTTCGCATCGGTGAAGATATAGACCAGCATCGTCGCCATGTCCGGTGCGATCATGCCGGAGCCTTTGGCAATGCCGGCGATCTTGATGGTCTTTCCTTCGATCCCGACCGTGGCGCTTGCACCCTTGGCAAAGGTGTCGGTGGTCATGATCGCCCTGGCGGCGCCTTCCAGCGTGGTCTCGTCCAGCGCATCGTTCAGCTCGCCGATCTTGGCGACAATACGGTCATGCGGCAGCGGTTCGCCGATCACACCGGTCGAAGCGGTGAATACACGCTCCGCCGGGACGCCTGCGGCCGCAGCAACCGCAGTGGTGATCTCCGCCACCGAGGTTTGCCCGTAATGGCCGGTAAAGGCGTTGGAATTGCCCGAGTTCACCAGGATGGCCGCACCGGCATCCGCCGCGCCGCCCAGCTTGGCCTGGCAGTCCAGCACCGGGGCAGAGCGGGTCTTGGAGCGGGTGAACACCCCGGCAACCGAGGTGCCCGGATCCATCACCGCCAGCATCACGTCGGTGCGGCCCTGGTATTTCACCCCGGCAGCGGCAGAGGCAAAGCGCACCCCATTGATGACCGGGAGATCGGGAAAGCTGGCGGGTGCCAGCGGCGAGACGGGCAGGGATTTCGCCATGATCAGTTCCTTACCAGGCTGAGGTCTTTGAGGATCGCCGGATCCAGATCCTCGATTTCGGGGCGTTCGATTTCGGACGCTGCGGTCAGCTCGTTCACGCGCTCTTCGACCGCCTTCTGGCGCAGCTCGTCGGCAATCTGCGCCCGCACCTCTTCGAATTCGGGGGCCTCGGTCTTGCGGCGCTCATGCAGCAGGATCACGTGCCAGCCGAACTGGGTCTGCACAGGGCCGGAGACCTCGCCGGAGCGCAGCTCCAGCACCGCATTTTCGAATTCCGGCACCATCCGGCCGGTGGTGAACCAGCCCAGATCGCCGCCGCTGGGGCCGGAGGGGCCAGTGGACCGCTCCTTGGCGAGGGTGGCAAAATCGGCGCCGGCATCCAGCTCCTTGATGATATCCAGCGCGTCCGCTTCGTTCTCGACCAGGATGTGGGCCGCGTGGAACTCGTCGCCGCCATCGCCGGAGGAGTATTTCTCATCATAGGCCGCGCGCAGCGCCTCTTCGCCGCTGGCGTTGTCCATCACCGTCTGGAGCACATTGGCCGCCAGCATCGCACGCTCTTCGTTTTCGACCGACAGCGCCACATAGCGCGGCACCTCGCCGTGCAGCTGCTGTTTCAGCGCGGTCTGCTGCACCAGCTGATCGAGGATCGCATTGTACAGCACTTCATCGGGGATCTGCTTGTACTGCGCCGGCAGGTTTTCGCGCGCCATGATCATGTGGCCGATGGTGATCTCCTCGCCATTGACCGAGGCAACCACCGTGTTGGCATGCGGCGCCGCCACGGCCGCCAGCGGAAGCGCTGCGCAGGCCGCCACTGCCATACCGCACAGAAAAGTGAGACCTTTACGCATAGAAACCTTCCTATTCCTTGGCCGCTGGGGGGCGTGCCGTTGACACTCTAAACCCTGCCGCTTACATCGCTTTGAGGCCATTGGCAGGACCGTCTTTCCACCTTGTTTATGGGTTGCGGACACGGCGGGCAAGCCTGCCCGATGCAAAGGCCGGAGATAGGATCGCTGGAGAAAACATGCTGGGTTTCGGAACACTCGCCAAAAAGGTTTTCGGCACGCCGAACGACCGTAAGATCAAGGCGACGCGGCCGCTGATTGCACAGATCAACGCGCTGGAGGACGAGTTCGCGAAGCTCAGCGACGACGGGCTGATCGAAAAGACCGAAGAGCTGCGCAAGCGCGCCCTGGGCGGCGAAAGCCTGGACGCGCTGCTGCCGGAGGCCTTTGCCAACGTGCGCGAAGCGGCCAAGCGGGCCCTGGGCCTTCGCGCCTTTGACACCCAGCTGATGGGCGGCGTGTTCCTGCATCAGGGTAACATCTCCGAGATGAAGACCGGCGAGGGCAAGACCCTCGTGGCCACTTTCCCGGCCTATCTGAACGCGCTGACCGGCAAGGGCGTGCATGTGGTCACCGTGAACGAATACCTGGCCAAGCGCGACAGCGAATGGATGGGCAAGGTGTTTGCCCAGCTCGGCATGACCACCGGCGTGATCTGGTCCGGCCAGCCCGACGCCGAGAAGATGGCCGCCTATGGCTGTGACGTCACCTATGCCACCAACAACGAGCTGGGCTTTGACTACCTGCGCGACAACATGAAGCCGTCGCTGGACCAGGTGTTCCAGAAGCAGCACAACTTTGCCATCGTCGACGAGGTGGACTCGATCCTGATCGACGAGGCCCGCACACCGCTGATCATTTCCGGCCCGGCGGAGGACCGTTCCGAGCTTTATGCAACCATCGACAAGGTGATCCCGCTGCTGGCGGAGGAGCACTATGAGATCGACGAGAAAACCCGCGGTGTGACCTTCACCGAGGACGGCAACGAGTATCTGGAACAGACGCTGCGCGAGCATGGGCTGCTGGAAGAAGAGGCCTCGCTCTACGATCCGGAAAGCACCACCGTTGTCCACCACGTGAACCAGGCTCTGCGCGCGCACAAGCTGTTCCAGCGGGACAAGGACTATATCGTCCGCGATGGCCAGGTGGTGCTGATCGACGAATTCACCGGCCGGATGATGCCGGGCCGCCGCCTGTCCGAAGGGCTGCACCAGGCCATCGAAGCCAAGGAAGACGTGCAGATCCAGCCGGAGAACACCACCCTGGCTTCGGTGACCTTCCAGAACTACTTCCGCCTTTATGACAAGCTGTCGGGCATGACCGGCACCGCGATGACCGAGGCTGAGGAATTCCAGGAGATCTATGGCCTGGGCGTGGTCGAAGTGCCGACCAACCGCCCGATCGCACGGGTGGACGAGGACGATCAGGTCTACCGCACCGCCCGCGAGAAATACGAGGCGATGATCAGGGAAGCCAAGAAGGCGCATGAAAAGGGCCAGCCGGTCCTCCTGGGCACCACCTCGATCGAGAAATCCGAGCTGCTGAGCCAGATGCTGGAGAAGGAAGGCATCGAACACAACGTGCTGAACGCCCGCCACCACGAGCAGGAAGCGCAGATCGTTGCCGATGCCGGCCGCTTTGGCGCGGTGACCATCGCCACCAACATGGCCGGCCGCGGCACCGACATTCAGCTGGGCGGCAACGTCGAGATGAAGGTGCTGGAGGCGCTGGCGGCAAACCCCGAGGCCGACCCGGCTGAGCTGCGCGCGGCTGAGGAAGCCAAGCACGCCGAGGAAAAGCAGAAGGTTCTGGATGCCGGAGGGCTGTTCGTGATGGCCTCCGAGCGCCACGAAAGCCGCCGCATCGACAACCAGCTGCGCGGCCGCTCCGGCCGTCAGGGCGACCCGGGCCGCACCCGCTTCTACCTCAGCCTCGAAGACGACCTGATGCGGATCTTCGGCTCCGAGCGGCTGGACAAGCTGCTGTCGTCGCTGGGCATGCAGGAAGGCGAGGCGATCATTCATCCCTGGGTGAACAAGTCGCTGGAACGCGCCCAGGCCAAGGTCGAGGGCCGCAACTTCGACATGCGCAAGAACGTGCTGAAGTTCGACGACGTGATGAACGATCAGCGCAAGGTGATCTTCAGCCAGCGCCGCGAGATCATGGCGGCCGAGGACCTGTCCGAGATCGTCGACGACATGCGCCACGAGGTGATCGACGACCTGCTCGACACCCACATGCCGCCCAAGACCTATGCCGACCAGTGGGACACCGCGGGCCTGCAGGAGCAGGTGCGCGAAATGCTGGGAATCGAAGCTCCGGTGGCGGAATGGGCTGCCGAGGAAGGCGTCGATGACGAGCAGATCCGGGAGCGGCTGGTCGACGCCTCGGACAAGATGATGGCGGAAAAGGCCGAGGCCTTTGGCCCGGAAAACATGCGCAACATCGAAAAGCAGGTGCTGCTGCAGACCATCGACAAGAAGTGGCGTGAACACCTGCTGACCCTGGAGCATTTGCGCTCGGTTGTCGGGTTCCGCGGCTATGCGCAGCGCGACCCGCTGAACGAGTACAAGAACGAGAGCTTCCAGCTGTTTGAAAGCATGCTCGACTCCTTGCGGGAGGAAGTCTCCCAGCAGCTGAGCCGGGTGCGCCCGATGACCGAGGAAGAGCAGCAGCAGATGCTGATGGAAATGGCAGCCCGCCAGGCCGCCATGCAGCAGATGGCGGCCCAGCAGACCGCTCCTGCCGCTGCCCCCGCGGAGGAGCCTGCACCGGGTTTTGTCGAGGATGATCCATCCACCTGGGGCAACCCCTCGCGCAATGACAAATGCCCCTGCGGCTCCGGCAAGAAGTTCAAGCACTGCCACGGCAGCCTCGCCTGACCGCATGATCTGAAGACACGGGGGTCCGGCCGAATACCGGACCCTGCCGCCCGGCCGCGGAAGGGGAACTCCCGCCCGTCGCCGGCCTTTTTGCAAAG